>JAWUXT010000195.1:0-17839 GCA_034111205.1 Paraglaciecola sp. | reverse complement strand
TTGCGTCGCTTTAATAAGCTCTTCTAAGCTTTGCTGCTGCAGTGGGATAGAAAATTCTTGAGCAAGTTGCCAAATGGTTGACGGCCGAATATTACCATCGAGGTGTCGATGTAAATCAGTTAAAGGCAAGTTGGGTGTTATCACAGCTAATTACTCAGGAATATCCAAATTTTGCAAGAGCAATACAGCTTGAGTACGAGTATTCACATTGAGCTTTCTGAAAACGGCACTGATATGTGCTTTGACCGTCGCCTCAGTAATATTTAAATCAAAGGCGATTTGTTTGTTAAGTAGACCATTTTGCAATAATTTTAATACTTGGAATTGTTTCGGTGTCAATTCGCCTACAAGCTTGGCAATATTAATCACTGGAGCATCATGTTCAATAGAGGTTTGCATGCCCTCTGGTAACCAATTATTGCCGTCCATTATCTGTTTCAATGCATCTGCTATATTCTGAGTGGGAGTCGCTTTTGGGATAAACGCCTTAGCACCTAGGCTCATGACTTTAGATACCACTTCAACTGAATCACTTGCTGAGATGACAGCCACAGGAACATGAGGGAAATCTTGAGAGACTCTGATCAAACCATAAAAATCATCACCACCCGGCATATTTAAATCTAACAGTACTAAATCAAAATCTAAATGTTGTTGCAATGCCTTTAATGTGGAAACTAAACCATCAGATTGTATAAAATCGATGTTTTTAAACAATGGCCGCAGTGCCAATATCAATGCTTCTCTATAAAGAGGATGATCATCTGCTATTAAAAACTTCGCCACTGAACTCAGCCCGTTTATATTATTTTAATTATTTAACTATTTTATAGAAGACTTATACTTTAGTCTCAACTAATGAAGATATAATCCGTATTTATACGTAATTCATGAGCTAGATTTCACTTTTTTAAAATAATCGTCTATTTATTAAGCCCATTTTGATTAACTAATCGACTACCCTAGGGGCTGTTCATGTCGGGGTATCACTTAACTGATGTTCTTATTTACCACGATCTTGGGTGACTCCTGGGTATTATATTCTCTTACCCATATTCTCACATCTTGACTTAAGCCTTTCGACCTTTGCACGCCAGCAATCATACGGATTGGTATGACTAACAAATTGGAAGCAAAGGAAATTGCTTGGATGAGATTGCACAGGTAGAATTGTGGATTATTTTATCGAGGTCATCATGCAAGAAGTTAAAGACACCATTTATTCTCAGCCGCAACAAGTTAGTGAATTTCAATTTGACCAATCGGTGGCGGAAGTCTTTCCTGATATGATCCAGCGATCAGTGCCTGGATACAGCACGATAGTGGATACCATAGGTCAGATTTGCGCTCGCTACGTGCAACCTGATAGTAATATATACGATTTAGGTTGTTCATTAGGGGCTGCGAGTTTAGCCGCTAGCAAATATATCCAAAGCGATAACTGCCAAATTCTAGCGATTGATAATTCTCCTGCCATGGCACAGCGTTGTGAATTACATGTGCAGGCTTTTAAAGCGGCTACACCAATAAGTGTGATTTGTGATGACATCCAAAATATTGATATTAAGAATGCATCTTGTGTGGTCATGAATTTCACCTTGCAATTTATCCCACCAGAGCAACGTATCGATATTCTGCATAAAATATATGCCGGATTAAATCCTGGTGGTGTTTTATTATTATCTGAAAAACTGAGTCATGACACCGAACAAGGCAATGACTTAGTGATTGACCTACACCACGAATTTAAGCGCAGAAACGGTTATAGCGAATTAGAAATAAGTCAAAAACGCACGGCGTTAGAAGATGTCATGCGCACTGAAACCTTTGAACAACATAAAGACCGGTTAACTCAAGTGGGTTTTAGCGATGTTGTTCGCTGGTTTACCTGTTTTAACTTTGCGTCCATGGTGGCGATTAAAGGTTAAGAATATTCGATGTCGGTGTCGGTGTCAGTCGCAGCGCGATTCGAGGTAAAAGGTAAAATTAATTTACCATAGAGGAAAACGAGCGCTGACGCTACACAGAGCAAAAAAACATACGTTTTCTTTAAGCTTTGTGACCTCTTTTTCTCTGTGGTTTACATTCTTTTGCTCTTATCTTTTTTGACGATCGCAATGCATGACATAAAATATTTTCATATCAGTTTACTGTCAATAAAAATGGCATCATTTACTGTAAATAAGATCCTTTTTTGGCTTTTTATTTTTTGCTGTAAGCTAAAATTTCGCAGCTCTAAGCTGCAGTTATTTATTAGGAGGCCACTTGGCTGTTAATTGGTTTAATGATTTTTACAAACACATTGCTGACTCACCTTTAAGTCATTGGTTGGAAGTGTTACCGGCTCAAATTGCGACTTGGCAAAAAGAACAGTTACATGGTGATTTTACAAAATGGGTAAAGTTGCTTCACAAGTTACCTACCACTGAACCATCATCAATTGAACTTAAAGACACGGTCAGATTTGGTGTTTCAAGTGATATCAGTGAATACACGCAAAAACAGATAATAGGATTGCTTAAGCAATTTACGCCTTGGCGTAAAGGGCCTTTCCATCTACATGGCATTCATCTCGATACCGAGTGGCGTTCCGACTGGAAATGGGACCGAGTACAACCGCACATACATCCTATTAAAGATCGTTATGTTTTAGATGTAGGCTGTGGCAGCGGTTATCATATGTGGCGCATGTTAGGTGAACACGCCAAAATGGTAGTGGGCGCAGATCCCTCACAGCTCTTTTTAATGCAATTCCAAGCGATCAAACACTTTAACCCAGACCCACGGATTCACTTATTACCGGTAGGTGTGGAACAATTACCTGAACTCAAAGCGTTTGACACAGTGTTTTCAATGGGCGTGCTATATCACAGACGCAGCCCCATCGACTTTTTATACCAGTTAAAAAATCAATTGCGTAAAGGCGGAGAACTAGTCCTTGAAACCTTAGTAGTAGAAGGCGATGAGCAAACAGTATTTATGCCTGGTGAGCGTTATGCACAAATGCGTAATGTGTGGTATTTACCCAGTACAGCAGCGTTAACCCTATGGCTGCAAAGAGTTGGCTTTAAAAATATTCGTGTGGTGGATGTGGCATCCACCACTCTACAAGAACAAAGGGCAACCGAGTGGATGGATAGTCAATCATTGGTGGACTTTCTTGACCCGAACGATCACAGTAAAACCATTGAGGGTTACCCTGCTCCGCTTAGAGCTGTTTTAGTCGCTGAATGTTAATTCGTTTAACTTGAAGATTCATCGATACAAGTTTAGCTAACAAAATGCCTAGTAACCCGTCTAGGCATGCGTGTCACCAATTCATAACCAATGGTACCCGCCCAACTTGCCACCTCATTAGCTGATAACTCCTTACCCCATAACAAAACGTTATCACCAATTTGAACATTGGCGAGGTCAGTAACATCCACTGTGATCAAATCCATAGACACCCTTCCCGCCAGCGGCGCACGCTGTTTGTTTATTAAAACGGGTGTGCCCGACTTGGCTGTTCGTGGGTAACCATCACCATAACCAACAGCAATCGTGGCAATAACAGAAGGCCGTTTTGCCTCCCATGTGCAACCATACCCCACAGATTCACCAGTTGACACTTCTCGCAAAGCCATCACTTGTGACTCAAAGTTCATGGCAGGGATAAGCGAAGAGGCGGCTTCAATAGGCCCCGCAAAAGGACTCAAACCGTACAACATGATCCCAGGTCGATTCCAATCTACTCTGGTCTGATACCAAGCTAATAACGCTGCAGAGTTAGCCATGCTTAGTTCTACTTTTTGATGAGCATTATCAACAATGGGCTTAATACAGGCTTCAAAGCGGCTAATTTGCATAGCAGTGTGTTCCCCACCTACATCATCAGCATGGGCAAAATGTGTCACTAAAACTATCTTTTTTACATTTTTTGAGGCAACCAACTTGGCATAAACAGCTCCAACCTCTTGAGGTGATATCCCTAACCTGTGCATACCTGAATCAATTTTCAACCAAATGTTTATAGCTGTTTTAAGCGTGGTTTCAAGTAGTTGTTCTAGTTGAAAACGGCTATGCACAATTATTTCGCATTGATTGTCAGCCGCAATCTTTAATTCACTTATATCAAAACAGCCTTCAAGCAATAAGATGGGTTTACTTAAGCCGTTTTCACGCAGAACTAAAGCTTCTTCAAGACAAGACACCGTAAACATTTCAACTTGAGGCTCTAATGATCTGGCTACCTCAACAGCGCCATGTCCATAGGCATCCGCTTTTATCACGGCAACCGTTTTAGAATGGGGCGCAATAGATTGGGCTAAGCGGCAATTGGCCTGAATAGCCCCTAAATCGATAATAATTTTGGCAGGTCGAGACATACGGGTTGTTTACATTCCAAGTATTGTTAGTAGAACTTTTAATAATTATGTTTATTCGCAGAATATAATGTCTGCGTAAGTTGCCAAATATCGCCCACTCTGCCATTGCCTACGGGTTGTCCGTCTAGCTCAACCACAGGTGCAATTTCTTTGCTTGAGCTGGTTAACCAAAGCTCATCCGCAGCGTGGACTTCGGTCATGCTTATCGGTCTTTCTTGTATTTGTAATGTGCCATCTTTACGTAATATATCTAGCACCATATTACGGGTAATTCCGGGCAGTAACTGGTTATCTAAAGGTGGTGTCATTATCACATCATTCTTGACAATGAACACATTGCAGGCGCTGGCTTCTGTTAACTCGTCACGCTGGTTATATAAAATAGTTTCATCAACGCCGGCTTCCTGACCTTGTTGAAAGTGCATCACATTGCCTAATAATGAAGTCGATTTTATCTGGCAACGTTTCCAACGTAAATCTTCGGTACTGGTGACGCGATATTGTTTGACCTTTAGCTTATCGGCGATAGGTGGCGCGGGGATCGTGAAGGCATAAGCAAACACTGTAGGTTGTATATTCTCAGGGAAAGCATGAAATCGTTTCATATCCGCTCCCCGGCTAACATGAAAGTATAAACCTAGATTACCTTTACCATTTTTTTCAATTAAATTTTGAGCGATATTACGCCAATCATCTACTCCCATATTTAATTTTATACCAATAGCATCAAGGCCGTTTTGCATACGCTCGATATGTAAGCCAAAACCCACTAACTTAGCATCGTAGGATGGCACCACTTCATATATGCCATCACCAAACAAAAAGCCGCGATCCATAGGTGATATTTTGGCTTCAGACATAGGCATAAACTGCCCATGTAAAAATACAATATCGTTATCGTCTGCCATAGAACACCATATTAAAAACTATTACCTAATACGCCAATTATGCCATGAATAAATCGATCCATTTAGCAAAAAACACATTGTTTTTATATTTCTTAATCTATTGGTCAGTTACAATATCTTTATAATTTCGTTACAGATACACAGCAAAACATGTCGCAAGTTGGAAAATTCAATAACCTAGAAGTCGTCAATGAAGTGCCTTTTGGTTTTTACTTAGACGCAGGCGATAAAGGTCAAATTCTACTCCCTACTAAAAATGCGCCTTTAGGCTGCAAGTTAGGGGATATGGTGAATGCGTTTATTTATCATGATAGCGATGATCGCCTTATCGCCACCATAAGACGTCCCAAGGTGTATGTTGATCATTGTGCTTATTTGAAAGTTGTCAGTATCACCAAAGTAGGTGTTTTTTTAGATTGGGGATTAGAAAAAGACTTATTAGTACCATTTAGTGAACAAGATTACCCTATGTCTGAAGGGGTATCTTATGTGGTCTATGTATTTTGTGATGAAGAAACAGGCCGACTCGCTGCATCCACCAAACTCAAAGATTTTCTATATGAAGAGTCGTGTGAAGAAGGTGGCACTTTTGAGGAGAAGCAGGAAGTTGAGTTACTGGTATGTGGGCAAACAGATATGGGTTACAAGGCCATTATCAATGGTTCACATCTTGGATTAATATTCAGAGACGAAGTGTTTCAGCCAATAAAAATTGGGCATTCAATGAAAGGCTTTATTAAGCGTATTCGCGAAGATGGCAAAATTGATTTGTGTTTTCAGTTTCATAACCCTACTGCTCGCAATACCTTAGAAGAACAAATAATCGAAGACTTAATTGCACATGATGGCTTGTCTACATTAACTGACAAGAGTTCAGCAGATGAGATTTCTAGACGTTTTAAAGTCAGCAAAAATGTGTATAAAAAAGCGATTGGATCTTTGTTTAGGCAAAAACGTATTTTATTAGACAAGACCAAAATAACACTCGTTAAAAAATAAAGAAATAAGAGAAAGAACGGAAACTATGAAAGCAACGGTTAGTTGGCAAGAAAATCTACGATTTACCTGCAAAACAGATACAGGAAAAATTTTGGAGTTGGACGGTAATGGCGAAACGATGACCCCTATGGAGTCAGTTTTGTTATCTGTTGGCGCCTGTTCATCTATTGACGTGGTGGATATCCTTAAGAAATCCAGAAAACAAGTTGATGATTGTGTATGTCAACTTGATGCAAAAAGAGCAGAAGAGGCACCACGGGTTTTTACTGCAATTCATGCTCATTACATTGTAAAAGGCAAAGATTTAACTGAAAAAAATGTGGCCAGAGCTGTTCAGTTATCGGCTGAAAAATATTGTTCAGTCATGTTGATGTTGACTGGAAATGTAGAAATTACCACCAGTTTTGAACTAGCCTAAACTACGCACCCAATTGCCGCTCAATATTAGCTAACGAAGAAAAGATAACGGCGACTTACCACAGAGGAAAAAACAGATGCGTTTTTTAACCTCTGTGCTCGGTACTCAGTGTCCTTTTTTCTTCTGTAGTTTATAATTTTTTATCTTGGCCTCTAGCTTTGTAGACGTTCGCCACGAGCTAGAGACTGCTTCTAAAACTGCGCAAATGCTTGTTCAAAGTCGGCGACTATATCGTCTATATCTTCAATACCAATCGACATTCTGATCATATTGTCATTTACACCCATCTGTTGTCTTTCTTTGGCACTACTTTCGAAATAGATGGTAGAGGCAACAGGTAAAGCTAGGGTGCGTGTATCACCTAAATGCGTGGCGCAGATCACGAGAGTTAATGCGTTCAAAAATTGAATCGGGTCGATATCATCAGCTAAATCTAAACTCAATACGCCACCATAACCATCAAAATATTCTCTGGCTAAAAAGTGCTGAGGATGGTCGGCTAAACCGGGGTAATAAACAGCTGAGACTTTATCATGATTATGTAAATACGAAGCCAAACGCAAAGCATTTTCACATACTTTATCCGTCCGCAAGACGAGGGTTTCTAAGCCAATTGAAATAGCATGGGCTGACTCAGGTGACAACGTCGCACCCATGTCTCTAAGACCTCGTTTACGAATTTGAGTGAGCCCCCATTGCTTGTTATCTGGGCCTCGATATATAGGCAGAATGTTCTCAAAACTACTCCAATCGAACAATCCAGTGTCTACTACGACACCGCCTAAGACGTTACCATGCCCTGCTATGTATTTTGTTAAAGAACTAATGGTCAATGAGGCCAAAACTGAATTCGCATCGAAAATATTAGCCGGAGTCATGGTATTATCGACTAAAAAAAGTACTTTTTCAGACTCACATAATTGACCAATAGCGCGTAAATCTGCCACTTGGGTAACTGGATTAGCAATGGTTTCTAAGTAAACCGCTTTAGTATTATGTTTAAAAGCAGATTTCACATTCTGTACATCAGTCACATCAACAAAACTGAGCTCAATGCCTAAAGATTGCATGGTTTCAGCAAAACTACGGGTATTACCAAACAAAAAATGACTAACAATCAAATGATCGCCCGCTTTAAATAAGCTCAACATTGTGGCGGTGATGGCCGCCATCCCAGTTGAAAACGTAATCGCTCCTATACCCCCCTCTAAATGAGTCAGTATATTTTGCAGCGCAGCATTAGAGCCTGAAGACGAGCGAGAATATACATGCCCTGCCTTTTTACCTTGAAAAACATCCACTAAGCCTTGTGCATCTTTATATTCAAATAGTACTGAGTTGTTAGTGGCCTGATGTACGGCACCACTCTCAGGTGTATTCAATAACCTGTCTGCATGCACCAATCTGGTAGTAAAACCTTTATTCTTCAATCTCTCTCTCCACAGGGGGAACAACTTTAATGACCATCTTTTCAGGATACTTACCTTGTGCTTGTTTAAAGTGCAGATAAATCCTATTCAGCTCGTATTGGGTATTGTCGCTTATATTATGTAATGGTCCAAACTCGATAAGTTTTTTCTTATAATCAAAAGCCACCAAAAATACAGGTACGTTGGCTTTGTTGGCAATATGTAGAAAACCGGTTTTCCAAGGGGATATCGGACTGCGAGTCCCTTCTGGAGCAAGGCACAACACCATACTTTTGGCTTCTCGCATTTTATCGGCCATACCATCAACCACACCATGTTTGCTACTGCGCTCAATAGGAATGCCTCCCAAGCGACGTAAAATACGGTCAAAAGGTGGTATAAAAATACTGTGTTTACCAAAAAAAGATATTTTTAAGCGCAAATTAAATGCCACCGCTATTCCCAGGACAAAGTCCCAGTTAGATGTATGTGGCGCAACTGTAATGATCATCTTTGAACAACAAGGGAAAGTGCCGCTGTAACCCCACCCCATCAATTTTAATACCTTCGTGCCCAGCCATTGACTAAATTTATTACCGATTCTGGGAACTTGTTTACAAAGAATAGGAGTATTTACGCTTTCAATCATTTCATTCTTGGCTTGTGCAATTTAAACTAGGCTGATGTTCGCTTATGTATACTATTTTGTCGAGTGTTAACAAAATGTTAACTGTCTGCATAATATTACTAAACCCGCTAATGTAGCCCCGCCAGTTAGCCCCACTAATCTTAATTGTCACTGGATCAAAAATTTTGAAAATTTTACTATTTGTTTTTTCTATGTTTTGTTCGCTTGCACATAGTCAACAAACAGCCCAAAACTTATTTGGACAGCATCGTACCGCTCTATATCAAATCAAAATAATAGAGCTTGAGTCTGGTAATAAATCATCTATTGGATCTGGCTTTCAAATAGATACATCAGGTAATGTGGTCACGAATTACCATGTAGTATCTGAATATGTATATAACCCTGATAAATTCAGGATTGAATATTTGGCTCATGATGGTTCTCAGGGACAACTGCAACTAGTTGATGTAGATGTAGTCAATGATTTAGCCCTAGTCAGAAAAGTTGAGCTATCCGCACAAGAAAGTGCTTTCCCTATTGCTCAGTCACTACCAATACAGGGTAGTGATATATATTCTCTAGGTAACCCCCATGATTTAGGCATGATAGTGGTTCCTGGTACATTTAATGGATTGAAAAAAAGTAGCTTTTACCAACGTATCCATTTTACCGGTTCGATTAATCCAGGAATGAGTGGAGGTCCCGTGGTCAATAAGCTCGGTGAAGTAATGGGGGTCAATGTGGCAACAGCTGGCAATCAAATTGGTTTCCTGATCCCACTAGAAAAAATTCAAGAGCTATTAAAAAGCCAAAATGCACAGGTCTTAAAAAGTGAACAGTTTAAACCTCGCATACAACAACAATTATTAGCTAATCAGAATAGACTCTTTTTGTTATTAAATAACCATTCCTGGGAAACCAGTGAATTAGGAGAAGCACTGGTTCCGTCAAAGATAACTGACTTTGTATCATGCTGGGGAGGATCGAATACTAGCGATACAGAGGCCTTATATTTATCGGTAGAAAACCGTTGTCAGTTAGATGAACAAATATATTTGCACCATGGATTACGCACTGGCGGGCTTGAAATTGAGTTTGAATGGTTAAATGGTAAGTCCTTGGGCGAACATCGTTTCTATAATTTCTACTCACAAAGCATCACAGGTGCTGGAGCTGGCAACAATGCAACCAAAACTGATGTCACTAATTTTCGTTGCCAACAAGATAAGGTCACTAATATCAATGGTGTAACCAATAAAACAGTTCTCTGTTTAAGAGCTTACAAAGAGTTTGACCAACTATATGATGTGCTTTTTGTTGCTGCCACACTTGATCATACTCAGCAAGGTTTGATTAGCCATTACACACTGGCTGGCGTTAGCAAAGAGTCTGCTTTGGTATTCACACAGAAATTTATGGACTCAATATCATGGCAATAGTGTTAGAACTACTTTCTCGAAAAAACATTCCTATCAAACATTATAAATTTGAACAAGACTATGTATGCGTAGGCCGAGATTTTAATAATGACTTACGCTTAGACGACCCATATGTCTGTCCCAGTCACATGTTGGTAGCCATTGATCCTGAATCTGGCAAGTTAATGGTCAATGATTGTCAGTCAACGAATGGCATAAAGGTGAACAATAAGTTCGTCAGACAAGCCACACTTAACTCGCACGATATAATAAAAATTGGTCGCACACGTTTAAGGATAATTGATACTAAAGTGCCTTTAGCCGAGGCGATACCCTTAAGCGAATTAGAAGAAAATCTTAGCTGGTTAAACCAAAGTTTTTTAGCTATTTGTTTATCCTTGGTTTGTTTGAGCTTTTTATTACTCTCAAAATACTTGGGTAGTGTGCAAGAGTTTAGTTTAATTAAAGGACTTTCTTCTGAACTAGGACAATTGGCGGTTTTTTGTTTATGGCCTTTAAGCTTTGCCATATTGGCTAAAGTTGTCCAAAAGGAGAGTCATATTATTAGCCAGTTCAATCTACTCTGGCTATTCGTACTGCTTGTGAATGGGCTAATTTTATTGCAAAAAATAGCAATATTTAATATTCATCCAGGAGGTTGGATTACTTGGTTAGAATTAATCATATTTGCCCTCGTTATTGGAAGCTTCATCTGGTTAAGTCTGTTTATTGCATTTCATCAAAGTAATCATAGACGCAATATTATTGCATGTTCGATGACCATCATCATACTAGGGCCTATTTATGCTTTGAGCTTTTTAAATACAGATGAGTTTAGTTCTAGGCCGAGCTATAACCCAATACTATTACCGCCCACCTACAATATAACGTCTGCGTCACAAACAGATACATTTATTGAGCAGGCCAACAACTTGTTTAACCAAGTTGATAAACTAAAAACTAAATAAACGCTTAGCTTAGGTGAGGTGCAGAGGATTTTATGTGTATTTTGTTTGTAGCTGTCAATCAGCATAAGGATTACCCGTTAATCATTGCGGCAAATCGTGACGAGTTCTTTAATCGAGGCACATCCGAGTCACACCTTTGGCCCTCGGACATTGGCATTATTGCTGGCAAAGATTTGCAAGCAGGTGGTACATGGATGGGAGTGAATAAACAAGGATATATCGCATCCTTGACCAATATTCGCGATCCACAAAAAATATCTGCCGATGCGATAACACGAGGTGAGTTAGTCAGTCATTATTTGCAACAACCAATATGTGACTACCATAAAATGTTAAGTACCCACAAAGATAACTACAACGGATATAACCTGCTGTTTGGGAAATGGAATAATTTAGCCGTTTATAATAATCATGTGGATAAGCTACAAAAACTAACGGACGGTTATTATGGATTATCTAATGCAAGCCTAAATAGTCCTTGGCCTAAAATTAATAAAGGAGTGACTAAATTACAAGAATATTGTCAGGATGACCACGATATCGACCCGAATATATTATTTAAACTCTTATTAGATAAGAGTTTGGCCGCTGACGAAGACTTGCCTCAGACGGGTATACCTATTGACTGGGAACGCCGTCTGTCATCTATTTTTATTCTTGGTGATGAATACGGCACTCGCTCATCCACTGTATTAAAAGTGGATAAACAGCAAAATGTTCAGTGGTACGAACGTACTTATAATAATCAAGCAAAGTGCATATCTACACAAAGCTTCAATTACAGTATAATTTAACTCGAATTTTCTACTACCAATGGCATAATGTGTGCTCATTACCCAACCAACTTACCATTAAGGAACATCATGTTTGAAGTATTGCCCCAGCTTCCTGCCGACCCAATTTTAGGATTGTCTGCCGCATTTAAAGCTGACACCAACCCTAATAAAATTGATTTAGGTGTTGGCGTTTATAAAGACGAAAATGGTCACACACCTATTCTCGATTCTGTGGCCAAAGCACAAACCATTCTTTTAGGTAGAGAAGACTCTAAAAGCTATATTACCCCGCAAGGTGTTCAAGGTTATATTGATGGCATGCTGCAGCTGATGTTAGGCAAAGACAGCCCAGCTTTATTAGCTGATCGAATTTCAGCCGTACAAGCTCCTGGAGGATGTGGCGCGTTAAGAATTTTGTCTGAATTGATTAAACGCTGTGACGAAAACATCACTGTCTGGGTCAGCGATCCGACTTGGGCTAACCACATACCGTTAATTGGCAATGCTGGTCTAGCCATAAAAACCTATCCATACTTTGATAAAACCAATGCCAGTATAAATTTTGATGCGATGGTAGATTGTCTTGGTCAGGTCAAAAAAGGCGATGTGGTGTTATTACACGGCTGTTGTCACAACCCCACGGGAGCAGATTTAACCAAAGATCAATGGCAGGTGGTATTAGAACTAGCACAAAAGACTGGTTTTGTTCCTTTTGTAGATACCGCTTATCAGGGATTTGGTGATGGTTTAGAAGAAGATGCCTACGGTATGCGCTTGTTAGTTAACAACTTACCAGAAGTGATTATTGCTGCTTCTTGCTCTAAAAACTTTGGCTTGTACCGTGAAAGAGTGGGTATTGCGGTGATGGTCACAGAAAACAGTGCAACCCGCCAAGCCATACAAAGTCAAATTCAATCCATTGCTAGAGGTATTTACTCTATGCCTCCATCTTACGGTGGCGCACTAGTAGATATTATTTTAAATGATGAAACATTGCGTCATGAATGGATGGCAGAAGTTGAATCGATGCGTTGTCGCATGCAAGATCTACGTTCACTGCTGGTATCAAAAATGAATCAGTACGGTTCCAGCAAAGATTTTGAATTTGTCAAAAAGCAAAAAGGTATGTTTTCATTTTTATGCATTACCCCAGAGCAAGTGCAAGCTGTGCGTGACCAACATAGCGTATATTTTGTTGGCTCTAGCCGCGTCAATATCGCAGGAATTAGCAAATCCAATGTTGATGCATTAGCCAAAGCACTAGTATCAGTTATCTAACAATATTTTGTGTTTTACATAAAAAAACCCGGTGATAACCGGGTTTTTTATTTTATAACTGTTACTAATCTATTGGCTTTGAACTCTCGACTCTACTTTTAAGTTTTTGACCGGGTCTAAATGTAACCACACGTCGCGCCTTAATTGGAATGTCTTCTCCGGTTTTTGGATTTCTACCAGGGCGTTCATTTTTTTGTCTTAAATCAAAATTACCAAAGCCAGATAGTTTGACTTGTGCGCCTGATTCTAGAGCTTCACGCACTTCTTCAAAAAAAGTTTCAACTAGATCTTTAGCATCACGCTTGTTGATCCCAAGTTTTTCAAATAAGTGTTCTGCCATTTCGGCTTTGGTTAACGCCATACAATCAGTCCCTCAAAGATGCTTTAAACTTTTGCGACAACTTGGCTAAAATACCATCAACTGTTGCCTGAATGTCACTTTCTTCTAGTGTTTTTGTTTTATCTTGTAAAATAAGTGAAATCGCTAGGCTTTTCTTTCCTTGTGCAATTCCCTGCCCACGATACACGTCGAACAAGTTTAGGCCAACTAATTGATTTGAGCCAGATTTTTCTATGCAACTCAATATCTCACCTACTACTTTATCATCGTCTACTACGATTGCAATGTCACGTCGATTTGCAGGGAATTTTGAAATTTCTTGCGCTTGAGGTAGCTTTTTTAACCCTAAAGCGTTTATTTCCAACTCAAACACAAAACATCTTCCATTTAACCCTAGTGGCTTTTCAAACTGTGGATGCACGGCTCCAATCGTTCCTATCAATGTATCGCCAACAAAAATATCAGCAGATTGACCAGGATGAAGTGCAATATGACTCGCACTTTCAAAACGATACCCCACAACACCAGCGCAATTAAGTAGATTTTCGACGTCTGCCTTCGCATCAAAAAAATCAATTGAACGGCTAGCATTATCCCAATTTTCATCCGCGACTAAACCACATACAACACCACTAATAACAAGTTCTTGTTTTACACCCGTCTTTTCAGTGCCATCAGGAATAAAACGTAGGCCAGACTCAAATAATCTAACCCGTCCTTGTTGGCGTTTTTGATTGTACGACACAGATTGTAATAATCCTGTCCACAAACTGACACGCATCGTCGACATTTCAGAAGAAATGGGATGAGGTAGCTGCAAACCTTCCAAATGTGGGAATAACAGTGATTGAATTTTTGGGTCAACAAATGAATATGTAATGGCTTCTTGGTAATCGCTCTCGACCAATATACTTTTAAGATGGCTTAACTGTATTTTTTGTTCTTGATGCTGCGACATTTTCAAACTTGCAACAGGTGCAATATCAGGTATCTGGTTGTATCCATATACCCTTGCAACTTCCTCGATTAAATCTTCTTCGATACTGATATCAAAGCGATAAGGCGGAACACTGATTTGCCACACTTGCTCCTCAAAAGAAACACTGAAACCTAAACGCTTAAAGATGTCGGTGACAGTATCGGCAACAATTTCAATACCCAATACTTTAGTTAAGCGACTATGCCTTAACGATACCGAACGGTGATTTGGTACAAATGCTGTATCAACCGCCTCAATCACTGGGCCTGCTTCACCGCCTACTATATCAAGTAATAATTGGGTGGCTCGCTGCATAGCAATCTGTTGTAACTGAGGATCAACACCTCGCTCATAGCGGTGGGATGCATCAGTATGCAAGCCATATTGGCGTGCTTTACCCATAATAGCATCGGGAGCAAAAAAGGCACTTTCAAGAAAGATATCTTTACTGTCGCAGGTCATACCAGAATCTAAGCCACCAAATATACCGGCCATTGCCAAGGCTTTGTTAGTATCAGCAATCACTAGGGTATTGTCCTGAAGTGTCACTTCATTGCCATCTAACAAAGTTAGCTTTTCGTCTTGTTTGGCAAAGCGAACAATGACATCACCTTCTAGCTTGTTGTTGTCAAACGCGTGCATCGGGTGCCCAAGCTCTAACAACACAAAATTAGTAATATCTACCACAGGGTCAATACTTCTGACGCCTGAACGCCTAAGTTTTTCGATCATCCATAAAGGTGTCACTGCATCTAGATTAATATTTTTAATAACACGTCCTAAATAACGAGGACAGGCTTCAGGAGCAAGCAATTGAATGTTACGGCTATCAGTTATGGTTGCAGCAACTATAGGTACTTGGGGTTCGTTGACTGAAGTTTTATTAAGGACACCCACTTCACGAGCTAGGCCTTTAATACCTAAACAATCGGCGCGGTTTGGGGTTAAATCCACTTCAATAGTGACATCATCAAGTTGTAAATATTCTCTAATATCTTCGCCAACTGGCGCGTCTAAAGGTAATTCTAAAATGCCATCATGATCGTCAGATATACCTAGTTCAGAAAAGCTACATAACATACCAAACGAGGGTTGTCCACGTAGTTTAGCCTTCTTGATTTTGAAATTACCGGGTAATACCGCCCCTACTTTCGCTACTGCTACTTTAATGCCTTGCCGACAATTGGGTGCGCCACAGACGATATCTAACAACTCGTCATCACCTACATTGATTTTTGTTACTTGTAATTTATCTGCATCAGGATGCTGGCCACACCCCACCACTTCACCCACCACCACACCAGAAAACGCGCCGGCGACAGCTTCAACACCATCAACTTCTAGACCTGCCATACTCAATTGGTCTGATAACGCATCTGTTGATACAGATGGGTTGACCCACTCTCTTAACCACTTTTCACTAAATTTCATATTCTTGACCCGACCTAATTAAATTGCTTAAGGAAACGAAGATCGTTTTCAAAGAAGGCACGTAAATCATTCACTTCGTAACGCAGCATAGTTAAGCGTTCTACGCCCATACCAAACGCAAAACCAGTGTAAATTTCCGGATCAATATTGACCGCTTTAAGCACATTAGGATGCACCATGCCACAGCCCAAAACTTCTAACCATTTACCATTTTTGCCCATTACATCGACTTCTGCAGAAGGCTCTGTAAAAGGAAAATATGAAGGGCGAAAACGTACTTGTAAATCTTGTTCAAAAAAGTTATTTAAAAAATCGTGCAAAATGCCTTTTAATTCTGCAAAACTCACATTTTTGTCGACCATCAAACCTTCAACCTGATGAAACATCGGGGTATGAGTTTGATCATAATCATTTCGATACACTCGCCCAGGCGAGATGATCCTAAGAGGTGGCTCTTCCACTTCCATGGTGCGAATTTGCACACCTGATGTTTGAGTACGCAACATCACATCAGGGTTAAAATAAAAGGTATCGTGATCAGCGCGAGCGGGATGATTCGCAGGAATATTTAGAGCATCAAAATTATGAAACCCGTCTTCTACCTCTGGTCCGGTTTTAACGCTAAAACCCAGCTCACTAAAGAAACTCTCAATTCGGTTGATAGTGCGAGTGACTGGGTGCAAACCACCTCGACTCTGACCACGGCCGGGTAAGGTAACGTCTATAGTCTCACTGGCCAACTTCTGATTAAGCTCTTGGGTTTGCAACAACGTCCCTCTAGCATGGATTAGCTGTTGAATTTTCTGTTTGGCCTGATTGATTTTTTGCCCCGCAGCTGGGCGCTCTTCATTGGAAAGTTTGCCTAACCCTTTAAGTAACTCGGTCATGCGTCCTTTTTTGCCCATAAAATCAACGCGCACCGCATCAAGAAAATTGACGTCCTGTGCAGTATTGATTTGCTCTTCTGCTTCACTAATTATGGCATCAAGATCCATAGTGTCCCCAAATTTGGATTAAAAATATGGCCTTTATTCAACAACTTGCTTTAAGTTTTAGGCGATTTCAAAATAGCCGGCAATTCTACACGAAAGCGATACTTTGAGGCTAGATCCAATTACCACAAAGTCCGTATATTTAACGGTTATTTGTCTTAAATGCTGAAATAATTGTTATTTGCCAAAGATATCAGTTATTTATCAGAAATACATTAGACATCATTGTTATCGATCCCATGTATATAACACATTTTTATATGCTTTTTAGATCAGTGCACAAATACCATTTAGACACAAACAAAGTATCTAAAATTTATAAGACCATAATTATTACTATACACAGGAGGTAAATCTTATCTTCGTAAAGAATTGGTGTGAATTGAGGTACCGCTAATGTGATTAGACGATTAATTTGATTGACGTAAATGACACAATATCGAAGCTTTTAAACTTAATAATAATTGTGAGGGGAAATTCGAAGACGCACAAAGCTGAGCGCTAACTGATATCTGTATTCTAACCTGACAAAGAAAAACGGCCAGCATCCTGCTCGCCGTTTCCTGAAAGAACTTAAGACTATTTATTAAAAAATCTAGCTAAAAAAGCTAAAAAATTATGCTAATGCACCTTTAGCTGCATTTACCAATGCAACAAATGCATTTTTATCATGTACCGCTATGTCGGCTAAAATCTTACGATCAATTTCAACAGAGGCTTTTTTCAAACCATTGATGAAACGGCTGTAAGACAGGCCATTTTGACGTGAATCAGCGTTTATACGTGCAATCCACAACTGACGGAATGTACGTTTTTTGTTGCGACGGTCACGATAAGCATATTGACCAGCTTTCGTTACTGCTTGAACAGCAACGCGATAAACTCGACTACGAGCTCCATAATAACCTTTGGCTTGTTTTAGTAC
>JAWUXT010000194.1:0-7201 GCA_034111205.1 Paraglaciecola sp. | reverse complement strand
ATTGATTTTTAAGCCACGCAGACGCCTAGCCAGACGGCTGTAAACCATGGAATCTTTACTATCAGCCAGTTGAATTCCTGTTTTTTTGTACAAAATCTTGCGTACACTATCAAAATCCAACCGACTGAATAGAAATTCCCGTCCTGCTTCTAGTTCTGACATAGCCCATCCTACCTAGAAGCTTTCCCACTCATCGTCTTGTGGTGAGGCGGGTTTTATTTTCTTCTGAGCTGAAGGTGCCCTTTGCTTTGGTTTGCTTGCTCTAGGTGGCGGCGAACTTAATGCTTTATGTGGTGCGGCGCTTTGTTGATGTTCATCTGAGTCATCCATTTTAAAGGATGCTACACGTTCGGTTAGTTGTATTGCCTGAGACTGCAAACTTTCAGCCGCCGCTGCCGCTTCTTCCACTAACGCTGCGTTTTGTTGTGTCACTTCATCCATCTGGGTGATGGCTTTGCCGACTTCATCAATCCCAGTCGCTTGCTCGGATGAGGCTGCTGCAATCTCTGACATGATATCGTTAACCCGTTTAATCGATGTCACCACTTTATCCATGGTTTCGCCAGATTGGTTCACCAACACATTACCGTTTTCTATTTTGCTGACCGAGTCAGAAATTAGCTCTTTGATATCTTTAGCTGCATTGGCTGAGCGTTGCGCTAAGGTTCTTACTTCAGATGCCACCACTGCAAACCCCCGTCCTTGTTCACCGGCTCTGGCTGCCTCTACCGCAGCATTAAGCGCCAGAATATTGGTTTGAAATGCAATACCATCAATGACGCCAATAATATCTGATATTTTTCGAGCCGATTCATTAATGGAAGCCATAGTAGCGACGACCTTCTGAATCGTTTCGCCCCCTTCTATAGCCACTGTTGAGGCTTCAGACGCCAAGCTATTGGCTTGATTAGCATTTTCAGAATTTAATCTGACTGTGCCTGTGAGTTCTTCCATACTGGAAGCGGTTTCTTCCAAACTGGAAGCCTGCTCTTCAGTTCGACTGGATAAATCAGAATTACCCTCTGCTATTTCTGATGAGGCGCTATTAATCACTCCGGCAGCCTGACGGATTTCACCGATCATATTACTTAAATTACTGGTAGTGCTATTGCAATAGTTAGCCAGTTGTTTATAGGTGCCGTGGTATTCACTATCAATGCGTTCGGTTAGGTCTCCTTTAGCTAAGGCATTAAGTACACGGGCAATATCTGTCAGGCCTGCATCGGTCACCTCAATCATGCTATTGAGGCCTTGTGCCACATTTAACATAAATCCCTGTTTACCCTCTGTGGTGGCTTTTTCATTAAAATCACCACTGGACGCAGACTTAACTATCTTCGATATTTCTTGTTCAGCAAACACCTCACCTGTTCGGTCAAGCCACTCTACAACTGTGCCCAAACGCTCATTGTCTTTACCGAAAATTGGGCTCGCAATCAAACGAAAATACAATTCACCGACATTAATCTGTGACTCATAAGGTGCTTGCAGACGCTCTAATAAACCTTTCTGGTGAGCGGGGTTTTTATGAAAAATATCAATGTTAGAGCCCACAACTTTATCCACCACAAAATTGGGTAATGACTTACGCAGCTCATTTTCATTGCGTCTGAGCATGGCTTCGACAGAGCGATTAATATAGATAATATTGCGATCCGGGTCGGCTATCATTAAATTAGTAGACGTACCATTAAGAGCCTCAAGAATACGCGTTGTACGATGTAATTCCTCTTGTACCTTAGTGGTATTTAACCACTCGACCACTGTGCCTAAACGTTCACCTTCCTCTGCAAAAATCGGGCTGGCCGTTAAGCGAAATTTTAGGTTTCCTACCTCGATATTGGCTTCATAATCACTTTTTAAATTTTCCAAAAGAGATGATTGATGAGCTGGATTTTTATGAAAAATATCCATACTACTGTTTAACACTTTATCAACGGAAAAGTGAGGAAGTTCTTTTTGTAATTCAGACTCAACACCCCGTAACATTTTTTCTACCGACTTATTCATGTAAATAATTTTTCTATCAGTGTCGGCTAACATTAAGTTTGTGCTGGTTGAGTCAAGGGAACCGAGCATGCGCGCAGCAAACTTTTCAGTGGTTAACAAGGTGGTTTGATTCAACCATTCGACTACGCTACCTATATTCTTACCTTCAGGGTTAAACAAGGGATTAACCGTTAATTTAAAACTTAGCGACCCTACAGTGATGTCGGCAATATAGGTACTTTTAAGATTACTTAACAACCCCATTTGATGAGATGGATTGGCATGAAACTGATCGATACTTTGACCAATCAAGTTATCTGCAGAAAACTGTGACAAGCTCTTACGTAACTCGGCCTCCGCCTCCTTGAGTAATTGTTTCACTGCCTTATTGGCGTAAATAATCACTCGATTTTCGTCTGCCATCATAAAACAACTTGAACTGGCATCTAATGCCTGTGAATTTCTATGTATTTGTAATGCCTTTGCATTATCTGCAGCTGTGTTTTGATTTTTGAACCAATCTAATATTTTCATGCATTACTCCTGAGAAGCGCTAGTTTGTTTGTCTACTAATCCAAGTTCATCGCTGGATATGAGGCTTTCTATATTGACTAAGATGACCATGTGATCTTCTATGGGAACCAGACCGAGTAAATAACGACTATCGAAGGCCACTCCAAATTCTGGTGGTGGACGTATTTGCTCGTCTGCTAAACGAATGACATCGGATACACCATCCACCACAATGCCAACAATGCGCTGAGCCACATTCAGCATAATGACTATGGTAAATTCGTTATAGGTCGCTTCACCTACCTCAAATTTCAGACGTAAGTCCACAATGGGAACAATATCTCCTCGCAGATTAATGACCCCCTTTATGAACGGGGGGGCATTGGCAATTTTGGTAACGGCCTCATATCCGCGAATTTCTTTAACCGACATGATATCCAGAGCATAATGCTCTTCACCCAGCACAAAACTCAGGAATTCTCGAGAGTCTGCGTCTGTGTAGGATTGATTATCTTGACTCATCTGTGCGTTAGTCATGTTTTTTACTCTCGGTACTAGGTGGTTTCACTAAACCGGCCAAGGATTCAACGTCAAGGATCATGGCAACACCACCGTCCCCCATAATGGTGGCTCCCGCCACACCTGTTACCCGCTTATAATGTTTTTCTAAACTTTTTATCACGACCTGCTGCTGGCCCACTAAAGCGTCTACCAATAATGCAAAACGTTTTTTACTACTTTCAATCAGCACCACTATGGCTTTATCAGGCTCACAAATGGCCTGCTCGATTTCCATGGTTTTATACAATGGTATCAGTGGCCAATACTGCTCTCTTATCCATAACAGGTTGTCATTTGAGATGACTTTTATTTGATCTTTAGCGGGTTGAATCGACTCGACAATATTCACCAGAGGTACCACAAATATTTGGTCGCCCACTGACACACACATGCCATCCACTATGGCTAAGGTCAAAGGTAAATGAATACGAAACACCGAGCCCTTGCCTACGGATGATTCAATTTCAATCCGCCCGCCAATGGCCTCTATATTTCGTCTCACCACGTCCATACCGACGCCGCGTCCTGATACGTCGGTGACTTCAGCTGCCGTTGAAAAACCGGCTTCAAAAATCAGGTCCCAGACTTGGCTATCAGGCATGTTTGAGTCGTGTTCAAGTCCATTCTCAACTGCTTTGGATAAAATTCTCTCGCGGTTCAGACCCGCACCATCGTCGGTGATACTAATCTCTATACTGCCACCACGCTGTTCAGCCCGTAAGATAACAGTACCGGTTTCTGACTTACCTGAGGCTAAGCGCTGTTCAACTGTTTCAATCCCGTGGTCAATGCTGTTTCTGACTAAGTGAGTCAGAGGGTCAACCAGTTTTTCAATCATGCCTTTGTCGATTTCGGTGGTGCCACCTTCTATTTGCAAATCGACTTTTTTGCCTAATTTGCTAGATAAATCTCGGACCACTCGGGGAAAACGATTAAAGTTTACGCTCATAGGTAACATGCGCATCGACATGACTGACTCTTGAATTTCTCGGGTATTGCGTTGTAATTCGGCTAATGCGGTTTGTAATTTATCTTCTATTTCTCCCGTCACTTCAGAACCAATCATGGCCAACATCGATTGGGTAATGACCAATTCACCTACCAGATTGACCAATGAGTCAATTTTCCCAGTGTCCACTCTAATTGAGGCAGATTCAGCTACTTTTTTGGGTTGTTCAGACACTTTTTGGGATGGGGTGTCTTTACTGGGAGTAGCGCTTGTAGATAGGTCCGAAGCCTTACTCTTAACATTAGAGTTTTCGAAATTTTTGTCATGAAAACCATATGCTTTATTATTGTCTTGTGGTTTCATCGGCATGGCTTCAAAAAAGCCAAAACCATCTTCATCAGAAGCGGCTTCTGGCTGTTCGAAAAATCCAAAGCCTTCTACTTCTCCACTATCGTTATCGGTTGTATCCTCAGGGGAAGAGTCTGGAGTATCGAACGGTGAGTCAGATTCAAACAAGCCAAAACCTTCTATGTCATCAGATTTTTTATCAGTCGTTGCTGCAGATGCATCAAGGGCACTTTCATCGGCCAGCACTAACTCAAGGGTTTGAATACCCGCATCAATGCTTTGTTGGTCGACCTCTTCTTTGTTTTTATAGGTATCCAGTGTTTTTTTAAGCAAATCAACAGTTTCAAGTAATACATTCACCATTGCTTCATTTAGTTGGATGGTTCCCTGGCGTGCTTTATCTAACAGGTTTTCCATTATATGGGTCAAACCCGTTAACGCATCGAAGCCAAATATGCCGCTGCCGCCTTTAATAGAATGAGCGGCACGAAAAATACTATTTAGTTGTTCTGCATCTGGATGATTGAGATCCAGTTCCATCAGCTGTTGTTCCATACTATCCAGGTGCTCTTGACTTTCATCAAAGAACACACCGTGAAACTGCTCCATATCAATAGACATATCGACCCTTTACGTTGTTTAACCGAGGACTTTACTGAGCACTTCTAACAATTTTTTGGGGTCAAATGGTTTAACCATCCAACCTGTAGCGCCAGCAGCCTTGCCTTGACTCTTAATGGTGTCGCTTGCTTCAGTGGTTAATACCACTATTGGCACAGAGGCATATGCAGACATAGCTCGCAAAGACTTAATCAATGTCAAACCATCCATGCGTGGCATATTTTGATCGGTTAATACAAAATCAAAACGGGTATATTTGCATATATCCAAAGCCTCTTGTCCGTCTTGGGCCGCTGTTACCGTATAGTTCGCTGACTTTAATGTGACCTCAACCATTTGTCTTATAGAGGGTGAATCATCAACTATCAAAATGTTTTTACTCATATCTATCTCACTCAATGACTAAGGATATTTTTTACTGGTTTGTTAAAATTCATGTTTTGGCCTGCTATTTCTAACTAAAAAAGGTCTACATCTACTGACGACATCGAGACAGATGAAACCGGATTGGTCACTTTTTGCTGTCGATTTCAAATGATTTCAGGCTGCTTTTTGAGAAACTGACTGATGTGCTTGCTGTTTTTTTCATTGATTATCAGCAACTGGCCGCTCAAGAACGCCAGCGTATCTTTGGTATATGTAAGGTGTTGTCCATTAATGTCACCAAACTGCAACCCTCTGATTGAAGTAATCACAGCCGTTTCCAAACGTTTTACATTGTCATGCAATTCTAGGGTCACTTCTGAGCCTACTTTTGACTTCAAAAGGATGTGGTGCAATGCCATGTTTACATCTTGTAGTTCTTTAAATGAGTGGGTCAGGGTGTCTAATGCATCGTCATGTGTTGACAAAATCGCACTCAGATTATTCTCACATTCAAAAACTAAGGGTGCGATCTGGTCACTAAACATGACCACTTCATCCTTTGAATGTCCCTTATCAGCGAGCGCTTGTCGAACGTTAACCATGATAATATTTGTGGAACGAACAAAGACCAAAACACTCAAGAAACCCTGTACTAACAGAGCAAGATAAGGCCAGCCAAAATAAACCAATGAGCCACTGCAGAACAAAATAGGTGTTTGCAAAAACCATTGGCTGTAAGGCTTTATGTTTCTCATAAGTATTTTCCATTAACATCTGACCTACATTACCTGTATAGTAATCAGTGTATTTACTGACTGATTAACCCATAGCAACTTCGCAACTTCCGGAACACAACAAGTTCCGAGTTGGCTTTAATTTAGAACGAGAAGTACTCCGCTGACTATTAGTAAAAATACCTAAATTGTATTTTTAGATAACATCAGCTTTGAAAAAGTTGACCGAATTGACTAGAAAAGTGCAGGTGTTTTTTGAACAATAAAATAATCTACATAGTGGATGATGAGGAAAATGTTCGAACGACATTAGAAAATGTTTTCCGACTGGCTGGCTTTGTTGTGCATGTTTTTGATAATCCTTTTTCAGCAATCGCAGCATCACTTGAAACTAAAAACAGCTGTATTTTACTGGATTTAAGTATGCCTAAAATGAATGGCATTGAGTTTCAAAAACGTTTACATGAAAAACGAATAAGTATTCCAATCGTGTTTTATACTGGCAAAGCAGATATTGACTCCGCGGTTGATGCTATGAGTGGCGGCGCCTTTACCCTTGTTCGCAAACCCGCAGCAAATAGCGTCTTAATTGAGAAAGTTTTGGATGCGATTAAGAAGCATAAGGATCTAGAACCTTTTTCTGATGAATCCGAGCAAGCATTTGCAACTTTACAAATTCTTTCCAAACGTGAATTACAGGTTGCTTTACTGGTAGCCAACGGCGAAACAGCAGCTTATATTGCAGAGCATTTATTTATCAGTCGCCGGACGGTAGAGGCTCATCGTGCGAATACGTTTGAAAAGTTAGAGATTAAATCTGTTGCCCGGCTGGCGCAATTAGTACTGCTTGCTAAGGTACATTTAGTCTGATTATGAAAAATAATTTGCGCAGCTGTTTTAGATACGTTTATTTTCCTGTCAGTCAATCTAATGCTTAGTTGTTTTAATAAGCGTTTTCAGAAATTTATTTTTAAACCACTTAAGTGTGACTTGCTTACCTAAAAGAAGTTATGAATAACATGCGTTTTACAGCCAAATTTTTCATCCTATTAATCGGTTTTAGCATACTGACTCTTTGTTTAGTTAGCGTGTTCACTGGCTCTTATGTCAACCTCCTTCC
>JAWUXT010000193.1:0-9614 GCA_034111205.1 Paraglaciecola sp. | reverse complement strand
CCGGCCATTTTTTGTAGCCGCTTAGCGATTTGTTTAATCAGTACATCGCCTGTTTGGTGGCCCAACGAGTCGTTGATTTTTTTGAAATTATCCATATCCATACATCTCAATGCATGTTGTGTAGCTCTGCGCACAATGTTGCTATGGCTCGCTTGAAAGAATGAACGGTTAGGTAAATCGGTTAAGGGGTCGGTATTTGATAATTTCAGTAGTTCTTTTTCTGTGACTTTACGGGAAGTGATGTCTGAGAAAACCCCCACATAATGACTGATTTTTCCATCCTCATCAGTGATGGCATCAACGTTTAAATCCATCTCATATTTTGCGCCGGCTCCACGACGGGACTCTACTTCACCAGACCAATTACCTTTTTGCTGTAAAGATTTTTTCACTTCTTCGGTGAAAGCGCCGGGATATTGGTGGAAGGTTAAATAACTGGCTAAGGCCTGTTCACGGGTTTCGCCCGTGTATTTACAATAGGAATTGTTCACTGAGATAAATTTAAAAGAAGTGTCGGTGATAAATACACCATCCGATATGGTTTCGATAGAACGTTTAAATAATTTCAGCTGCTCTTCAGCCTCTTTTAAATGGCTGATGTTTTTTAATGTGCCAGTCATTCTTTGTGGTTGATGATTGCTGTCTCGGGCTACCACCTTGCCTCGGTCAAGCACCCACAACCAGTCACCTTTGTATGTTTTAGCGCGATAAGTAGTTTCGTAATGTTCCGTTTTTTCACTGAGATGTTCATTTAAAGACTGTTGCACACGTTGAATATCGTTAGGGTGGATATTGGCTTCGTAGGAGCTGTTGACTCTAATATCATCTTGGGGGAAGTCTAAGGTACCCCAAGTGTTAGAACGAAACACTTGCCCTTGGTAGATATCCCAATCCCAGAGTTCGTCACCACTGCTCCAAAGCGTCAGCTTCAATCGTTCTTCATTTTCAAGTATAGTTCGACGTATTGCATTTCTTGAGCGAACTTGCTTAAACCAATAAAGTAAAATCAGAAAGCTTAATATGGCATATAAAATTATGGCGTTTTGTTCTAGCCAGAATGGGGGGGCGATGTTGATTTGCAGTGACTTTGGCTTAGACCAAGCGCCTAAGGGATTTTTACTCTGAACAACAAATTCATAACTGCCAAAATCTAAGTATGAAAACTGAGCACGCCTAAAGGATTCCGAATCGGTCTCTATCCATTTGTCTGATAAGCCTAGCAACCTATAGCGATATTGTACTGCTTCGGGATTAACTGGGTTCATTTGTGCGAACTTAATGCTCAACATTGTAGATTCATTCGGCAAATCAATACTATTAGACAAATTAATAGGTTTTAAAAGTGGCGATTTAGCCGAGTGAACAGAAATTGGCAAGTTAAATAAGCGTAATTCGGTAATAGTAGGCGCTTTACTTTTTTGTAAGTGGTTTTCAGAAAATGATTGTAATTTTTCTTCAATAGGTCGTTTGGTTTGGACAGATAATTTATCTGGATCGAACATTAACAAACCATCGGTACCGCCAAAAAATATCTTACCCTCTTTAGAAAGTAACCCCGAATCTTCGTTCAACTCGTTGAATCCCAGCCTTGAAGATGCGATGTTTTGTAATATCTCACCTGTTTCTAGTGAGATTTCATCTATCCCACCATATACGTGTGATATCCAAATACTGTCTTTAATTTTAATGGTCTTGAGGATTTGATTGCTTGCTAAGCCATTTTCATTACTTAGACTTTGGGCCACACGGTATGATGATTTTTCAAGTTTGATAATGCCTTGAGTTAGAGATGACAACCAAAAGCCATTATCGACTTCTATTACAGAATTAAAGTGCCTAACAGAAGTCCCCAGTTCTATGACTAGTTGCCTGACTATTTTACTGTCAAGGTTATATAACACCATGCCCAAATTGGTATTGAGCCAAAGATTTTTATCGAGGTCCACATAAAGTGGTTCAATGTAATTTATTTTATTGCCAGCTAAATTAATATCATTGATTTGTAAGTTTTTTGGATCAACCCAATTCACTATGCCATCGTAGGATCGTATCCAGATACGCCCAAAAAAATAGTATAATTTGTCAATATTTGTCCCAGGGAAAAGAGTTTTAACTAAGGTTAATTCAGTTTCGCTCGATTGCTTATAAACAAAAAGCCCACCAGAGCTGGCGATCCAAATTTGATCTGATTCATCAACTTTAAGAGCCCATATACTGTGTTCAAATTCGCTCAAAAATGTTCGAAAAACATAGTTCTTAGGGTTAAGTTGGCTTAGTCCATTGGATTGAGTGCCTATCCATATTTTACCCTTGGTATCTTCAGATATCCCCCAAATTATGTTTCCAGACAATCCAGAAATTTGAGACACAACAGGAATTTCAGTTCGCTCCTTGTTAAAAAGCTTTATTTCTGAGCCATCAGCGTTATATCTATATAGTCCCCCTGCAAAGGTGCCTAACCAAATTGAATCGTTTGAATCTTTATATAAACTTAAAACATATGAGCTTTCTAACCCAAAATTCATACTATTTTGGGTATCATATGAGAATAAAAGTTCGTTTTTAGAGCTTAAAATGCTGATCCCTGTTTCGGTACCAAGCCAAATATTACCATTCTGATTTTGTAATATACTTCTTATTACGTTACCAATGATGGATGGAGTGCTTTGGGTATTTAGCAGTTTAACGGAAGAAAGATTAGCGTTAACAATATAGGCGCCAATGTCAGTCCCAAGCCAATAGTTATCGTCAATTTTCTTAAAGTCCATTAAGTAGTTAGCATTTATCTTAAGTTTCCATGGATTCGCTTTTTTTAAACTAAATAATGTATTAGAGGAATGTTCAAGAATAAAAATACCGTTCGCTAAAGTGCCCAACCATGTTTTATCTTGCTCACTAAAAATTACTTTAATGTCTGCAGGTAGGCTTTCACCATTTACTGTAAAAGGTAGAAACGAGTCAGCTAAACCATCATAAAGGTAAAGATTTTCAGCGGTGGAAACTAATAACTTTCCATCTTGATTAAGGGCAATAGTAAAAATATCATTGTTTTTTAACTCACTGTTATCTTTATTGTAATTTGTAAAATTATCTTTTAAGGGATTGTATTTAGCCAGTCCATTTTTGGTGGCAACCCAAAGGTTTTGACTAGAGTCTAGAAGTAGTTTTTTAGTGAAGTTGTCTGGTAAAGAATTTGGATCCCCTCTAGAGTATCTATAGTTTTTGAACTCATAGCCATCAAAACGGCTTAGACCTTCAAAAGTAGAAAACCACATAAACCCGTCAGCATCTTCTAAGCTATTGGTTACGGTGTTTTGTACTAAGCCTTCAGATTTAGAATACTTAACAAAAACATTGTTTGCAGCGTGGGAATAAGGGATCAAAAAGAATCCCAGTAGCAAAGACAATAAAAAACTGCGGAATGTTAATAAATAGAAAATATGTAATTCTCACCCAATGGTAGTGCTCTACCTTATTATACTTAGATTTAATCGTCGGCATTTCCATATCTCCCAACCTTAAATATGCCTAATTTATAGGGTTGCTACAAGTATTAATCTTATTAAACTGGAAGTCTTAATGAGAAATGTGCCTGTGAGCTGTTTTTTTAGCTAATTTACACAAATATCAAAGATATTGGCTACTGGATTTAAAACGTTGAATATCCGTTATCACTTCGGTTTTGTATGAAATTGAGGCGTGTTGCCCTGAGCTGTATAAAATGGCTTCTCCAAAACCTTGTCGCGATACAAGTGCAATTAGGTAGGCTTTGAGCTGCGAAAAATCAATATCTAAAATTGTTTGGATCATTTGAGCGCTATATGTAAATGTCTTGTCTTGATTACCAATAGCCATCCACAACCTCTGACTTTTCATACTTAGGTTAGTGTCTTTCTCCATCAATTGTTTCATTACCCCCTTTTTGAGTGCGTCCCATACATGCTTGAATTGGTTAATGTTTTCGATGATTTGCTGCAGAAACAGATGAATGGCTTCAATAAGGTACTCAGCAGGGTGATGCGGTGACTGAATATAAAAACCTATTCCAGGATGTTGATTGAAGGGGATGTAGCCACTGCCTACTAAGTAACCTAGTTGTTGTTCGGTGCGTAGTTGATTGAAAAATGGGGTGGCAATTAATTGTTCTGCAAGTATGGTCAGTGCCACATTTTTGAGACTGGCGTCAGGGGCTTGAAAGTATATAACAACAGCAGGATCTTTATGTTGGCACTCTACTTGATAGGAAATAGCTTTGCGGTGTCTAATATCTGCTACACCTCTATGGACTTTGTCACATGTGTTATGCATCATCCTGAATTTTTTGATATCAGCACTGACTTTGTATGCTTCTTCTGCGTTCCAATCACCATACATCAATCCTTCTAAATAAAACTGACTGAGTAACTTTTCTTTGGCTACTCCAATATCATCGGGCGTTAAGTTTTGCATGATGTGAGACATCTCTGATGGCGCGTGGTTCTGTTGCTGCATTAGTACTGAAAGTTTTGAAAAAAGACGGTTGATGGGTTTATTTAATAATGCGTTAGAGAGGCCCTGATATTGTTTCGATTTTACTTGCGAAAAACTACTAGAAAAATCTTTATTGGCAACAATTTGGGTCAAAAGATTGGTGCAAAATTCTAACTGGTTTGCACTAAACCCATTAGTTTGTAGAGAAAAGCCACCTTGATGAGGATAAAAGTGAAAATGCATGCCAGCCAGATTGGCCTGGTAGTACTTTTGGTTGAGCTTTTCATTTAACAATGCAACCCATAACCTTTTAGCTGTTGTGAGCTGTATACCTTCATTCACTGCTTGGCAATCAAAGGTTAAGAAACAATCACCCTTGGGCTGATGAAACTTATCATCTTGTCCATACCAAATATCTAATCCATTCTCATTGATAATGTGTTTAGGTAAAACAAATTCAGCTGAAATGGCTTTGACTGGTTTGCATGGGTGTAAAAACTGATTGGCTTGTGGTAATGCAAAGTTCGATTTCCACTCTCCACTCAGAAAAGACTTCAAGCGTGATGATTTAATGGGGTCAACACTATAAGGCGTATCATACCACTTGGCTTTATGAGTGGTTTTAACAAATGAATTAACGTTTTTAATTCGCATGTTTTCGGGGCAGAAAAACTCTAACATTCCTAAAACAATATCTACTGCTGGTTTATCCAGTAGATAGTCACCCGCAATTATGTGCTGTGGCGGGTATTCAAACATCGCCTGACTATAGTGGCATGCTTCATCAATGGGCTTGGCTTGTTCAGGAAAATCCCACATGAGCTGATTAAGAGTGGCAGTTTCTTCGATTCGCCAAGTTTCAAGACCGTTTTCTTTTATGAATTGAATATATGAGAAAAGCGCTGTAATCACTTCGTCGGCATATCGAATACCTTCGTCTGTTAGTTGAAGGTTTATGTTGAAATCTTTAAAAGTACTGCCTTCTATGCCGCCACCTGCACTCAAGCTTATGGCCCAGTTTTTCGTTTTATAAAAATGCAATAAACCACCTTCACCTTCATCACCTAAAATATGGCTTAGAACATTTAAAGGTTTACTTCTGTAATGAGTATGCTGCTGGGGAAGCGCAAAAGTTAAAATCATTCTTCGTGCTTTTTGCAAAGGCAAAATATTAATTTGCACACCTAAGTTATGCTCAAGGTAAAGTGCAGGCAGCGGTTCGCTCGTAAACTTACCTTTTGATGGCCAATTGCTAAACTGTTGACGCACAGACTCTTCGATGACTGACAGTGGTTGCTGACTAATTAGGCAAAAACATGCATTTTGAGGTTGGTAAAAATGCTCAAATATCCGTTGTAATTTTTGTTTAAGTTGCAAAGGTGTGAAAGGCTTAAATGTTTGATGGTTACCCACCGAAAACTGGCTAAATGGATGGGCTGGGTTACATGTTTCTTTATGCACTTGATAAAGACGCCGCAAATCATCTTTTTGTTTTAATAAAAATTCAGCATCGATAGCATGGATTTCTTTTTCAATAAGCGCCTCACAGAAGCTAGGCTTAGTGAGCATGGCATATAAATGGGCTAAGGCTTGTTGTTCATATTCAGCTGCAATTTCATAAAAATAGCTGCTGTATTCGGTACCTGTTAATCCATTAATACTGCCTCCGTGGGTGGCAATGAAATCATTAAACGCGTTGGCTTCAGCAAACTCTTTATTACCCAAAAACAGCATGTGCTCCAATAAGTGACTAATGCCATGGCAATCTTTGTCATCATTGAAATGGCCCACGTTGAAGGTCACAGAGCAGGCACTTTTTTCACAATGTGGGTCTTGGATTAATAATATTCGCAGCCCATTAGCCAATTCAATGTGGTTAAATTGACGAATGTCGTAGGCACTTTTCAGCAAAATTTTCTTTCCCTGAGTTGAAAGACATTTAAAGCATAAACTAATTTTTTAATGGTGCAGATTTTTAATTATAATTTTTGTTATATTAGACTCAACAGGCATTAATGTTTCAAATATGAATTCCGCGAGAATTATGAAGTTAATTATCATGCGTCATGGCGAAGCTGAAAGGTTTCGAGTGCAGGACAACACCCGAAGCTTAACCAGCATAGGTGAAAAACAGGCGAGTACTGCAGGTAAATGGTTAAATAATTACCTAGGCGCGGACACTCCGGTCGATATTGCCCTAGTAAGCAACTATGTTCGTGCACAACAAACGTATGAGCAACTCAGTAAGCAGGTTGTGGTGATAGAGAAACAAGTCTGTGAATACGTGATACCCGAAGGCGACCCTAAAATTGCTCATGACTTCGTTAACGTTTTGTTTGACGACGAATCACAACCTCGTGTTATTTTGATTGTTAGTCATATGCCATTTGTTAGTTACTTTCTAGAAGAAGTGCATCTTGACAAACAGTCAATGCTATTTGATACCTCCAGTATGGTGATCGTTGATTACGATCTCGCTGTTGGCGGGGGCAAGATAGAAAGTATCTATCACCCTGTTTAAATATAGATAAATACAACCTATTAGCCTTAAGAAAACTGACTAATGTACCGATATCTTAAATATGATCATCAAAAGTTTGCCCGCTGTTTTGCAACAGGCGTTGGAATACCATGTAAATGAATCGCAACTGACTCACGATGATGAGCTTCAGGGTATATACGAGCGCCTGTCAAATTTGAACGAAAAAGTAGAGTTCCTAAAAAGTAAGATTAAAAGTAACCGAGAAAAAGTAACCGAGAAAAAGTAACCGAGAAAAAGTAAGGTTTAATTAATCCGACGAACTTTGATCTTCGCTACGATAGAATTCAGGTATCACTCGCACCGTTTTAACCATATTGTCTTTCATTTCCAATATTTCGATTGGATAACCTGCAAGACGTACACTGATATTGGCTTCTGGAATATCTTCCAAATACTCTAATATTAACCCGTTCAAGGTTTTAGGACCTTCTGTAGGAAATTTCCAATCCAATTCCTTGTTGAGCTCACGGATATTGGCACTTCCATCAATCAACACGCTACCGTCTGGTTGCACATTGGCTTCTTTACTGTGATCAGGCAAAAAGCTGGTAGTAAAGTCACCGATAATTTCTTCCAATATATCTTCTAACGTCACTAATCCCTGAATATCACCATACTCATCCACCACTAAACCAATACGTTCTTTTACCTCTTGGAATTTATACATCAAAGTATGTAATGGGGTGGACTCAGGTGTGAAATAGATTTCGCGAACAGCTCTGAGCAATGTGGCTTTGGTGAACTGATCTTTAGATAATAATCTCAATGCGTCACGCACATGAACAAAACCTACAGCATCATCTATGCTATCTCGATATAACAAAACCCTGGTGTGCTGTGAGTTAACTAATTGCTTTTGGATATCTTTCCATTCGTCGTTAATGTCAATAGACACAATATCGCTGCGAGGTACCATAATGTCTTCAGCCGTGACGTTTTCGAGATCGAGAATACCCATTAACATATCTTGGTGTTTTTTCGGAATCATCGCGCCTGCTTCATGTACCACCGTACGTAGCTCTTCGCGGCTAAGACTATTACCATCGTCACCGGTATGTCGCACCCGAATAAGCGCTAATAAACCGTTGCATATACCATTAACCAAATACACGAATGGGTAAAGCAAAGTAAGTAATGGCAATAAAATAATCGAGCTAGGAAAGGATATTCTTTCTGGATATAAAGCTGCGAGTGTCTTTGGCGTGACTTCGGCAAAGATCAAAATGACTAGGGTCAAAGAAAGTGTTGTTATGGCAGTCGCGACACCAAGACCTAGATGACCGAACAAACGCATACAAATAATGGTGGCGATAGAAGAGGCAGCAATATTGACAAGATTGTTACCAATTAGAATTAATCCAATCAGCCTATCTGGGCGTTGTAACAGTTTTTGTACTCTGATTGCACCTTTATGACCTTCATTCTCGAGGTGTTTGAGACGATATCGATTAATCGACATCATGCCAGTTTCTGAGCTTGAGAAGTATGCAGATAGTAAAATCAAAACACCGAGAATTATGAATAAACTACTGGTGGCAATGTCTTCCAACTATGGAAATCCTATGATAAAAAAGAAGTCGCACTTTAAGGGCTATTTAGATGCTATTCAAGCGTTAAGTATCACTTCCCGAACAAAGCGGCTGCCAAAATAGGCTAGGGTGAGTAATACTCCACCAACAACAGTCGACCATATAACCGGTTTACCACGCCATCCGAACAACGAATGGCCAATCAAAACAACGGTATACAGTCCCCATGCTAAAAGAGACAGAATGGTTTTATGAGCCTGTTCTTTGGCAAACATGTTATCTAAAAACATAAATCCACTGACTAATGACAATGTCAGTAAAACTGTGCCCACTAATAATAATTTAAATAGAATATTTTCTACCGCCATCAAAGGAGGCAGAGATGAGTGCAGCAGCGATGCGTTTTTTTCCTTTAAACGAAAATTTATATAAGACAATTGCACCGCATACAAAGAAGCGATGGCTAAGCAGGCATAAGCAAACAAGGCTAAGCTAATATGGATTAATAAATTGGGATGCACATTGATTTGTATGAGGTGAGCACTGGGAATTAAACCGCTCAGAAGTACTATCAGACCAGTAAAACTATACACCACGGGTAGTAAAATTGTATTCGGTAATTTAACCGACGCCACCAGCATGGTGACACTAATTATCCAACCCACTAATGAGGCAACATTTAGCATACTCATGTTCTGTCCCATCTCAGGAGCAATAAGTATGCCGCTTCTTAAAATAGCGATGTGCAATCCCATGGCTATCAGAACACAAATTATAGCGACAAGTTTGTTGGGCCCTTTTTCTTGAAACATACCGGTAACGATGACGCCTGACGCCAACATATAAAAAACAAAACAAATGGCAACCATCAACATGACAGATTTCTTGAAATAATAATGGGATGGTTTGAGGTAAACATTTTGTTTATTGAGTTTTCCATACACAAAGTGACAACGTAATAAGCATAAAAATAACACTAATTCTTAATACATTACATAGTTCAACTCAGTTTTAAGCATTAACTTACAAAATCTCTATGTTGATATGCCCTTGAGCATTCTTATCTGCTTGCT
>JAWUXT010000192.1:0-11408 GCA_034111205.1 Paraglaciecola sp. | reverse complement strand
AAATACGCATCAAGGTAGTTTTCCCGGCACCATTTTTACCTAAGAGTCCGACAATATCGCCTTTATTCATTTCAAAAGAAACCTGGTCTAATGCCTGAAAGGAATCGAAGTTTTTACTGATTTGTTTAACCATCAACAATGCAAGTGCCCTTCCTAAATGAATACTAGATTATTCTATTAAATTCTCAATTTAAACCTTTTACTACTCAGGCTTACAACCGATGAAGAGTCTGCTGCTTAAGTACCTTAATTGCAAAGAGCTTATAGAAAAAGTTAACTCTCACGCAAAGGTTAATTAACTTTTCTTTGTTTGAATTGAGTATGATGTTTATATAATCTAAAAGTTTCCAAAATGTTATGGCCTAGTTAATGAAAAGTTTTTTATTTATGTTGTTAGCCTTCCTACTTATAGGATTTTGGAGCAGCGCAAGAGCATCATCCAATCAATATATTGGCTCAGATAGTTGTAAAAGTTGCCATCAAGAAACAAACAGACTTGCTGTATTCCCTTGCACTTTATGCCGATAAAACTAAAGATAAGGCAGCAATGAAAATCTCATTAGACGAGTTACAAGTCTTAATGCCCAATAACCCCCAAGTTCAACAATGGTTGCAAAAATATGGTCAATAGCATCGTTCTTCCCAAAATCATGCAAATAGGCGCAGACGCTCTGAATTTGTTGCCCGATACGCTAGTCAGTTTAGGCTGTTGTTTTCCTTGTATTATTACCGATAAGACCATGATTGAACTTGGATACATGGCCAAAGTCGAGGCACTATTAAGCCAACAAAACATACAGTTTGGCCTATTTGCCGAAACGATGCCCGAGCCCAATGACACTTCGATACTCGCAGCTGTCGAGATGGTCAAAAAAAACCATTATGATTGCCTCATTGCTTTAGGCGGAGGCAGTGCAATTGATAGTGCAAAAGCGATTGCCTTATTGGCATCTCACGGTGGCAAAATGAGTGACTACAAGGTCCCCTATCAAGTGAACGAAATCAGTTTACCCGTAGTGGCGATCCCCACTACCGCGGGCACGGGATCTGAAGCGACTAGAGTCACAGTTATATCTGATTCAGCCACTGATGAAAAAATGCTGTGTATGGGTTCAGGTTTAATTCCTACTGCAGCGATCATCGACTATCAATTTACTTTGAGCTTACCCACTAGAATTGCAGCAGATACGGGGATTGACGCACTCACCCATGCAATTGAAGCGTATGTGAGTCGCAAAGCAAATCTATTTAGCGATCAACAAGCGATTGCTGCTATGAAACTGATTGCTCCCAATCTGATTAAGGTGTGTCAGGAACCTGATAATCTTGCAGCTAAAGAGGCGATGATGTTGGGTGCTACGTTAGCGGGCATTGCTTTTTCGAATGCCTCAGTAGGCTTAGTTCACGGTATGAGCCGACCTATAGGCGTGCATTTTCACGTACCTCATGGTATGAGCAATGCTATGTTATTACCTACTATTACTGAATACTCTCTGCCTGGTGCACCACTCAAGTATGCCGAATGTGCGATGCATATGGGGCTGATTGCTAATATTGAAAATGAAAGCTTGGCTCATCAAATACTGATCAAACAGCTTAAACAAATAAATCACTTATTAGAGGTGCCCACGCTGGCTCAGTTTGGTGTTGAAAAAGCCCAGTACGACGGTTTACTGACCAATATGGCTGAACAAGCCTTGGCTTCAGGTTCTCCTGACAACAATCCTAAAACCCCCACTTTGGACGACATCATTGAGCTGTATAGAAAAGTTTGGGATTAACTATCAGAATCAATACGGTATAGCTTTCAGCAGCTAAAAGGACCGACCTCTCATGCTATTTACTGCAATATGTATCTAAAACGGATACGCTTATTACATTAGATTAACAATAATAATAATTTTGGACTTTAGATGAACTTAGCAAGCCTCGACATCGCCATTTTTGTAGTTTACGTAATAGGGCTTTTGGCCCTTGCCTTATATATATCCAGAGCAGAAAAAAACCACGAAAGAGATACCAAAGATTACTTTTTAGCCAGTAAATCCCTGCCTTGGTGGGCTATAGGTGCGTCACTTATTGCGGCGAATATCTCAGCTGAGCAAATCATTGGTATGTCCGGTTCAGGCTACATACTGGGGTTAGGCATTGCTTCATACGAATGGATGGCAGCGATCACATTGATCATTGTGGGTAAATACTTTTTGCCTATTTTCCTCAAAAATGAAATTTATACGATGCCCCAGTATTTGCAGCAGCGTTTTGATGGCCGAGTCAAAACCATCATGGCGGTCTTCTGGTTAGCAGTGTATGTGTTTGTTAATTTGACCGCAGTTTTATGGTTAGGTGGCTTGGCCATTACTACAATTACTGGTGTTGACTTAGCTTACGGTATGATATTTCTTGGTTTATTCTCTATTGCTTATTCATCTTACGGCGGCTTAAAAGCCGTTGCCTACACCGATATAATCCAAGTGGTGTTATTAGTATTTGGTGGGCTAGTGCTAACTTATATCAGCTTAGATTTAGTCTCAGATGGTAATGGTGTGATAGCAGGGTTCTCGATATTGACAGAATTGGCTCCCGAAAAATTTGACATGATATTTGCGGCTGATAGCCCGCACTATATCAGCCTACCGGGTTTATCAGTATTGATTGGTGGCATGTGGGTGATGAACATTTCTTATTGGGGTTTTAACCAATACATAATTCAGCGTGCATTAGCCGCTAAAGACTTGGCCGAAGCACAGAAAGGTATCGCTTTTGCAGCCTACTTGAAAATTTTAGTACCATTCTTTGTGGTGGTTCCAGGCATAGCAGCATCGGTGTTGTTTACTGATTTGGACCGAGCGGATCAGGCTTATCCAAGTTTAATGAACCTGATGCCAGTTGGATTAAAAGGTTTAGTGTTTGCAGCATTGTTCGCAGCAATAGTTTCTTCATTAGCCTCGATGTGCAACAGCATATCTACTATTTTCACTATGGATATTTACTCCCACTTCAAAAAAGATAAAAGCCAAAGTCACTATGTCAAAGTAGGTCGTATTGTGAGTATTGTAGCACTAATTATTGCGATGGTATGCGCCAGACCATTGCTAGGACAATTTGAACAAGCGTTTCAATACATACAAGAGTTCACAGGTTTCTTTACGCCTGGCATCGTGGTTATTTTCTTATTAGGCATGTTCTGGAAAACCATGAATTCAGTAGGTGCTATTACTGCAGCGGTAGGTTCAGCCGCTTTATCCATATTATTTAAAGTGACCTTACCCGCTTTACCCTTTATGGACAGAGTGGGTGTAGTATTTTTAGCCTGCATAGCTTTAGCAGTATTGACATCTCTGGCAACCCGAAAAAATTATGTGGCTGGAGGTACAGGCGTTGTTTCGCTGGATAAAGTGAACTTTGATACTTCAGGCTCATTTAACATCCTTGGAATAGGAGTAGTGGTTATCCTAGCCGCGCTGTATGCGACATGGTGGTAAAATACTCTCAATAATTATCTATAGAAAATTTAAAGTGGGAGTGTTTTAGTTAAAGGTATAACTTTATAAAACAGTGCCTTTGGTGCACTCCTATTTTGGTTCCTATGGCAATAATAAGGTTAAAAATGAAAAAGTATTTTAGTGTTTGGTTGGCTTTCACAACGAGCATGTTTACTTTAGCCGTGCCTGCACAATCCTTAGATTGGCAAAACCCTGAAGTGTTTAGAATAAACAAAGAGCCAGCCCGGAGCTTTTTTTATAGTTATGACAATGCTCAAGCCGCTTTTTCAAAAACACCTTGGGATCAGGCCAACCATATATTGCTCAATGGACAGTGGAAATTTAATTGGGTGGACTCTGTTAAGAAAAAGCCCAATGATTTTTACCAAACTAATTTTGACGATAGCCAATGGGGTCAGATTGCAGTGCCCGCTAACTGGGAAGTGAACGATTACGGTACGCCTTTTTATCATTCTCACCAATGCTTTAAAGCCAATGTGATACCACCCGAAATGCCAGCTCATTACAATCCTGTAGGCAGTTATCGAAAAACATTTACCTTGCCAGACGACTGGAATGAGAAACAAGTATTTGTGCACTTTGGTGCAGTAAAGTCAGCCTTTTATTTATGGGTGAATGGTCAAAAAGTGGGATATTCACAAGATTCAAAAACCGCTGCTGAGTTTGATATCACTACTTACTTGAAAGCAGGCGAAAACCAATTGGCTTTGCAGGTATATCGTTATTCTGATGGCTCTTATTTTGAATGTCAGGATATGTGGCGAGTCAGTGGTATTGAGCGTGATGTATATTTGTTTGCTACTCCAAAGGTACATATAAAAGACTTTCATGCTTACACTACCCTCACCGATAATTACAGCAAAGGAGAGTTACAGCTCAGTGCTCTGATTAACAATAACCTAAACCGAACTGTCAGTGGGTATCAATTAAAAGTACAGTTGTTTGACCATCAGCAAAAAACACTGTTCGATAAAAATCTAAATATTGAAAAGCTCTCAGAAAATAAAATTGCAGTGCTTGAATACATCACCAACATCGACACACCTAATCTATGGAGTGCTGAAGACCCCAATTTATATGACTTAAAACTCACTTTATTAGATAGCCAAGGCAATGCCATCGAACATATCGGTCATAACATTGGCTTTCGCTCTACTGAGCTTAAAAATGGCAATATATTAATTAATGGTCAACCTGTGTTGTTTAAAGGGGTCAATCGTCATGAGCATGATCCGATCACCGCTCACGTGGTGACGCGCGAATTAATGCTCAAAGATGTGCAGTTGATGAAACAATTCAACATAAATGCTGTGCGCATGGCTCATTATCCCAACGATCCCTATATGTATTATTTAGCTGATTTGTATGGTTTGTATGTAATGGACGAGGCCAATACTGAGTCCCATGGCGTAGGCGCTGCCAATCAAGGCCCATACAACCCAGATACTCACTTAGTCAACAAGCCAGAATGGGCTGCAGCCTACATTGACCGGGTAAGTAACATGTACCACGCCACTAAAAACAATCCTTCTGTGGTGATGCGTTCATTAGGCAATGAATCTGGTGATGGTCCAAATTTAGAAGCCACCTATGACTGGTTAAAACAACAAGAGCCAAATAGCCCGGTTATCTCTGAACAAGCACAAATGCGCCGTCATACCGATGCTTATGGTCAAATGTATGCGCCTATCGGTGATATTGAGCGATATGCTAAACGCAAGTTAGATACAACCCGTCCGGTTATTTTAATTGAATATGAACATGCCATGGGCAACTCCCTTGGAAACTTTAAGGAATACTGGGATAGCTTTGAAGAGTATCCTTCTTTGCAGGGTGGTTTTATTTGGGATTGGGTAGATCAAACATTTGCTATGAAAACCCTCGATGGAACACCTTATTGGGGTTATGGCGGTGATGTAGAGCCTGATGCAACCGTTTCGTCTTTGAGTTTTTCAGCCAACGGCTTAGTATTTGCCGATCGCACACCCTACCCTTATCTATGGGAAGTTAAAAACGTTCAGCAAAATATTGGTTTTAGCAGCAACGATATTGAGACAGGTATGCTCACTGTCACTAACAAACATTATTTTGTTAGTTTGCAGGGTCACAGTTTGAGCTGGCAGCTTTTAGCTGAGGGTAACCAAGTTGCACAAGGACAAGGTTTACCATTAAGTGCCAAGCCACAGAAAAGCCAGCAACTTCAATTAGATTATGGGATACAACGGCAACCAGGTGTTGAATATTTTCTTAATGTGCAAGTGACAAGTGATAAAACTAATGGCGTAATCCATCAGGGGCATATTACCGCTTGGTCACAATTAGCTTTGCCTACAGTCTCAATACCTGCAGAGAAACAACCCGAAGTTAGACTCGCAATCAGCGATAAAAAACAAGCATACAGTTTTAAAGGTAAAGATTTTAGTTTGAGTATTGATAAAACAACCGGTTTAATATACTCAATGGAATATTTTGGCGACGAATTGTTAAAAGCGTCACCAAGACCCGACTTTTGGCGCGCTCCTACTGATAACGACTTACCTATTAAGGATTATGGAGACAAAATTGCTCCATGGCAAAAAGCGGGCAAAGACACTGCGCTAGTGTCGATAAAACTCATAAAAGAGTCTAAGTATCAGGCAAAGGTTGAAGTTGAACATTACATTAGTGCAATAGAAAGCCGCTACTTCACCACTTATCAAGTGTTTGGAAATGGAGAAGTAAAAGTGGATGTGTACTTTTATGCCGCACCACACAAAAAACAATCTGACATTCCGCGCTTGGGCACTTTATTTGAGTTAGACAAGCAGTACTCGCAAGTGAGCTGGTATGGTCGTGGCCCACACGAAAACTATATGGACAGGAATACATCGGCACATGTCGGTCAATATCAAAGTAACGTGGCAGATTTGTATGTTCCGTACGTGCGCCCCCAAGAAAATGGTTATCGCAGTGATGTGCGTAATGTGTCATTTCATAATCAAGATGGCAAAGGTATTACCTTTAAAGGTGCTCCGCTAATTGGTTTTGGTGCCCAGTATTATGATACTGCCGACTATCACGCCACAGCCGCACAGGTGAAAGCCAAAAACATTCACCCTCATGAACTACCTAAAAAGCAAAGAATCTTTGTGAATATAGATTATATGCAACGTGGTGTAGGTGGCACTAATACTTGGGGAGCTCAACCATTAGCTGACTATATTATTCCGTATTTGGATTATCAGTATTCTTATTCGTTTGAACCTTATAACCAGTAAACAGGGAAATTCATCATGAAAATGACAGAATTGAGCAACACTTTCTGGCAACAGGGATACCTTGTTATAGAAGGTTTATTTTCAGCAGAAAAGATGGATAAGCTACAAAGTATAATTCTAGGGCACTATGGTTTAAATCCCGAATATGAACATGAAGCGGCGTTCCTATCAAAATCAGCTACTGAGGTAATTCCTTGGTTTCCACAAAGGTCTGGTGAACAAGCTTTTGATGAGATTGAGCATTGCAATCAAATGGAGGTACTAACAGAAGCTATCTTAGGAAAGGGTTGGAAATCACTATATTGCATGACCATGTTTTCAAAAAAAGGGACCAAAGGACAAGCTTGGCACCAAGACTGTCCACCGAATGATCCTCAAAAATTTAATCTTAACCGTCTTGTTTACACCATGGATATTAATGATCAAGTAGGTGGAGAGCTATTAGTGATGCCGGGCAGTCATCGACTAGGTAAATTGCCAGCAGGCGAAGTAAATGAAGATTTTTCAGAGCAAGTCATATTGGCTCCCCAAAAAGGCACTTTGGTCATAATACATGGCCATACATGGCATCGTGTTTTACCTATAAAAGGTGAATTTCGTTTATCCACCAATTACAGAGCAGTACCACAAAACACGCCTGAGGATATCACCGACATTTGTGTTTATCGCAACATGCTTTATCAATTTTCGATATCTAAAGTATTGGAAGAAAGACAAGTCTGAAATTTGAGTGCCCATATATAGGGTTTCTAAAGCACGCTCAAATGCGGACCACTAGATCGGTCTTTGGTGTTTCACAAAATCAATAAAATTTTGTTCAGGCAGTGGATGGCTAAAGTAAAAACCTTGTATTTCATCACAGCCCATTGAAGCAAGAAGCTCCTGCTGCTCAGGCCCTTCTACACCCTCTGCTATCACCTTTAATTCCAGGTTACGTCCTAGTTCGATGATAGTACGTACAATCGACTGATCAGCTACTTGATGTTCAATATCTTGTATAAAAGATTGGTCAATTTTGAGCTTGTCTATATTAAATTTACGAAGATAACTGAGTGACGAATAACCTGTACCAAAATCATCAATGGCCAAGTGCACGCCCAATTTTTTGAGTTGAGCTAAGGTTTCAATCGCCTCATTTTCATTATATATAATGACTCCTTCGGTCACCTCTAATTCTAAATTTTTTGCTTTGAGCCCAGTATCTTTCAAAACTTTGGTAACTTTACTCAGGAAGTCTTTACGGCCAAATTGAAGCGGTGAAATATTGACGGCTATGACTAAGTCACTCCAGCCTAAACTCACTAGGTTTTTAGCTTTTTGACATGCAGTGTACAAGATCCAGTCGCCCAATTTATCAATAAGCCCTGCACGTTCAGCCAAAGGGATAAACTCGCTAGGAGAAATCCATTGACCGTTTCTCTGCCAGCGAATAAGGGCCTCAGCCCCAATGATTTTTTCACTAGAAATTGACATCTGAGGCTGAAAATATAACTCAAACTGAGCCATTTCAATTGCTATACGCATATCTTCAATTAATTGTTGTTCATAATACAACTTTTCGCCTAATTGAAGATTAAACAACACGTGAGTTTTATCTCCACTACTAGCCGATTTATCTAATGCCGCAAGTGAATTTTTGTGTAATTGTGTATAGTCACTACCATGCTCTGGGTAGTTGGCAAAGCCGAAATCGAGTTGTACTTGGTATTGGCAATGGAAAATCGTTGAGGCTATTTTTTGATCTATTTGCTCAACAAAATTGTCTACCTGCTTGTTGCTTAAATCACCACTGCAGACTAGGGCGAAACTTTTTTCGCCGACATAAAAAATACTACAGCCAGTCTTGTCTATGGTCGACAATATATTCTCTAAAGAGGTAGCAACTTCTTTAACGACTGTCGATGCCACCGTTACTCCTTGCCCAGAAATCAACTGACTAAATGAGCGGATTTCAATGAGTCCAAGTGTGAATTTTTGCTCGACTTTACACAACTGAGTAACCATTTTCTCTAATTCATAATGATTGAGTAACCCCGTTTGTAAGTGATGGCTTGCTCTATATTGCAATTCTAATTCGAATTTTTTACGTTCGGTAATATCCGTTAGATGCATATCCCATTGCCGCTGGTCTTCCAACCAATGCAAGTCACATTGAAAATACAACTGTGCAATTTGATATTCAAACTGTTTAGATTCAGCTTTACACCCAACTAGGATTTCTTTTTGGTGCACTTTAATATCTTTAGCCAACAACAATTCAGCGTTGCCCGTTCCTAGATCTAATTTTTTGAGTAACTTTTCAGTGGCTGGATTGCAATAAGTCACGGCATTTTGGCTATCAAGACTAATGACTGGGTTGGGATTTCGAGTCGAAAAAAGTGAAAGCCGTTGGTTATTAACCGCAGTAGAAAGATAAGCTTTTAATGCTTTAGCGACTATATAAGCCAATATTAAGGAGGCTAAACCATATAAAATAACAAACAGTCGAACTAACTCAAGACCATTTGTAATAACGTGTTCTGATTGTTCTACTTTATCTGCTGTGAGGGTAATTAATTGCTGGATTTGCGGACTCGTTGCACGTCGTACATCACTAATAATGAGCAGTTGTTGGCGGGCCAAAGCCCAATCAGTTTCAGACCCAGTTATATTTAGCACGAACTCGTCTGCGAGTAGGTTTAACTCTTTCAAGCTTGCTTGTGTGATTTGTAAAGGAGTGATATCGCCAAATCTAACCACCAACTCTTCAAAAACGCGTTGAGCTTGTTGATTAGCTTCAGAATAACCCCGCTCAAAATTTTGCAGCTGCTCAGTAGCATAGAATTCGTACAAAAAGCGTTCTTTTTCTATCAAACTATTATTTAATTTACGCAGCAAATCGTAAGCAGGAATTTGTTGGGAAATAAGTTCAACAGTTTTCTTGGCGATATAATCGCCATTGTAAAAAACCACACCACTGACCAAAATCCCTAAAACCAGCACAATGGTAAAAATAACGTTAATAAGCCTGTGGGAGAGCTGGTTGACAATGTTAATCGACAATTCAAAAACCTATTTAAGTATCATTTATATGAAGGTGGTTGCTAGGACAACATTAAAACACAATGATATGTATATGTTGTCCACAACCACGAAAAGTTTCTAACGAGGAGGAGGCATACCGCCCATTCCTCCAGGCCCACCCGGTGGCATCATGCCTTTCATATTACGCATCATTTTTTTCATGCCGCCACCCGACATTTTTTTCATCATTTTTTGCATCTGAGTAAATTGTTTTAGCAATCTGTTGACGTCTTGAATTTGTGTACCTGAACCTGCTGCTATGCGGCGTTTACGCCCACCTTTTATCACGTCTGGGCGGGTGCGCTCGCCAGGCGTCATTGAATTGATGATTGATTCCATTTGAACAAAAGATTTATCGTTCGCTTTTTCTTTAATTTGCGCTGTCATATTGCCCATACCCGGCATTTTATCCATCATCGACATCATGCCGCCCATGTTACGCATTTGCTCCAGTTGTTCTTTGAAGTCCTGTAGGTCGAAGCCTTTACCTTTTTGTACTTTTTGGGCTAGTTTCTGCGCTTTATCTTTATCAACTTTACGCTCAACTTCTTCAATCAAGCTGAGAACATCACCCATCCCCAAAATACGTGAGGCAATACGCTCTGGATGGAATGCCTCGAGTGCATCAAGTTTTTCGCCCATACCGATAAATTTAATCGGTTTGCCAGTGATATGCCTGACCGATAATGCCGCTCCGCCACGAGCATCACCATCGGCTTTGGTTAGAATTACACCAGTTAAAGGTAATGCTTCGTTAAATGCTTTGGCTGTATTCGCTGCATCTTGCCCCGTCATGGCGTCAACTACAAACAACGTTTCAATGGGGTTAATAGCGTTGTGTAATGCTTGGATTTCTCCCATCATTTCACCGTCAACGTGTAAGCGACCAGCGGTATCCACTAGCAATACATCAAAGAAATGTTTACGAGCAAAATCTATTGCCGCATTAGCAATATCAATGGGTTTTTGATCCTCTGATGAAGGGAAAAACTCAACATCGACTTCTTTGGCTAAGGTTTCTAGCTGTTTGATTGCAGCAGGACGATATACATCAACACTGACAACCAGTACTTTTTTCTTTTCACGCTGCTTCAATAGCGCAGCTAACTTACCCACACTGGTAGTTTTACCCGCTCCTTGTAAACCAGCCATTAATACGACTGCTGGAGGCTGTGCAGCTAAATTAAGTGATTCGTTGACCTGCCCCATCACCGACTCTAGTTCGGATTGGACAATTTTTATAAAAACCTGACCAGGATTTAGGCTTTTGCTGACTTCGGTGCCTACGGCACGCTCTTTTACTTGGCCAATAAAATCTCTTACGACAGGTAAGGCAACATCAGCTTCAAGCAATGCCATACGCACTTCACGTAAGGTATCTTTGATATTATCTTCGGTGAGTCGCCCTTTTCCGCTAAGATTTTTAAGGGTTTTGCCTAAGCGTTCGCTAAGATTTTCAAACATATACTGTGTTACCTACAAATTTCTATGGGATTATTATATAGAAGAAGCAAGCAGATAAGAATGCTCAAGGGCATATCAACATAGAGATTTTGTAAGTTAATGCTTAAAACTGAGTTGA
>JAWUXT010000191.1:0-10102 GCA_034111205.1 Paraglaciecola sp. | reverse complement strand
CTGAGTTTTTTTGTTTTGATTGATAATTCATATATTTCTACTTCGAGCGAAATTTTTGCTATTACGCAAAGTGATTGTGGTTTCAAATTGTTTATACAGCCTCTCTTCAGAGGGCTGAATCGGATCTTCATTAAGCAGTTTGAACTTAGAAACGGGGCTGATTAATACGTCAGAATCAGCTTTTAGTAATAATGCAATTCGAATAGCAACAACAAGTGAGCCGGCCGCTTTTTCTGCGCCTAACAAATCAGCTTCTATAAATTTCACTGGTCTTGCCGAATTGTCTTGTGAGGCAAGATTATCTGTAACGCCGTATTGAACTTGAAAACTAACAACGTCATCCAACAAAGTGTATGCATTATCGTCATCCACTGCTACCTTAAGCCCTCGTAATACTCTGCCATCGAACCCGCGACATTTTAGCAATGCACCCTCTAAAAAGTATTCGTTGACCACCATAAACTCTTCATCAACATAGCCATGAGTGGCGCCTCGACAATCTTTACCTGCCTGAAGCGCTATCATCAATGTATCACTTGCAGAGCCAACGCCTTCTTTTACACCTTTGGTTAAACCATTACTAAAGTCGCCCACTACTGGAATAGGATTATTATGAACAAAAGCCCCTTCAACAACGATATCAACATCTTTATTGAGTTCTGGTCGTAACATGTCATAGCGCCCAGTCATGACTAAATCGTTGCGAAGTCGGGCAATAATAAAACGTCCATTTTCTTGTGCAGATGCAATTGACCTGTTTAGCCGTTCCGTAGAATTGTTGCTAATCATCACCTGAACCACTGCTGCAGATAAAATGAGCCCTAGCGTCAGGGATATCATCAGCTCAATTAAGCTAAAGCCCCCTTGTTGACTTCGTTGCCGACTAAATACAATCATAATGTCACGTCCACTGACACACAGTCATGGGGGAGCGTTTCACCTACATTGCAATCAGCGTTTAAAGTTCGCTCAATATTTTGCCAATTTTCCACGGGCCAACTTAAGATGACAATATGCTTAGAACCAACACTGCAAGCGTCTGTATCAGCAGCGTTATTATCCAATTCACAACTTAAACTGATTTCTATTTCTGGATTTGCTGCCACCGCTGAACATGAAACTTCATAGGCATCAAAAACGGCTAATTGAGCTGCAGTGCAGACGTTGTCATTGCAATTGGGAATAGATGCTGGGCGTTCCAAACAATAGCAAGCATGAGGTAGACTGGTGGCACAGGTCATGCCAGAAAAGTTATACAAATCGTCATCAAAATAATTGTTATGCACCACCAAACCTTTGCCCAGTGGCGAAAAAACGGCACTGGCTCTCAAACGCTCAGTTAATTGCTGGGCGACCAACACGGATTGAGAACGACTTAACGCCTCAGAATTTGTAAATGAACCAACAAATTGTAAATATGCCACACCCAGCAACCCTACAGATAAAATGAATAAAGTGACTAACACTTCAATCATGCCAACACCTTGTTGGTTATTTGCATACAGTTTTTCGGGTTTGCTGTTCACGCTATTTTCTCACTCTGGTGGCAAATCATAGATATTTAACCAGCTTAACTAGGTCCTAGATAAATCTATACTTAGCATATTAGCTAAAAATACAGAGTATTAGGTTATTAGTAAGGGGGTAAAGGTATATATTTTGATTTATTAGATATCGAAGATAGTAATAATATTCTTTTAAAACAATAAACTATATCTTGATTTTATTGCCAATAGCATAGCGTACGTATAATAAATAGATGCTTATTTCTAATCCTAAGGCACTGCTGTGGTACTTGATAAGCGATATTTTGCTTGAAAGCTTTGGCTTTGCAGAATAGGGGCAATGCTTCCAAACATATCAATTTTTTTACTATCACCACTAATATCCAACCAAGTAACTATAACATGAACACTTTTAAGATTGGCATTTCGAGGTAAATCAATGGGAAAAAAAGGCTCTCCGTCTTTCACCCAACTATCGGCTATGCCATTAAACGTTGTATCTACATAATACAAGTTTTCAACTTGCCATTGGGTATCATATGTTTGAAGATTCAGATCTGAAGATAAAATCACATCCCGCTCCCCTGCTGCAATAGTGCCTCCCAAATTAGTGGCTATATTCTGGTAGGATATAGCTCCTGGTATATGACTAAGTTGTTGAAAGTAGAATAAATCAGTTAATTTTTCTTGGGCGAGATGCAGAGCTATACCTCGTAAATTAATTTTTGCATCGGCAACGACATATTCACTTTGCAAGGTTACATAACCAGTGACGCCCAACATTATGAGTAACGAAGCTATTGACACTTCAATAAGGGAAAATCCATATTCTTTATACATATATGTATCCTGAGCTAAAAATCATGCCAACTGCCCGGCACTCGAGCCACTCGTTGTAATTTCTTGCTGCTTTGTAATTTTTGCATAACATCGGCCTTAAATACCACACGCGTTAAAGTACTTGTTGTACCCAACTGATAGTTTGTGACTACTGCCCCAAACACCGCACTATCAGTATGCATATTGATATCCAGCTCATTGATTGAACCTGCAGGTTTAAATGAAAACACAAGGCCATACACAGCAACATCGTTGTGAAACACTACGCTTCCATCAAAAACAACTAATATTATTGGCTCTGAGTGGCTGCCTATTTGTGTGCTGGCACTTACATCGCAATCCCCACCAACCCAAATTACTCCCCAACTATCGGTATCTAAGCTGTCACAATCTGCTATTACAAAATCAGATTGTTGTTGTAATTGAACCCACTCAGTGGAAGGAATATTAAACAAATAACTGAACAAATCAGCGGGGAATGAAATTGACCCATCGGCAATGTCAGCCAGTTTTAGACTGTGATCAGAATAGGTATTGGTACTGCAGTTGCCAGTGTTAAACTCACTTAACATACAGCTGTGATGCCCAGTGCCAGATAAGGCAACAACAGCGTCCGACCACAATGACAACGGAGCTGCAACACCGAGTCCAACTGGGTTAGAAGCCACTTCAAATTCACCTACACTTTCAAAACCATGCTGAACCATTAACGGAGCGGGCGGTGGATTAAGTAATATTGGATAAACTAATGACTGTTCAATAACCGTGGCCTTAGCTAAACCATCAGCGGATTGACCGCTTGCTTCGATAGTGACAAGTTTACGACTACCCAGTAAATTCTCAGTGGTAGCAGAAATAGTAAAGGTGCTGTTGTCATCTAAATTTCCTGATACCGCAACATCGGGCAAACTTTTGTTAACCTTAAGCATCGCCAATCCTTGATTCAATCCAGCCTTTGCTGATGCTTGCGCCCATTTTTGATTTTGTGTGTTAATCACTATTTGATGTTCGAATGATTGGATTTTCCCCGTATAAAGTGTGACGAGTGTTACCATTATTAATAACAAAACCACCGTTAGTAATATTGCTGCGCCCTTCTGGCCTAGAACTCGAGAGGTGTCTATGCTTAGCATCTTATTCATAGTTTGCTATTAATACACTGGTGTTGATACTACGTAAAATATCAGGATGTTTTTTTAGACGAGCTTGCAACTCAATCGTTACCAGAGTTTGAATAACTTGCTGTATAGAACTTTGTTTGACTGTGAATTTAAGAGCCATTACCTGAACAACTTTTGGATCAGTTAAATCATGCCACCCAGACTCGTCGCAAGCAGCCCCACCTAGACGAATTTCAACTGCTCGGTCTCTCAAACGAAAGCCATACTTTTCGCTATTCGGCGAGGTATCCAATAAACCATTTTTATTGCGGTCATAAGCAAAATTAATACAACTGTTAGCCGGTTCAGCTGTATACGCCGCGGTACTCAAACTGCCATCAAAAGGGTTTGAGACATTCGTTGGGTTTTTAACTATCTCATCAGTAAGGCCATAATATCCTGCACGCTTCAGATCATGACTGACCACAGCCACTACAGCATTCATTTCTTCATCTAACCTAGACTTTGCAAGTAAGCTAGTATTTAACGCGATGCCATGACCCACCAGAGATGCCATTGCAGTAATGGATGCTAGTCCTAGGGTCATAGAAATCATCAGTTCAACCAAACTACTTCCATACTGCTTTATAGGGGAAACTAACATGCCTCGTAGCCTCCAAGACTACTACCCACGGCACAAATTCTAACCCGGCCCATATTACTCAAAATTAATTTGAGTTGCCTGTCCCCGTCGGTAAAAACAACAGTTCCGGCATGACCTATTGCCATTCCTCTATTTGCATCAAACACAGCAATGTTGTCTTCACCAAATGTAACATTGTCGATACTGACAAAACGATAATCAACAAAATCAACTTTATATTCCACCCCATCCAAGGAGCATTCTTTGGGGATGGTACAATCACATACTCCGCTGTCGCTTAAGGCTGCACACCAGTTCTCACCTGAACGCATTGCAACCGTCACGTCAAGGTTTTTAGTTATCGCAGATACGCGAGCTTGCTGAAAGGCAAAATAGCTACTTTGCACAGCCCCTTTTAATTGCATATGTTTTTGTATTGAGTTTATTGCAGGTGAGCCAAGTGATACTAAAAGCACAAGGATTGAGATGGTGATAAGTAGTTCTAGAAGTGTTAAACCTGAAAGATTGTGCATATTGTGTGTCCTTACTTAGCGCTAATTTTAAAAGCACCTATAATCAAATACATTACTTAAAATATAGTTCAGTTTGTTTAAAACGCATTAAAGGAATGAAGATGCCAATACAAAAAAAGGAGGAGGGCCGTCAATACAGGGTTGAATGCTTCGCACAATTAGGCGTGACGCTGATTGAACTGATGGTAGTGGTAATAATAATAGGAATCTTGACGACACTCATATTTCCGTCTTTTGAACAGTATATTTTAACCGTAAGACGAGGTGATGGCATCACGCAATTACTGCGACTAAAGTTACAGCAAGAGTCTTTCCGTATAGAAAACACTCGTTATGCCAAAGCTGAACAACTTAGTATGCCAACGACTGAGTATTATACTTTTAGTGTCACTGATATATCTGCTACAACCTACACGATGACCGCTAAAGCAAAAGGTAGTCAAATGGATGACAAAAAATGTTTGGCGATGCAGATTGATCAATCATTGAATAAAACCCCAGTCCATTGCTTTTTCTAAACATTGCCTTGGCATGACTTTAGTTGTTGGCCACTGCTGCGAAACTCATCATTGTGTTAAAGTTATATTTAATTAAATAAAAACAAGGTAGCAGTATGCCGAACAAACTGGTGTTTACCCTTTTCCTGATGGGAGTTTTTCTCCTTTGTAGTGGTTGCAGCGCACCTTTTGGCAAGACCTTAACTCATAACCCCTCAGCTATTCCTCGCACCGCCAATGATTTCAGCGGTGCACTTCCCATTTCACCGCGTATTTTAAAAGGCCAATTAGATAATGGTATTACTTACCTAATTAGACAAAACAATACCCCTGAGAAACGTGCAGAAATCCGTTTAATTGTTAAGGCGGGCTCTATTCTAGAAGACGATAACCAACAAGGGTTCGCTCATTTTGTAGAGCACATGGCCTTTAACGGTACTGAAGACTTCGACAAGCAAGAAATAGTTGAATATGTAGAATCCATTGGTATGAAATTTGGGGCACACCTTAATGCATACACAAGTTTCGATGAAACCGTATACAAACTACAAATCCCTAGTGATGAAGAGGGAGTCCTAGAGAAAGGCGTGCATATCTTAGAGAATTGGGCCCACAAAATTAAATTCGATGGGCTAGAAATAGATAAAGAAAGAGGGGTGGTGTTAGAAGAAATGCGAGCACGACAAGGTGCTGGCTGGCGCATATTCAATAAACAATTGCCTATTATTTATCAAGGCTCTCGATATGCACTGCGACTACCTATAGGCAATAAGGAAATACTTGAACAGGGAGCTCATCAAGATTTGGTTCGCTTTTACAAAGATTGGTATCGGCCAGAACTCATGGCTTTGGTCGCTGTCGGTGATTTTGATCCCAATCAAGTACAGGCGCTATTTGAAAAATATTTTAATGCAATTGAATCCACTCCATCACGCAACAAACAAAAAACCAGCTTCATCATTCCAGATAACTTAGCACCTTTAGTCACCATAGAGACGGATCCTGAGCTCACCAGAACAACAGTTGAAATTCAAATAAAACATGCTCTTATTGAGCCTATTACTTATCAACAATATTACCAAACATTGGTCGCCCAACTCTTTATCAGCATGCTAAATGGCCGGTTTGGTGAAGCGACGCTTACCCCAAATGCACCTGTTATTGGTGCAGGGAGTAGTTTTGGACGTTTTAGAGCAGACAAAAGTGCTTTCACGTTAGCGGCCACAGCAAAACCTACACAAAGCAAAGAGGTAGTCGCCTTTTTATTAACTGAATTAAACCGCGCTTTACAACACGGGTTTACTCACTCAGAACTTGAGCGCTATAAACAAGGTTTATTAAGCAAGCTAGATAATGCAGCCAAAGAAATCGATAGTACCCAATCATCTAGATTAGCGAATGAATATGTTCGCCATATTGTTAGAGGTGAAAGCATAGCCGGCATAGAGCATTACTTGGAGATAGGCGAAAAATTTCTGCCCTTAATCACTTTAGAACAGGTTAATACCATAGGTAAAACATGGTTTACTGCCAATAATAGAATTTTAAAAATATCAGCACCTGAATCGGACCAATCCAGCTTACCCTCAAACGTTGAGCTACTTGCCTGGATAGAACACATCACACAAAAACAAGTCACTGCATATCAAGATAGTCAGGTTATACAACAACTTATGCCAGAAAAACCCAAAGCGGGATCGATAATAAGTAAAGTGTACGACGAAAAACTAGATAGCCATATTTGGATACTCAGTAACGGAGTGAAGGTGGTATTAAAACAAACAGATTTTAAACAAGATGAGATTCAGTTTTCGGCTAGGGCTCATGGCGGATATTCATTGTTAGAACCTGAAACCATGTTTAAAACCATTATTGCTGCAAATATTATCGAAATGTCGGGTGTAGCGAATTATACCCTAGCAGACATAGATAAATTTTCGAAAGGTAAACAGTTTTGGGTAAGAGCAAAAATCAATAATGACAATCAATCCATTATTGGCAGCAGTTCAGTAAAAGATATAGAACACTTTATGCAAATGTTACATTTAAAATTTGTTTCTCCTCGCAAGGATAAAGCAGCATTTGCTTCATATATATCACGAGTCGAATCATCCATAATTGACAGATTTAATAGTCCACAAGGCGTTTTTTCAGAACAAATAAGGTTGCGGCAATACAGTCAAAATCCGCGCTCTATGAAATTTGATGCTGATATTGTCAAAGATCAGGACCTAGATGAATCCTATCGTTTTTACCAACAACGTTTCTCAAATGCTGCCAATTTTAATTTTATCTTTGTCGGCAACATCGATTTTTTACAAATGGAAACGCTGTTGAGTACCTACATTGCCACTTTTCCGTCCATTGATAAAAAAGAGGAAGCAATAATTCATGACACCCTCAGAACTAAAGGCAAGTTAACTGTTAAAGTTAAAAAAGGCTTGGTGCCCAAAGCGACAGTGCTTATTAACTTTTATGGTGATTCACAGTGGTCACATAACAACCAAATGCATTTAAATGCCTTAGAATATGCACTCAGTAGTATTTTACGCGAACGTATCAGGGAAGAAAAAAGTGGTGTCTACGGTATTAATGTAAACAGTTCATTTTCAAGATTACGCAATCAATACTCTACTAAAATATCTTTTACCTGCGATCCCAATAGGATTGAAGAACTAGTGACTGAGATACATAAGGTAATCGAAACACTGAAACTGAGACAGACCGAAGATAAGTATGTTGATAACTACATCGCACAAAAATTAAAAATGAGAGAAACCAATCTGACAACTAATTCTTTTTGGAAAAATTACTTACAATGGCATGCTGATGATGACTACCAACAGCTCGGCTTAAATGAATTTGTTTGGTTAGTTGGCAGTGTTAACAAGTTGAATCTGAAAGATACTGCCAATAGCTACCTGAACATCAACGATAGTTTGACAGCCATATTACTTCCTCAAGCTACCAAAGCTAACGCCGATTAATACAGCCGCGCTGCGGGTTAAGTTATATTCTTAATCCGTAACTCTCTAGGCACTGCGAATTCAATATTCTCTTCACGGCCATCCCTTTCAATAGCCGCTGTAGCACCCCATTCTTTTAAACGGTTAACCACACCTTGAACTAGAATTTCAGGTGCTGATGCGCCTGCGGTGACACCAATATTTTTTGAATTTTCAAGCCACGACTTCTGGATGCAATCTGCATCCGCTATCAGATAAGCGGTGGCACCAATTTTTTCAGCTAATTCTCTAAGTCGATTAGAATTAGAGCTATTCTGTGCGCCTACGACTAATAATAAGTCACAATCAGAAGATAATTCTCTAACGGAGTCTTGACGGTTTTGAGTCGCGTAACAAATATCATCTTTACGAGGTCCTTGAATAGCAGGAAATTGTAACCTTAAGGCATCAATCACATCAGCAGTATCGTCTACCGATAAGGTGGTTTGGCTGCAATAATAAAGTTTAGTTGGGTCTTTAACCTTGAGCGTAGCCACATCTTCTACCGATTCCACCAAATAAATACCGCCATCGGCGTTGTCGTATTGGCCCATAGTGCCTTCCACTTCAGGATGCCCATGGTGCCCAATTAAAATGCATTCAGTACCTTTTTTGCTGGCACGCATTACTTCCATGTGTACTTTGGTAACCAAAGGACACGTGGCATCAAACACTTTTAAGCCCCGCGAATTCGCCTCGGTGCGCACTGCTTGGGAAACGCCATGAGCGGAAAATATAACAATACTATCGTCTGGCACTTCTGATAGTTCATCCACAAAAACCGCACCACGTTCTTTGAGACCATCGACTACAAATTTATTATGCACCACTTCGTGGCGCACAAAAATAGGCGCAGGAAACATTTCCAAAGCACGTTCAACTATAGTGATCGCACGGTCTACTCCAGCACAAAAACCTCGTGGATTAGCAAGATGGATTTGCATATTTCTCCTTATAACCTATCAAAATTAGAGTTAGCTGACTGAGAGTATTTCTACGTCAAAGGTAATAATCTGGCCTGCCAATGGATGATTAAAATCGACTGTTACCGACTCCCCTGTGACTTCGCGAATAATACCAGGCAATTCTGTGCCATCAGGTTGAGTAAAAGCAATGATCATACCCACTTCGGCAGGGGTCTCCGCGTTAAATTTACTACGCTCCATATGGTGTAAATTATCAGGGTTAGGCATACCAAAGGCATCATCAGCCTCTAAGGTAAATGATTTTTTATCTCCTGATTTGAGGCCTAACAAACAATCTTCAAAACTGAGCGTAAGACTGCCATCCCCCATCACCAACTTAGCCGGTTTGTTATTGACTCTGGTACTATCCGCAGCAGAACCATCGGACAATTTTAAATCAAAATGCAAAACCACTTCGCTACCTTGCTTTATCAATTTTTGCTCTAGCTCAGTCATTTATTTCCTCTTTATTCTTAAACATATCAATGATCAACAAAACAGCACCTATACATATTGCACTGTCGGCTACGTTAAACGCTGGCCAATACCAATCTTGATAATACAACACTAAAAAATCTATTACGTAACCATGAACTAATCGATCATAAGCATTGCCTATGGCCCCGCCAATAATCAGACTAAAAGCGATGGGTAGCATTATTTGTTGTTTCGTTGTTTGTTTTAACCACCACAGCACTAAAGCACTGACAGCAAAAGCAATAATAGTGAAAAACCAGCGCTGCCAGCCACCTGCATCATGTAAAAAGCTAAAAGCAGCGCCATAGTTATATACGTGCGTGAAATTAAAAAACGGCAATATTTGAATGGCTTGATAGAGTTCAATATTCTCAAGTACTAAAGCTTTAGTATATTGATCTACCACTAACACCAACAAAGACAACCATAGAAAACGCCACCCTGTTTCAGTAAAAAGTTTAAGCATAGGCGCGCTTTTCGCCTTCGCCTTCAACATTATCTACACAACGATCGCATAGCTCAGGATGAGCAGCATGA
>JAWUXT010000190.1:0-13982 GCA_034111205.1 Paraglaciecola sp. | reverse complement strand
GATTGATTTGCATACTGCCATCGGTATAAATATGCAGTAAAGCACCTGCTTGATTCAGGTGTTTAGCTGTGAATGAGATACCAAATTTTACGGGGGTTAAGGCTAAGCCTTTTTTGATGATGGGGCTGTCTTTGTTGAACTGCGTGATTTGTTCACGTCTTAACTGGTAATCGCTTGATGCTTCTAACTTATCGATCAAATCCGCTAATAAATTGTGCTCGACCTGCATTCCGTATTGAGTGGTGTTTCGGGTATCTTTACCATATAAATTGAGTTTACGAATAGCTAATGGGTCTTTACCTAATTTACGAGCAATCGCATCCATCATGGCTTCGGCGACTATCATACCTTGGGGGCCCCCAAAACCACGATAAGCTGTATGTGAAACTTGATTAGTTCGACACCTATGCCCTTCTAAATAACAATCTGCCAGAAAATATCCATTATCGGCATGAAACATCGCCCGGTCTACTATGGCATCAGACAAGTCGGGTGAGTGACCACAATTGCCGTTTATTTCTATATGGGTAGCCTGGATCACCCCCTGATTATCTGTGGCGACTTTAAATCGGTTTTCGAAAGGATGCCGCTTACCTGTTGCCATCATGTCCTGCATGCGTGGAAGTCTCAGCTTTACGGCTACCTTATTACGGCTAGCAAATAATGCGGCTAAACAAGCCCATTGAGCCGCTTGGGTTTCTTTACCACCAAAACCACCGCCCATGCGCCGCATATCCACTACCACTTTGTGAAGTTTAATATTTAATACTTCAGCAATTAGCTTTTGTACTTCACTGGGATGTTGGCTAGAAGAGTAGACTAACATTCGGTCTTCTTCTTCGGGTATGGCCATAGACACTTGACCTTCAAGGTACATATGCTCTTGGCCACCAATGATCATTTCACCTTCAATGTGAATTGGGCTTTTGGCATAACTATGCTGAAAATTCCCTCGGCGCATAAAGTGTGGTGGGCGCACAAAATTTTCTTGTTTTTTTGCCTGATTAACTGACAAACATGCTTCTGTAGGCGAGATGACGACCTGTGCTTTTAATGTTGCTTGACGCGCTAAGTTAACACTGGTCGCCAAGACCGCAAAGATAGGTTGGCTGTGATACAAAATTTTTGTATCTGCTAATAACGGATCCCCTGGAAAGACCGGACCTATGTCTTTATGACCAGGAATGTCATCTACGGTGATGACATCTATCACACCTTCAGAAGCTTTAACTTGCGACAAGTCAATAGATGTGATTATTCCAGTGGTTACCGAGCTCACACCTACTGCAACATGATGGATATTTGCAGCCTCTGGTATATCGTCAATGTAACGAGCTTGGCCACTGACCTGGCGCTCTGCACTTTCATGTTTATGTGATTTGCCAGCTGCACCTTGAGGCGTGCCATCAAATTTGGGTTGCTCAATAAGTTTACGCATGTGGTATTTCCTCTTTTGATGAAGGAATATGTACTACACGGGTTTCAATTTTTTGGCTGCTTTGGTTGGTTTCTAACCAGAAACGTTTCCACAAATTAGTCAACATATTGATTCTATACATCTTGCTTGCACGGACATCATTTAAAGGCGTGAATGCTTGTTTGAGGATGTCTTTGCCGATTTCAAAGGTTTCGTTACTAGACCACGTTTTACCTTTAAGCTGCGTCTTCAGTTCTATTACGGTTGCCGGAATAGCTGCTACACCACCAAATCCGGTGTCAATATTGTATACCTTTCCATCAATGACCTGTAAGTTGAACACGGCGCATACCGCTGATATATCATCTTCATAACGTTTAGATACTTTATAGGCGCGTATTAGGTTTGTATGCTGAGTGAAGGGGATAAAAATTGTTTCTATCCATTCAGACGCTTCTAAAGCTGTTTTGCGGTAATCCAAAAAGAAATTACTTGCTGCAATGGTTCTTTTCCGTGTGCCGTTGTCCACATGTATCAATGCATTGAGGGCTAACAATGCAGGTGGCATATCACCTATAGGCGAACCATTGGCAACGTTTCCACCTAGACTGGCTTGATTACGAATAGGTGTGGCGGCAAAGCGCCATAAAAGTTCGGATAATGCTGGAAAATGTTTTAACAAGCTAGATTCAATTTTACCAAAGGGCAGGGCGGCACCAATTAATAATCCATACTCTTGCTCAACAAGTTGGTTTAAATCTGGCATCGCACTTAAGGCTATCAGTTTATCGAAGGATTTTAGCTGTTGAGTGACTTGCAACGCTAAGTCAGTACTGCCCGCAAATACTTTAGCTTGGGGATATGTAGCTTTCGCTGCTGCGAGTTCTAATCTTGACGTCGGCACCAGTAAATTATCTGTACTGATAGTATGATTGTTGATCTCTTTTAAACGATTAGCTGTCTGAATTTCTGCTAGTTTGAATTTATCCCCTTGTTTGTTGTGACACACACTTAATGTGGCATCAATAATGGGGCGATAACCTGTACAGCGGCATAAATTTCCAGAAAGTGCTTGAATAACCGATTCTCTGTCTGGTTTCGAAGCTTGTTGGTACAAAGCAAACATCGACATAATAAAACCTGGGGTACAAAAACCACATTGTGAACCATGATGATCGACCAGACTTTGCTGTACAGGGTGTAACACTTTTCCATTTGGCAAATGTTCAACGGTGATCAATTGTTTGCCATGTAATGCGGATAAAAAGGTCACACAACTATTTATGGCTCTATATTCAAGGTTGTTCTGTGCTGTATTATCTAAGTTGATTACTTCGGCTAGCACTACTGTACAAGCGCCACAATCTCCTGAAGCGCAGCCTTCTTTAGTACCTGTCAGTTTTTTTTGTTCCCGCAAATACTCAAGCAAAGTCAAATCAGCTCTGGCTTGATCTATGGCAGTGATTTCATTGTTAAGCAAAAAGCTGATCATGCGACGCTCCATTAGCAAAATTAATGAGGATATTATCCCGACTAGTGATGTTAAATACAATAAATACTAGACTAAATGGTCAAGTTTTGTCTAATTTAAAGGGAAATACTCAAGCATGTGGACTTTTTTACTCAGAGTCGTATATGTTGGTAATTCATTGTGCAATGGATTTATAAACAAATAAGCAATAAAAATGCCGGTTGTTGAATGTCATAGTAATTTATATGTAACAGCTTTATGGTTCTAGTAATCCCCTAGATTGGGTGATATTTTTATAAAGTTATTTAAGGTATATAAAATTTTATACAAACGGAAATTAAATATTAAATGTGTGCAAGTAAGAATTACAAAGAAATCAGCATTGGAGAGCTTAATCGCAGTAAAATATTAAATGCTGCTGAAAAGGAATTTGCTTTACATGGTTTTAAAGGCGCACGGGTTCAGCAAATAGCTGATAGAGCTGAATTACCCAAAACCAATGTGCTTTATTATTTTAAATCTAAAGAGTCACTCTATTTGGCTTTGTTGGAAGATATTCTTCGGTTATGGAATAGTCGGTTTGATGAAGCAACAGTGAGTGATGATCCAGCTGAAGTATTAGCACAATATATTGCGGACAAAATGGAAATATCCCGTTGTCGCCCAGACGCATCCAAAATGTTTGCACTAGAAATTATCAATGGTGCACCTAATTTAGACAAATTTTTTAAAGACCAACATGCGTCTTGGATGGCGGGCCGCGTGGATGTGATTAAACAATGGATTGATCAAGGTAAACTAACCGCAACAGACCCTCATTATTTGTTATTTAATATTTGGGCAACATCACAACATTATGCTGACTTTTCTATACAAATTAATGAACTCAGAGGCAAATCTATGACTCAAACTGATTTTGCCGAAGCGACAAATAATTTGGTTAAATTAATTTTAACCGGCTGCGGTTTATCTGTTCCAACAGAATTTGAATAAGGTACTAGATGAAACATGCATACCCAAGGGATTTAATAGGTTACGGCCAATATCCTCCACACCCTAAATGGCCTAATCAAGCCAAGATAGCCGTGCAATTTGTGCTTAATTATGAAGAGGGCGGTGAAAACTGCGTTTTACATGGTGATGAACAATCTGAAATATTCTTGTCTGAGTTAGTTGGAGCCCAAGCTTATTCAGACAGACATTTAAGTATGGAGTCTATTTATGAATACGGTAGCCGTGCTGGATTTTGGCGTCTTTATAACTTGTTTGTGCGTTACAATTTACCCATTACCGTATTTGGTGTGACGATGGCACTACAACGCAATCCAGAAGCAGTCGCCGCCATGAAGGAAGCAAACTGGGAAATAGCCAGTCACTCTATGCGCTGGATCCATTATCAAGAAATGCCTGAAATTCAAGAAAAGAAAATGATCAATGCTGCAGTGCAGTTACACCAAGCAATCACAGGCAGTAAACCCAAGGGGTGGTACACAGGGAGAACCAGTCCTAACACCCTGAAATTGATTGCAGATAGAGATGACATTTTATATTGCGCCGACTCCTATGCAGATGACTTACCCTATTACGACACGCAATACGCTAAACCTTTATTAATGGTGCCTTACACCTTAGATACCAACGACATGCGCTTTACTACCCCACAAGGTTTTAACAGTGGCGAACAGTTTTATGAGTATCTTAAGGATGCATTTGATGTGTTATATGCGGAAGGTGAAACAGCACCCAAAATGTTATCTATTGGTTTGCATTGTCGAATAATTGGACGCCCTGCGCGTATGGCTGTCCTGCAACGATTTATTGAATATGTACAAAGCCATGATAAAGTATGGTGTTGCACCAGGGAGCAGATTGCGTTGCATTGGAAGGAACATTTTCCGGCGTAATGTTGAAGTCAGCTGTGTACTGAAAAGAATTTTATGAAATTTATGTTACAAAAAAATATAAATGATTTATTATACTGAGCTTTTTGTTTTTGACGCTGCGCTATGTGACGTCCACTGCAATTCAATATTTGTTTCAGGCAGAGATTTATGAGTGAATCGAATACAGCAGGCAATGCGTCATTTATTAAGTCGCCAATACTGATTAATATAGATTCAACACTGTCTCCTTTTTATGTGTCCAGCATAATTCAAACATGTTTGAGTCATGCTGTCAGTAGTAAGATTCAGCCATGCAAATCAATAGATTTACTTATTTAAGATGATATTAACCTTAATATCAATTGCATCACTGCCCGCCCTCTATTTTGAAAGTAAGAAAAGGTTTCAGGTTAGCAGTATTAATAAAGGGAATATAACTTGAGCTTTTATGTGGCACGTCAGCCTATTTTAGATAGAGCTAAAAAATTATTTGCTTATGAATTATTACTTCGCGACAGTCTTGATAATATATTTCCAAAAAATATTAAAGAAGACGTGGCCACTGCAAAAATAATTGAAGGGTTAGAGTTTAATTTAGGTTTAGAAAGTTTGACTCAAGGCTGTTTAGCCTTTATCAACTTCACCCATGATTCGTTAATAAATGGTTATCCTTTGTTATTGGACAAAGAGAAGATTGTGGTTGAAATTCTCGAAACCGCCAAACCTGGTAAAAAGCTGCTTGCTGCTTGTATTGATTTAAAAGATAAAGGTTATACCATTGCGTTAGATGATTACGAGCATGACTCCACATGGAAACATTTTTTTCCCTATGTGGATATCATAAAACTCGATTATTCCTTGACATCAGAACAGCAATTTCAGGAAATCATAACAGCGATAAAACCTTTTCCTCACATCAAATTACTGGCTGAAAAGGTTGAAACTTACGCTGACTTTCAACACGGGTTAAGTATTGGTTGTGAGTATTTTCAAGGTTATTTTTTTAGTCGCCCTGAAATTATTAAGACGGTGGCTTTTAATCCCTCTCAAATTGCCGTGGTGCATTTGTGGTCCGAAATAAATAAACCCGAATTAGATGTTAAAAAGATTACATCCATATTTGAAGATGACATCAACCTGTCTTTTAAGTTGCTGCGTTATGTACAATCACCAATCTTTAAACGCGATGCTGTCATACAGAGCATAAAACAGGCCTTAATAGTATTGGGACTCGAAGAGTTAAAACGTTTTATTTGTTTATTATTTACCGCTCAATTTTCAACTTGCAAACCACAAGCGTTGGCTGTCATGGCTTTATCTAGAGGGCGTTTTTGTGAGTTAATGGTGAATGCTACTAAGCCTGCTAATTCTCAGCCCTCGGCATTTTTAATTGGAATGTTGTCCTTAATTGATGCCATGGTGGATGGAGACATACAAGAACTTATGGACAAATTACCTCTTCATAAAGACATGAAAGACGCAATTATCAATCGTAAAGGCGAATCGGCATATTTTTTAAAACTATGTGAATTATTTGAAAAGGCAGATTGGCAAAATATTGAGTTTTTTTGCAAACAAATAAAAGTAGACCCCGAACAATCTTGCCGTTTATTTCAAGACGCTTTGAATTGGGCAGAAAATAGGGTATCTGCCATTCAATGAGCTTTGGCATATGGTAGACAATCAGTTGGGATATATCAGCATAGAACGAGCAGAAGTTATCCTTATAAATTTAGAAAACTATCCGCCTTTCTTCGCAATTTAAACTTCATAAAATCCTGACGTTGTCTGATTTACATTAATTTGTTATTTTTACCGAGGTGCCTAGGCATTTTTACATCTGAAGAAAGTATTTGATTCTAATGTCATTACTGTCGTGTCATGCTGATTTACAATCTCATAATTCACACAAATTAAACCAACACCTGGTTTACTCTCAGACAATCTACATTGAGTCACACAACTTTTTACACTTAGAATATACCCGGGATATACAGGTTTTAACCACTTGAGATTGTCGATGCCGGGTGAGCCAAGAGATCCATGTTCTTCCGGGAGAGTATCAATTAGCATACGCATGAACATGGCAGAAGTATGCCATCCACTTGCACATAACCCCCCAAAAAGAGATTTTTTGGCCGCCTCATTATCTAAATGAAAGTACTGGGGATCATATTTGCTGGCAAATTCTATTATTTCACTTTCAGTTACCAGATAAGCACCAAAGTTAGATGTTTGACCCGGTTGATAATCTTCAAAATACATATGCTGTCCTTAAATTTGTGGGGAGTGAAAGTGTTTAAAAATTAGTGACAATTAATAACCACTGAAAAATAATTTCAATAATTAATAAATGTTAAATTACTTTAAATCCAACACATATCTCAATACAAATACCGCTGCCATTATATAGGTGATTAGGGTTACTTGTTTATATCTTCCTGTACCCAGCATTATTCCCACGTAAGTAATAAACCCAAGAGCTATGCCTTCGCTAATACTAAACGTGAGAGGCATAGCTAGTAGTGCCACTGTGGCAGTTGCTAGAGATGTTAAGTCGTCAAAATCGAGTTGTCTAAATGAATCCATCATCAATATACCCACCATGATCAGCGCGGGTGTCGTTGCCATTAAAGGGATGACTTTCATAAGTGGAGTGAGGAACAATGCTAATATAAAACATAAAGCAACAAACACTGACGTCAGCCCTGTTCTGCCACCTGCGGATACTCCTGCTGCTGACTCGACGTAAGACGTTACGGGTGAAGTACCTATTGCTGCACCCATAACACTGGCCACTGCGTCTGCCGTCATCGCTTTTCCCATTTTTGGTAATTTACCGTGCTTATCTAGTAGGTTAGCGCGACGGGATACGCCTATTAAGGTACCTATGGTATCGAACATATTTACAAACAGCAGGGCAAAAATTAGGTCCCATGTTTCAGCAAAGTATTCGATGGGATACATAATGTCCATCGCAAAAAATGTGGTGCTGATACTGTCTGGGAGGCCAATAATCTGGCTTGTATGCTGGGTTAAATATCCGTCACCGACTGGGATGAACGCACCTATTATGGTTAATACTATTACGGAAATAAGAATAGCCCCTGTTACTTTTCGAATAACTAAAACGATGGTTAAGATGATGCCTGCTAACGCTAATAATGTGGCTGGCTCAGATAAGTCGCCAATAGAGACAAATGTAGCAGGATTGTCGACTACCAATCCTGCATTTTTTAATCCGATGAACGCAATAAATAAACCAATACCGCACTGAACACCAATTTTAAGCGCTGCAGGTATGGCATCTGCTATTTTGGTTCTTACACCTGTAACAGACAGTAATAAAAATAAAATGCCGTTCCAAAACACAATGCCTAATGCTGCGTCCCATGGTATTTCTCGGGTTAAACAAATCGTAAAGGCAAAAAAGGCATTGAGTCCCATACCAGGAGCCATCGCGATGGGGTAGTTGGTCATGAAGGCCATTAATAATGTACCTAAACATGCAGCAATCGCAGTGACAGTGATCAGTCCTTCGATTGGCATGCCACCAGCACCTAAAATGCTTGGGTTTACCACCAGCACATAGGACATAGCTGCAAAGGTCGTTAAACCGGCAATAAATTCAGTTTTTAGGTTGGTACCTTTTTCTTTTAATTTAAAAAAGGGTTCAAGAAAGTTAGACATGTTTATCGCTCTGTTTTTGATGTGACATCATTTATGTATTTATGTATTTGAGTTTTAACACAAGCAGTCTGCAAAAAGCTGACCATCTAGTCTGGCGTTGGTCTGATTTATGCTGTTAACATAGCAATCATGTCATCTAACGTTATAAAACAATAATAAAATGTGCTTTAAGCGTTTGATTTGATTAAAACAAATAGAGTAAATTCAGATAAAATCGGTTGTGCTGCACCAATAGGTAACTTAGATGTTTATTTTGGTGCAAGCAATGACAAAATTTACGTAGTAAAAGAGTGATAAAGCAGGTGGAAAAATGACCAAGAATGAGTTGAAGCATTGGGTAGCATCACTGCCAAAAGTAGAATTGCACCTGCACATTGAAGGGTCGTTAGAGCCTGATTTAATGATGGCATTAGCAGAAAAACATCAGCTTGAATTGCCATATGCGAATATCGAAGAAGTAAAAAATGCTTATAACTTCGAAGATCTGCAAAGTTTTTTAGATCTTTACTATTTTGGTGCCTCGGTACTTAAGGACGAAGACGATTTTTACCAGTTGATGTGGAGTTATTTACTTACCTGCAAAGAAGACAATGTGGTGCACGCAGAAATTATGTTTGACCCGCAGACTCATACTGAACGAGGCATTGGATTTGATGTGTTTATGCCAGGTTTTATTCGGGCTATCCAACAAGCTCAGCAAGAATGGGGGCAATCCTGCTTATTGATTATGTCTTTCTTAAGGCATTTAACAGAACAAAGTGCTATTGAAACGTTACAAGCCTCAACACCATACTTAAATGAAATTACTGCAGTTGGACTAGACAGCGGTGAATTGGGTAATCCACCTGAAAAATTTGCTAAAGTGTTTGAAATGGCCAAAGAATTAGGCTTAAAACGAGTCGCTCACGCGGGTGAAGAGGGGCCGCCAGACTATGTTTGGGGAGCATTAAAAGCCTTAGATGTGCATCGAATAGACCACGGCGTGCGCAGTATAGAAGACCCTGAGTTAATTGAATTTTTAATCGATTCACAACATCCACTAACCGTTTGCCCACTGTCGAATACTAAACTAAAAGTGTTTAAACATATGCAACATCACAACGTGTTGCAATTGCTAGATTTAGGACTAATGGCCACTATCAATGCTGACGACCCTAGTTATTTTGGAGGGTATTTAAATGATAATTATTTTGCAATAATTGATCACTTGCCGATAGAAAAACACCAGTTAGAGCAGTTAGTAAAAAATAGTTTCAATGCCAGTTTCATGTCTGCAGAACACAAACTTAAATGGTTAGAAAATTTAAGTACCTACTGATATTCAATTTCTGATGTAATACGTTGCTAATTAGAAGAGTATTTGAAGCCATTTTCTGCAGTAGTGTTTGTGGTCCAAATTAATGCTTATCTACCGACGCCATTGCTATAACAATCTGTAGTGCTTCGCTTTTGGTAAAGCCGCTTAGCACCAGTGCGTCATAATGTCTTCGCAACAACTCTGCTTGAGATTTAACTAAGTTAGGCTCACTTAATGCAATTGTCTGATTTAATAGTTGTTCTGATAGTTGTTCGTTCATAAAATTAAGCTGTTTTCCTTCTTTTGCGTGAATTGCTTGGATAGTGCCAACAGAGAAGGCTAACATTGCCATCATCGGGATACAGATGTTTTTCATAATTTATCTCAAACTTGTTTTGGTAGGGCCGCTACGGTAGGGCCGCTACGGTAGGGCCACTTTGGTTCAGCTGCATGCATATGCCTAGCTACTGCAACCGACCCGCTAAAACACGTTACTCAAGCAGCTTGTTGTTGCCTGAGTAACGTGTTTACGAGTATTTAGAATGGGTAAGGTTCACTGCTTACTCGCGACTCAGTTCTTCGATGAGTTGTGTATGTTTTGGAAACTGCTTCAATAACATTGTCTTTTTACCCAGTTGCATATCAGAATATTCAAATCCTGGTGCAACAGCTTCACCTATTAGTCCGTAGCCGTATTTTCCATCAGTTGACGTTTTTGATGCCTTCCAAGTCCCACCTTTTACCATCATTTGCATTTGATGTCCTTGGGTAGGATCTGGCCCCAATATCGTTTTTTGCAAACTACCGTCGGAATTAATCATATAATAGGTAATAGGATCGCCCATATGAAAATAATGCATGATATCTGATTGGTTCATATGAAAATGACCAATAGGTGATTCTGCTGTTAATAGATAATAAATGCTGGTCATAGTGACTCTATCGCCATTTTCGGTAGCAATAGTTGCTCTATGATCTGCTTTAAAGGTTTGGCGAAAGTAGCCACCTTCAACATGTGCCTCAAGATTTAACGCTTTGGCTAATTGTTTTGCAGTCAAAATTTTACTGCTTCCAAAAATGCTCGATAGCTCACTAATCGAAGCTGAACTCTGGTTGCTAGCATTAATTTTCTGTTGGTTAACATCGATTATTTTACTTTGTACTTGGTACGGCATAGTCGTTTTGTAATGTGACCAATTAGCAACAATTGTATCCACTACTTTACTGCCTACCAGATACGCAGTTTCGAGTGCAGAGCGCATACCGGCATAACCATTCTCACCACTTTCTAATTTTAAATTTTCAATCGCTGTTAATCCTGGCGGTGGCATAGAATAATTACTGCCGGTACGAACCACCATAAAACGAGATTTATCCGCTTTCTTTGCGTTGTCTAAGTAAATCATTGACTGGTAAGCGCCGGTATCTTCCATGCCAGAGCTTACAAAATTTCCTTGACCTGCAGTCCAATAATGGGTCCAGTTATTCGCCCATTCATTTAATAAATCACCATGCCAAAAAGTGGAAGCGGCCATATGTTCACCTTTTAATACAAAAGGTAATTTCTGTGCATTTGGATAACCGGTGTATTTATCTCGCAAGGCTTGCATTAAAGGATAGTCATTTAATTTTACATCTTTTGTAAGTGTATATGCCCAATCAGTCAACTGAGAGTTGAGTTTATATACTTCACCATTTGATGATTGACCGTGTTTATTAAGTTTACTGGGGTCTAAGCTTTGATCTTCTAATAAAGGTTCGGTGGTAAATAATGGAAAGTAGCCTGTAGACCATGTATCAGGTATTTCTCTGGCATCAATTTGATGGGCTAAATCACCGTCCAGTAACCATGTTGCCCATGCGGCAGAGCCTATTGAGGCATCAGCAGGGTCAAAACCAGCGATCCCTGCTACTAACCAATATGCATGTGTTAAATCAAACCTAGGATCTAAACCTAATGCCATAATAGCCGTGGCCGCTTTAGCGGTTCCCATACCCGTGACAATGCCCATAACGCCTGTTTCGGTATTAATACAAATATCATGATGTGAAACGACAAAAGACAAACAGGTATTGAGCCTTTGGCCAGCTTTCCATAGTTGGAATTCGCCAGGTTTGTCACCTTCATCAGCACCGATTTCAAACATAGTGACAACAACTACTTTTATCTCTAGTGGTATTTGTGGTTCAGATGTTAGAACAGTATTTTGTTGATTTGAATCCAAGCAACTGAAGAGTGTTAAGACACTCAACATCACTATAGACAGTTTTGTAAATCGTGATTTAAACATATTCTGTACCTCACATAAAAAAGGGTAAATATGTAAGTTACATATTTACCCTAATAGTAATCTAGTTTAACGCATTAAAATTTATAGCTAACCTTAGCTTGAACATGTCTTGGTAATTCTGGCAAGACTATTTGAGCACCAAATAAGTCAGGAAAGTTAGCCCTGAAATAGGTTTCATCAGTTAAGTTTTTAATATTAACACTGGCACTCCATGTGTCTGTTGTATAAGACACCCCTGCATTGACTAAGGTGTAAGCTGGCAATGTTATCGCTTGAGAAAAGCTGGAGAATGTCTCATCTGCTCTAACGATACTGCCATTTACTGTATAGCCATTTTGAAAATCATAGGTTGCGTTTAACGTATAGATGTTTTCAGGTATTCCAGCTTTTCTGACTGTTTCTTTATCATTCGGATCAATTAAAGTAACACCAATTGGATTGCCACCATAAATTAATGCCGGGTCAGTCAGATTAGGCAAATCACCTATGCCTAAGAAACCAAATTGATTACCTTCTGATAGAGCAGTCAGGTTATAAACCTTGATATTAGTATAACCAGCACCTACTACTAGTTGGTCAGAGATAACCCAACGTAGTTCAAATTCAACCCCTTCATTCTCTGTGGTTGCATTAGTTACTATGGCTTGAGCATTAAAATCGGTTCTTTCTTGCTCATAAATAGATAATGCAAAATATAAACTATCATCTAAAAACGACCCTTTAATACCGTATTCAAATAAATCTGAAGTATCAAAAGCACCGTTACCCACTTGTCCTACACCTATTTCTGCACCTTGCCCAGCGATTAAGGTAGCTTGTTCAGCAGAGGTAATATAAGGGATCAGTCCGAACTCAGTTTTGTATGAAATACTAGCATTCCAAGAAGCACCTTCAACAGTATCTTTAACCGTCACAATATCGCCTGGGGTTAATAACAAATCACCACGGCTAGTTGTTTTAATATCGATAGTGTCGTAACGCACACCTAGTACGATGTTTAAACCCATATCCCAAGTGATATCGGTCATGGCGGCTATACCTAAATTAGTATAATTACCTTCGTCGTAGTTATCAAAATCTCGACCAATTCTGGTGGCTAATAATCGTCTATCAAGTGCGGTAGATGGTCCAGTAAGATCACGCCTTTGAAAATATTCATTTGTGAAATCATCGCCATGTAAAAATTCAGTATGACGAATAGAAGGTGATAATTGTACCTGTGCTAATACACCCTCAGCTTCATATTCAGTGGCAAAAACTAATTTATTTTCAAATACCGAGCTGTCATGAAACTGCGCGAACCCATAAGCGTTTTCATTTAGATTTTCATAGGCATCATAAAACATTTGGTTCTTGATTTCCCAGCCGTTATCCGTGAAATAAATCAAGTCAAAGTAAAGGGTCTCAACGGTATTTAACAATACATCATCGGCTGCCACTAAAACTTGGTCACCACGTAATGTGGCGGTACCAGAATTGTTTAATACCATTGCATCTGTCGCTTCGGCATCATCAAAAGTAAAGCCAGGGAAATAGAAGAAGCTGTTACCTGCAATATTAACTAAACCATACTCTTGGTGTGATATTGAGCCATCACCGTTTATATCCAGTGGGCTTGCAGTTCCAGTAATATAAGTACCATTATCGATTAAGTCTTGGCTTAAACGGTTCCAACCAGCTACCTGATTACCATCGTAATCGTGATACATACCACCAAACTCAACCCGTAAATTGTCAGTAATATCTACGTTGAACGAGGCTTGTAAGATTGTTTGGTCGGTACCTGAATTATTGTAATAGCTACCAGAGTTTTCTACTTCGCCATAAAGATAAAAACCCATGTCTTTATCGCCAATTTTTCCAGGACCACCAATTTCTGCGGTCATTACGCTTTTATCCCACGTACCTAAGGTATAAGAAAACTTGCCTTCAT
>JAWUXT010000189.1:0-11164 GCA_034111205.1 Paraglaciecola sp. | reverse complement strand
TATTAACGGTGTTCAGCATGTCGTCAAATAGCCAAAGTATTCGAATTGCCACGTTTAATGCCAGTATGGAAGCTACAAATTATGTTGAACAGGAGCAGACGCCAGCAGGTGATGAGTTGCAGAGCAACTTACGCGGCGGTGAACATAAACAAATTAAAAATATTACTGATATTATTCAGAGAACAAGACCTGATATTGTTTTGTTAAATGAATTTGATTATTCAAAACAATCAGCAGCAGATGTACAAAACTTTATGAAGCACTACCTAAAAGTATCTCAGGCTAATAATAAGCCTATTGATTATCCCTATTTCTATAGTGCGCCGGTCAATACAGGTGTTGATTCTGGATTGGATCTAGATAAAGACGGTATTGCTTCCGGCACTAAAAGCGATGCCTTTGGCTTCGGTTTATTCCCAGGCCACTATGGTATGTTGGTACTGAGTAAATATCCGATTCAATTCGAAAAAATCCGTACGTTTCAACATTTCCTGTGGAAAGATATGCCAGGTAATTTAATGGCAACTATCAAGGACGAAAACGGCAAGTCATATTACAGCCAACAAGCACAGCAGATACTACGTTTGTCTTCTAAGTCTCATTGGGACATTCCAATCAAAATTGGTAATCAAACCATTCATTTACTGGCCAGTCATCCTACACCACCCGTATTTGATGGGCCTGAAAATCGTAATGGTAAACGTAATCATGATGAAATTCGCTTTTGGACTGATTACCTATCTGGCAGTGAACAATCGGCTTATATCTACGATGACAATCAAAAACGAGGTGGTTTTAAAGGCGAACACTTTGTTATTGCCGGTGATTTAAATGCCTCACCAGATGAAGGTGATGGCATCAAGAGCGGCATTCAAGGGCTACTTGAACATTCGCTAGTCAATGATTCAATTGTGCCACAAAGTGAAGCTGGCAGCCTTAATACGCCCGATAACCCTTATTCAGCTCAGCATACTGCCGAATGGGCAATGCGAGCTGATTATGTATTACCTTCAACTTCACTTAACGTGATGGGGAGTGGTGTATTTTGGCCTAAACCAGATGAGCCTTTGTTTCGTTTAATTAAAGACCGACAGAGTTCATCGGATCATCGATTAGTGTGGGTAGATATTGCCGTTACAAAATAGAAGATTGCTCACCACCGAGGATAATGAGGCCACAGAGGAAAAACAAAAATATGATAAGTCTTTTAAATTCTAAATATTTTCTCTGTGTAGCGAAGCGCTCTTTGTCCTTTGTGGTTTAAAATATTTTTACTTTTTTCACCTAAGATCAAAAAAGGGGCGCAAGCCCAAGCCATTCTCCTTTCGAATGTTTATGGCTTAGAAAAATCCCGAAACTTACCACACCACACGAAAACTACCCAGCCAAACAATTGGCTGAGTAGTTTTATCTATTAGATATTGGTTGGTAAAAATAGTTAGTCTAGAGTGATTACCAGCCACAAATCTTTCACTAGAAAACAATTGTGAATATAGAGTCAATCATTCTTTACCACAACTGATTATTGTTGGACGAATAAGTCAACTATAGTTATAGTCTGGTCATAACTATAAAAATGAGGCGTCATTTGGATACCGGCTTAGACAATCTTTTAGCGCTGCACGGCACAGAAGCTCATAGAGATGATGCTTATTGGTGGAAAATAGAAGCTTGGGAAGTGCAACCAACCAAGGAAAGACCTCATGGTATTCGCTATAACCTCACGCTGCACAACACATACAATAAGCGTGTTTTTGGGTTAGACAATGCTCATGCCGTGAAGCCAGCTAAAAGGAAAGGTTTCGCAGCAAAACGGTATGATTATGATCATGTACATAAGTCAGCCATCGATATGGGTACACCTTATGAATTTAAAGATTGTGCAACCTTGTTGAATGATTTTTTTAGTGGCATTGATACAACGATTGAAGCAATAGAGGGCAAAAAATGATGAAAGCAAGAATAGGCATCATGTCTGAAGAACTTATACGTACAAGAGTACTGGCTATTGTTCAGGGGAAGTATACACCTCATGAAAACGAGCCTAAGGTTTGGTATACCTCACTTAATGCTATCTCTCAAATTTTGAACCCGGACAATATAGCACTATTAAGGCTAATCGATACTGAACGTCCCGACAGCGTTTCTGCGCTAGCAGAACTGTCCGGTCGTAAAAAGTCCAACCTTTCAAATACTTTAAAATCACTGAGCGATAAGGGATTCGTTCGTCTCGAAAAAGGGGAAGGAAGAAACCTAAAGCCTGTAGCGCTCTTTACCGATTTTGAAATTATCATTACTCAGGAAATTGAAGACGCATTATTAGAGTTACAACAGCAAGCTGCATAACTTGCTGTTACATCAAATATTGACCAATTGACCAATTGACTTTGAAGTCGCATTTGCAGAGGACAAAGCAGAAGGAAGCGTTTTGACATAGTTCTTTAAGGATTCCAATAAGTGCGCGGAGGCCACAGAGGAAAAAAAGTTAATTTTGAAATCTGTTCCTCTGTGTAGCGCAGCGCTCTGTGTTCTCAGTGGTGAAAATCCTGACCATTACGAAATAAAAGATTGCTCACCACCGAGGAAAAGGAGGTCACAGAGGAAAAGAAAAGTGAATTTTGAAGTCTGTTCCTCTGTGTAGCGAAGCGCTCTTTGTCCTCTGTGGTTTAAAATATTTTTACTTTTTTCGCCTAAGATCAAAAAAGGGGCGCAAGCCCCTTCTTTCTATTTACCTTATGTATCTAAAAGCTTACACGCCTAGATAATCCAATATACCTTCAGCAGCGTTGCGACCTTCGTCAATGGCAGTCACCACTAAATCAGAGCCTCGTACCATATCGCCACCAGAGAATATTTTAGGGTTTGATGTTTGGAATGCGAACTTGCCATGTTTCGGGGCACGTACTCGGCCTTTCTCATCTAATATAATACCATAGTCACCAAACCAGCTTGCCGGACTAGGTTGGAAGCCAAAAGCAATGATCACTGCGTCAGCTTCAAGCACGTGTTCAGAGCCTTCTATCTCAACTGGGCGTCGGCGACCTTGGGCATCGGGCTGACCCATCTCGGTCTTGACCATCTTCACGCCTATCGCTTTACCGTTTGCATCCACGGCAATATCCAGTGGCATTAGATTAAAGTTGAAGTTCACACCTTCTTCACGGGCGTTAACGACTTCACGGCGTGAGCCTGGCATACTTGCTTCGTCACGACGATAAGCACAAGTGACATCGGGTGCGCCTTGTCGTATGGCTGTTCTGACACAATCCATAGTGGTATCACCACCCCCTAACACCAGCACTTTTTTGCCCTTCATATCAACAAAATCATCGGGCGATTTTTCTAAACCTAACTGGCGATTAACATTGGCAATCAAATAAGGCAGAGCTTCATAGACACCAGGCGCTTTTTCATTATCAAAACCGCCTTGCATAGCTTTGTAGGTTCCCATGCCCAAAAAGACTGCATCGTAACCATCCAATAAATCTTGGAAGGGAAGGTCTTTGCCTACTTCGGTATTTAGAACAAACTCCATTCCCATTTCAGCAAAGATTTCATGGCGCAGTGCGATGACTTCTTTTTCTAATTTGAAAGAGGGAATACCGAAGGTTAATAAACCGCCTATTTTTTCGTACTTATCAAACACAACAGGCTTTACACCGTTGCGTACTAGAATATCTGCACAGCCTAAACCCGCTGGGCCTGCGCCTATGATAGCGACTTTTTTGTTAGTTTTAACAACATTGGACATATCTGGTCGCCAACCTTGCTTAAAGGCAGTGTCGGTAATGTATTTTTCAATACTACCGATGGTCACCGCACCAAAATCATCGTTCAGGGTACAAGCACCTTCACACAATCTGTCTTGCGGACATACACGTCCACATACCTCAGGTAATGTATTGGTTTTACTCGATAATTCCGCCGCTTCAAATATGCGGCCTTCATTCGCAAGGCTTAGCCATTGTGGAATGAAATTATGCACTGGGCATTTCCATTCACAATAGGGGTTACCACAATCAAGACAACGGTCAGCCTGACCTGCTACTTGGGTATCACTCATGGGCTGATATATTTCAGCAAATTCTTCACGTCTGAGGATGGAGGGCTTTTTAGGTGGATCGATTCGCTCTACATCAACAAATTGGTATACATTTTTAGACATGAAATACCCCCTTATTGCACTTGGACACGAAGTTCGGCAGTAGACCGACTTATGTGACCCAGTAAATTTTTAACGTCACTGGTTTTTGGTTTTACCAGTCTGAATTTCGGTAAATAAGCTGCAAAGTTGCTTAAAATATCATGTGCATGCTCACTGCCAGTTTCTTCATAATGCTGATTAATAAGACCCCGTAAGTGCTCTACCAAGATGACCTTATCTTCGATAGACATAAGCTCTACTAGCTCACCATTTACGCGATGCTCAATATCATTCTTCTCATCTAGAATATAAGCAAAACCACCTGTCATACCGGCGCCAAAGTTAACACCTGTGCGTCCAAGTACTGCAACAATTCCGCCTGTCATATATTCACAACCGTTGTCGCCGATACCTTCAACCACAGCAATGGCACCAGAGTTACGCACAGCAAAGCGTTCGCCCGCAAGCCCAGCAGCAAATAATTTACCACCTGTTGCGCCATATAAGCAGGTGTTACCCGCTATCACGCTTTCATTTGATTTGAAGCTGACGCCTCTAGGTGGATGGATCACCAGTTTACCGTCGGCCATACCTTTACCTACGTAATCGTTGGCGTCACCGACTAAGGTCATTTCTAAACCGCCAGCATTCCAAACACCAAAACTTTGCCCTGCGGTACCGGTGAAGTTGAGTTTAATTGGATGTTCGTCCATGCCTTTATTGCCATAATTTTTGGCAATTAAACCAGAGATAATGGCGCCAACAGAACGGTCAGTATTGCGGATAGGATAATGAAACACTCCACCGCTTTTGTTTTTCACTGCAGAGCTTAAGTCTGCTAACAGTAACTGATTCAAATCACCCTTATCAGCAGGTGCATTAGCGCCTTCACTGCAGAATAACTTGGTGTGGTCGCCTGCTAGTGGTTTAGCTAAAATAGGGCTGAGATCCAATTTGTTCTGCTTCGAAGTAACGCCGTTTAAGACGTTTAACAAATCAGTACGACCAATCAGGTCATCTAATCTACGCACGCCCATTGAAGCCATAATTTCACGCACTTCTTGGGCGATAAACTTGAAGTAGTTCATCACCATATCAGGTAGACCCATGAAATAATTATCTCGTAGGTTTTCATCTTGCGTGGCGATACCTGTAGCGCAGTTATTCAGGTGACAAATACGTAAATATTTACACCCTAGAGCAACCATAGGCCCAGTACCAAAACCAAAGCTTTCAGCACCTAAAATAGCGCCTTTAATAACATCTAGGCCAGTTTTTAAACCGCCGTCTGTTTGTACGCGAACTTTATGTCGTAAGCCATTGCTGACTAAGGCTTGTTGTGTTTCTGCAAGACCTAGCTCCCAAGGGCTGCCGGCGTATTTAACTGACGTTAACGGGCTGGCACCTGTGCCACCGTCATAACCTGAAATAGTAATTAAGTCGGCATAGGCTTTAGCTACGCCACAGGCAATCGTTCCTACGCCTGGCTCTGACACTAACTTCACTGAAATCAGTGCTTCAGGGTTAACTTGTTTTAAGTCAAAAATTAACTGAGCTAAATCTTCAATAGAATAAATATCATGATGTGGCGGTGGGGATATTAAGGTGACTCCCGGCACAGAATGGCGTAATTCAGCAATATACTTATTTACTTTGTCGCCAGGCAGTTGTCCACCTTCACCGGGTTTGGCACCCTGTGCGACTTTTATTTGTAAGATTTTGGCATTGACCAAATAGTGTGGTGTCACACCAAAACGACCCGATGCGATCTGTTTGATATTTGAGTTACGCTCATTACCAAAACGTTTAGGATCCTCGCCGCCTTCTCCCGAGTTAGAATTACCCCCTAGACGGTTCATGGCAATAGCTAAAGCTTCGTGAGCTTCGGGGCTTAAAGCACCAATCGACATAGCGGCAGTATCAAAACGTGGATACAAATTTTCTGCAGGTTCAACCTCGTCAATCGAAATCGGGTCTGCATCAGGTGCTAAGGCCAATAAGTCTCGCAGGCAGGCTATGGGTCGTTCGTTTACCAGTTCACTGAATATTTGATAGTCTTGATAGTTACCACTGACTACGGCCTTTTGCAGCGATGTTACTACATCAGGATTATAAGAATGGTACTCACCATCATGCACATATTTTAATAAACCGCCATGATCTATGCTTTTACGTTTTAACCATGCCACGCGGTTTAAGTTAATTTGGTCTTGTTGGAAATCCTCAAAATCGGCACCTTGAATTCGGCTTGGCACACCTTTAAAACAGATATTCATCACCGAACTGTTGATACCAATGGCTTCAAATAATTTCGAGCTTCGGTAGCTAGCAATGGTTGAAATGCCCATTTTTGACATGATTTTGTACAAGCCCTTGTTAATTCCTTTGCGGTAATTAACTACGGCTTGCATCGGTGTCATATCTAGATGCCCAGATTCACACATTTGCTCAATAATTTCGTAAGCTAAGAACGGATATATGGCGGTAGCTCCGAGGCCAAGCAATACTGCGTAGTGATGTGAGTCTCTAACTGAAGCGGTTTCAACCACTATGTTTGCATCACAGCGTAAGCCTTTATCTACTAAGCGTTTTTGTACTGCACCGACTGCCATAGCTGCCGGGATAGGGATCCGTGAAGACTTAATGGCACGATCAGATAAAATAACAAAGGCGGCACGTTTATGAGAAACCAAGTGTTCAACTTCATTACATATACGATTAATGGCTGTTTTAAGCCCTTCTTCTGGCGGGTAATTAAGGTCAACAAACTCAGAATAATAATGTTCCGGGTCGTAATTACGTAATTGTTTAAGATCCGTATACACCATAATAGGTGAATCGAACAATACGCGATCAGCGTACCCCGATGTTTCTGTGAATACTGATTTTTCACGGCCAATACAAGTAGCCAGTGACATAACGTGGTTTTCACGTAAGGAATCAATAGGAGGATTGGTTACTTGAGCGAATTGTTGACGAAAATAATCGTAAACTGTACGACTTTTCCCAGAAAGTACAGCCATAGGAGTGTCGTCACCCATAGAGCCTGTGGCTTCTTGGCCGTCTTTGGCCAAAACTTTCACCACTTGTTCAAGCTCTTCATAGCTGTAATTAAACTGCTTAAAGTAAGTATTCATCATATCGTCGTCAAACATACGTTTGCCGATTTCAGGCGCATCACATTTTTCAAGAGGTGTTAAGCGACGAATACTTTTATCTAGCCATTCTTTATATGGATGGCGACCTTTTAAATCATCATCTATTTCATTTGAGCGCCATAATTTACCGGTTTCGGTATCGATGGCTAACATTTCACCTGGTCCTACACGACCTTTTTCAATCACATCTTCTTGCTTGTAATCCCAAATGCCCACCTCAGAAGCTAAAGTAATTAAGCCGTCTTTGGTTATGACATAACGTGCGGGACGTAAGCCGTTGCGATCAAGATTACACGCAGCATGGCGACCGTTAGTTAATACAATACCGGCTGGGCCATCCCAAGGTTCCATATGCATGGAGTTGAATTCGTAAAAGGCTTTTAAATCTTCATCCATGGTTTTGTTATTTTGATAAGCAGGTGGAACTAACAAACGCATCGCGCGGAACAAGTCCATCCCGCCAGCTAAGAATAGCTCTAACATATTGTCTAATGAAGAAGAGTCAGACCCCACTTCATTTACAAAAGGTGCGGCATCAGCCAAATCAGGCAACAAAGGTGTTTTGAATTTACCGGTTCGAGCTTGCGCCCAATCGCGGTTGCCTCGAATGGTATTAATTTCACCATTATGTGCCAAAAATCTGAATGGCTGAGCCAAAGGCCAGCGAGGTAATGTGTTGGTTGAAAAGCGCTGGTGGAATACACAGATAGCTGATTTCATATTCTCATCAGCTAGATCTAAGTAAAACTTCGGTAAGTCGCCGGCCATAACAAGGCCTTTATATATTGTTACTAAACTGGACAAACTTGCAATATAGAAATCTTCGTCATCTGCTAGACGTTTTTCTGCACGTCTACGAGCCATAAATAAACGGCGTTCCAAGTCTTGAGAACGCCATCCTGATGGGCCATTAACAAAAACTTGTTCAATTTGTGGTACACACGAAGCTGCTAGGTCGCCCAGGACTGAATGGTCTGTTGGCACAACTCTCCATCCAACTACGCCCAAGGTTTCTTTTTCTAGCTCTTCAGTGATGACTTGTTTGGCATGGTCCGCTAATGATTGCTCTTGATTAAGGAAAATAACCCCTACACCGTACTTTTTACCTAATTTCCAATTTTCTTGTTCGGCTATTCCACGAAAAAACGCATCGGGCTTTTGTAGAAGCAAACCACAACCATCACCTGTTTTTCCATCTGCGGCTATACCGCCACGGTGTTGCATACGGTCAAGACCTTCAATTGCAGTACTGACCAATTTATGACTTGGCTCGCCTTTAGTGTGGGCGATGAGGCCAAAGCCACAGTTATCCTTTGAATCGTTAGGATGATATAAACTCATTTATGCAAACTCCTTCAACCTTCGACTGGGTAGGGTGTTGTATGTTGTTATTGCTAATCATACATCTAAGTACGTGTATGAACGTGAAGTGGCTTCATGCCTTGATGCTTATTTTCCGGTCGTAATTATTATTGGAGATACCAGTCGAGTATCGAATATTTATACTAAGCAGGTCGTACAAAATACCGAGGATTATTTTATAAATCAATTCTCTTATATGGTGTATTTAGTATTTTTCAGGGTGAAGGCACGAATAAGTGTTAAAAGTTCTTTTAATTCAATGGTGTGCGTTATTTTTGTGGCTTGGTTATAAGCTATATATAAAAGCTTCAAAACAGTACCAGTTGTTATTAAAACGTTAAAAAAAGGCGTTTTTTTCTTTTTTTAGCTTGTTGCGCATTGAATTAATATTTAAATAAAATGAATAAATAGTCTTTGGAAGCTTTAGATTTACAGTTTAATGCTAGGTTAGCATTTTGATACTCGGAATATTCTTGCTAGCATGTCGCGAATTGGCAAGAACCACAGATGTTTGAGACCCACTTGTTATGACGAATAAGACGACGAATAAGAAGACAAAAAAGACCTCAGTTGACCCATGGGCTATCCGTATTGCTCAGCTTATCAACCGTTTTGGCGCGGTAAAGACTAGTGTTTTATTCGTTATTTTGACTTTAATATTCACTTTCTCTGGTACCTATTTTCTTAGAATGTTTCTCAGTGACGAAGCTCACACTGAAGACTTCTTAATTGCCATTGTACTGACTTTACTCAGTGCGCCTTGGGTATTATGGGTTTTTAGCGAGTTAGTTAAGCAACTGGAGCGCTCCAGGGAGAGTCTTGCAGACGCGGTTACTGAGTTAGAGCGATTGCGTAAGGAAGATGAGTTACTGAATCACACTCTGCAGAATAATATCAAACAACTCAACCATGAAATTGAGCAGCGAAAAAATGCTCAGTTAGAGCGAGAAAGTGTTTTCTCTGACCTCGAGCGTGAAATCACTGATAGATCTGAAAAAGAACAACAAGCATTACGCTTATCTACTTTATTGCGATCGATTATCGATGCCTCTCCAGACTTAATTTATTACCGTAATCAAGAAGGTCAATTTGCCGGCTGCAATCGTGTTGCTGAAGAAATGACGGGTAAAACCGAACAAGAATTGATTGGCTTAACGCCGCATCAAGTGTACGACGAAGAACTGGCCCGCCAAGTGGTTGCAAGTGATCAAGACGTGCTCGAAAACAACGCCAGTATTACCGAAGAATTATGGTTGCGATTTGCTGATGGACGCCGCCGCTTTTATGAAATGCGTAAGGTGCCATTCTATAGTGCAGACGATACTCGTCTTGGTATTCTTGCTTTTGGGCGTGATATCACCGAGCGTAAACAAGCTGAGAATGTGGTGGCTAAAGCCAGTAAAGACAAAACTGCTTTTATTGCCACCATCAGCCATGAGTTGAGAACGCCTCTTAATGGCATTGTTGGTTTAAGCAGAATGTTGCGTGATACTGATCTGACTAGCGAGCAGTTTGCTTGGGTCAGTACGATTTACGCGAGTGGCATTACTTTAGGTAATATATTTAACGACATCATTGATTTGGACCGCTTAGACAGAGACAGGCTCGAATTATCACTGAAAACTGTATCGATAAAAGATTTCACTCAAGAGCTGAGCAGTATTATAGAGCTATTAGCTGACGATAAAGACCTCACTTTTGCTGCGCATGTAGAGGAGCCTTTACCCGCTTTGGTTGAAGTTGACGGTACCCGCTTAAGACAAATTTTGTGGAATTTATTGTTCAACGCAGTCAAATTTACCCAACGAGGAACGGTGTCCTTAGAGGTTAAAGCTGAAAAGATTGATGCTGAAACATCCATGGTCACATTCAAAGTGTGTGATACGGGTGTGGGTATTCCCCAGCAAGACTTAGATAAAATTTTCGCTATGTATTATCAAGTTGACTCACCCGACCATCAAAGTGCCACAGGTACAGGCATTGGTCTAGCTATATGCCAACAAATGGTGTCTTTGATGAATGGTAAAATTAGTGTCAGTAGTGTGATAGGTGAAGGTACCTGTTTTACCGTTGACCTGCCCCTTGGTATCAGCAAAAAGCCTATTCAAGTTGAAACCCTTAAAGTCACAGGCTTGCAGATATTGTTGGTAGAAGACATTGAGTTAAATGTGATGGTTGCCAAAGCGCTTTTGGAAAAACTTGGACAACATGTTGACGTAGCTATGACAGGCAATGAGGCCATTAATATGGCTCGTAATAAACAATATGATTTGGTGTTACTGGATATTCAATTGCCTGATATGAATGGCTTTGAGGTTGCAAATGTTTTACATGAAGAATCATTGGTAGAGCAAACCAGTATTGTGGCGTTGACCGCGAATGTGATTAAAACGCGTCAAGAATATCTGGATAACGGTATGGATGAAGTTATCTCGAAACCGATCAAAAAAAGTCGCATTATTGAAGTCTTTAATAGTCTGTTCTGCGAACAACCTAGCGT
>JAWUXT010000188.1:0-8443 GCA_034111205.1 Paraglaciecola sp. | reverse complement strand
GGTCAATTCTGTACACCCAGGATTTATTTAACACCGTTAGTTGAGGCACTTGCAAATGGGTCATCTATAGGACCGAAAGAATTTAAAAAGCAGTTAGATAACCGCCATCCAATAGGTCATGTTGGTGCGCCTGATGATGTTGCATATGGCGTGTTGCTCCCCACTCTCAAGAATGGTGGAGTCCGGTTTGTTGACCTCTTCAAAATTCTAAACCACGCTTTTCATTTTATGTTGAAACCGACTTTGTTGGTATATGGACGTGTGGGTACCATCAAGGCTGCCAAAATTCCTGCCGTCGTGGCATGAATTCCAGATTGAAGAATAAACCACCACAATAAAACACCCCCGTTAAAATAAAATGAGGCCATTCTTATTCCTAGCAAGTTCATCAATAACATTGCTTGGTGTTGCCATCCAACATTAACCATAATAATAGCCAGTAATGCGGCAATAAATAACACGATTCTGGCCATAGCTTGTCTATTGATAAAGGCTTCTAAAGGTGATGATAGTTTAAGAAAGCTGCGTTCAAGTGGATCATGCCTTCAGTTTGCTTCTCTTATTTTATATTTAATAACCTTTCCTTGCAGATTTTTACTGCGTACTGATAAAAGAGTATGACTAACACCTATAATCATATTGGGCATTCGACATGAAATCGTATAAACAGATAATAATTAGTATTCTATTATTTATTTTTAGACGCAATAATAACACAGTGCGTCCCAGTCAGTTTAAACATCTGTATATATTGAATTTATGGTTGTGGTTTGAAACGCATTATACATACTGGTGCGTTACAATAATTCGTATACTAATTAAATTGCAGTTTGTATTAAATGAACTTGTTAGCCATTTGTCATCAAACGAATACTTTTTATGAATATTACTAATGTATAGATTCATAAATGAGGAGAAAACGATGTTAGTCAGTCTGAAAGAATTAAGCGGAAGCACCATTAAGGTAACTGACGGTGACTTAGGTCAGTCTAAAGATGTGTCAATCATATTAAATTTTTTTGTCGCCTCGCAAAAAAATATTGCCGGGGCACCATTCCATGGGCTAAAAATCAAGGATAAAACATGACAACAACAAATGACACTAACAATCACACTAACACCAATAATCCAGAGCATATCAGTAAGGTTTTGTATGGTGAAGAAACCGCTAAAGCGCTTGTAAACTTCACCATTAGTGAGATGAAAATGCCCCGTGCCTTTCTGTGGGCGTTAGGTGAGGTGAAAAGTGCAGCTGCGATTGCCAATATGGAGCTAGGGTTACTTGAGCCAGACAAAGCGATGGCGATTAAACGTGCCGCTCAAAGCGTGGCTAACGGCTTCTACGATGATCAATTCCCGCTCGATGTATTTCAAACTGGCTCAGGTACTAGTACTAACATGAACGCTAATGAGGTGATTGCTTCCCTTGTTGCTTTACAATGTGAGGGAAAGATATCGGTGCACCCTTTGGATGAAGTAAATTTAGGACAAAGCTCTAATGACGTTATCCCATCCTGTATTCATTTAAGTGCAGCTTCGCTTATCGAAAACGATCTCCTGCCTGCCCTATCCCACCTAGTTGATACTTTAGATAATAAAGCCAAGGAAAATCAGGATACTATCAAAACCGGTAGAACCCATCTTATGGATGCTATGCCGTTAAGCTTTGGACAAGAGATAAGTGCTTGGCGAGATCAGATTAACTTTATACATACCCAACTCCAACATAACTTACAAAGCTTATGTAAGCTGGCTATTGGCGGCACTGCTGTAGGAACGGGTGTCAACACACATCCAGAATTTGGCACTGTTGTGACCCGTATATTATCAGGCAGTAGCGGATTGGTGTTCACCCCTGCTGACAATTACTTTCAAGCAATCAGTACCCAAGACACCGCCGTAAGCATCAGTGGCAACCTCAAAACCGCCGCAGTCAGCTTGAGTAAAATCAGTAATGATATCCGTTGGCTGAGCAGCGGACCGTTAAATGGCTTAAATGAAATACACTTACCGGAGATTCAAAAAGGCAGCAGTATCATGCCAGGAAAAGTGAACCCCGTGATCCCCGAAGCGGTGATGATGGGATGTACTCAAGTGATTGGTAATGACACTACCATCACCTTGGCAGCCCAGTCAGGCAACTTTCAATTAAACACCATGTTGCCTTTAATCGGCCATACTCTAATACAAAGTATTCAACTACTGACTACTTGTAGCACCTCACTGGCGGATAAAGCCATCAAAGGCATGCAAATAAACCACGCAAAGATTGCGCAAAGTGTGGCACGAAATCCTATGTTAGTCACAGCCTTGACGAGTTTGATTGGTTACGACAAAAGCGCCGAAATTGCCAAAAAAGCTTATAAAGAAAACAGAACGGTGCTAGATGTCGCCAAAGAGCTGACTAATATAAATGAAGCTGTACTTATCGAAAGGTTAGAACCAAGAGCCATTGTAGGTGACACAAAAATGTAAACACTGAGCACAGATTCAAAGATTGATGTGGTTACTTAGATGATAAATTTCCGGTTTCTTAATAATCAACGGATTTATACACTACTGGCACATAGTCAGCCATAGCACTGTCACCTGATTCAATATGCTAAGCAACCATAAGTAAACTAAGTGTAAATTTCAACAGAACTTATGCCAAGCATGTAGACAACAAATAAGGATACAAAATGAGCAGTAATGTAGATGTTAACAACCGTCCAGATTATGATCATGTCATTCAAGACATTGCCGATTATGTATTAAATTATAAAGTCAGCAGCGAAGAGGCTTTAGACACAGCAAGAAACTGTTTAATGGACACATTAGGGTGTGGGTTACTGGCACTGCGGTTTCCTGAATGCACTAAACACCTCGGGCCTATAGTACAGGGTACGGTTGTACCGAATGGAGCACGAGTGCCTGGTACATCGCTGTCGCTAGATCCGGTAAAAGCCGCGTGGGACATTGGTTGTATCATTCGTTGGTTAGACTATAACGACACTTGGTTAGCTGCTGAATGGGGGCATCCATCGGATAATTTAGGCGGTATTCTGGCCGTAGCAGATCATCTATCTCAAGTTAGATTATCGAGAGGCGAACCACCTCTTATTATGCGAGAAGTACTTGAGACCATGGTCATGGCACATGAAATTCAAGGGGTGATCGCTATAGAAAACTCTTTCAATCGAGTGGGTTTGTGCCACGTATTATTAGTACGCGTTGCATCAACAGCGGTTATCACCAAATTGATGGGCGGCGATAGAGAACAAATAATGGCTGCAGTATCGCAAGCATGGGTCGATGGCTCTGCTCTGCGTACTTATCGTCACGCACCAAACGCGGGCTCTCGTAAATCTTGGGCAGCCGGTGACGCTACCTCAAGAGCAGTACGTTTGGCTGACATATCAATGCGCGGAGAAATGGGTATACCAGGCGCATTAACTGCAGAGCAATGGGGGTTTTATGACGTCTCTTTCTCTAAAACAAACAAAGACCAAGCCATCAAACCAGAGGCTCAACGTAAGTTTTCGTTTTCTCAAGACTACGGTTCTTATGTGATGGAAAATATCTTGTTTAAGATTTCTTTTCCAGCTGAGTTTCATGCACAAACTGCTGCAGAGGCATCGGTTATTTTATATCATCAGGTAAGTACTCGTTTAAAGGATATCGAGAAAATCGTGGTCCGGACTCACGAGTCTGCAATTCGTATTATTTCAAAAACGGGTGCGCTTGCCAATGCTGCGGACCGTGACCATTGTTTGCAATACATGATTGCGGTTCCGTTGGCGTTTGGGAATTTAACGGCAGATCATTACGAAGACGATTTTCACAACGCACATCCCATCATCGATGAGCTTCGCGATAAAATGAAAATTGTCGAAGATAAACGCTTTACCACAGAGTATTTAGAAGCAGATAAACGCTCTATCGCCAATGCTATTCAGGTTTTCTTTAAAGATGGCAGTAGCACTGAAGAAGTGGTTGTAGAATACCCAGTAGGTCATCGCCTTCGCCGTAAAGAAGGCATCCCGCTGTTGGAGAAAAAATTCAAAACAAACCTAGCATCACGTTTCCCAATTCAACAATGTCAAAAGATCTCAACACTTTGTAAAGATCAAGGCACACTTGAGGTAACACCAGTAAACCTTTTTATGGACTTATTTGTTATCAGTTAAGTTTGGGAACTATTTAATTTATACAGATAACGGCATTAATAACGCAGTCAATTGTTACTGCTAGCCGTGACATGAAGTGTTATCAGTAGGCAATGAAACCAGAGCTAACCTAACTAAACCAATAGGATTTAATATGACTGATCAAAATAAACACAGTATCGCAACCTTTGCGGCTTTGAAAACCTCCATAGCAAATGGTGAAGAGTTATCGGTAAAAGAATTGTTAGCCAATCAACCGATGCAAGAGCTTGAAAAAAGCTATCTCATTGACCTAGCCAAATTATCCAACAACCCCACTATCATTAAGCTACTTGAAGATGTTCCGTTATTAAATAAGTGAAATTTGAATGGCCAATATGGTATCGGTTACCATAGAGCTAATATAATCGATTATGAATACGGAGACATGTGCTAACTGAACTCGCCTATATCTTTTTTATTGTGGCTATTGCGACAGCGATAGTGTGGAAGTCATGCCACTATTTAGAGGAGGCATGCCACGATTTAGCAAACTGTTACGGGTTGCCAGACTCAGTCAAAGGCTCCACCGTGATGGCAATAAGTTCGAGTTTCCCAGAATTGGTCACTATCATTTTGGCTACAGGTGTTCATGGCGACTTTGAATTGGGTCTGGCGACCATTATTGGTTCAGCAGTGTTCAATATATTGGTCATCCCAGGGACTTCGGTATTTTTTAGACCCGGTTCACTTCATGCAGCTCGCAACGTGCTGTACCGTGAAGCTCAGTTTTACCTTATCAGTGTGCTGATAGTGATGGTAACGCTGTCGTTTGCTGTTATTTATCAACCGTATACGGTGCAACAATTCAACGGAACACTCACCAGTTCATTGATGATCCTACCGCTATTATTTTACGGTTTGTACATCTACATACAATATCAAGAAGTACGCGACCACAGCCCAGAAGAAAACCATCCGAGTTGTTCAGCACTCAAAAGCTGGGGCAAGCTGATTCTTTGCATGTTGCTGGTTACCCTTGGGGTGGAAATGTTGATCCGAATGGTTATTGATCTCGGCGAGATGTTCCAAACGCCGAGTTATTTTTGGGGGGCAACTATATTAGCGGCAGCAACCAGTATCCCTGACCTTTTTGTCAGCATCAAAGCCGCACAACGCAAGCACAGTTCCGCAAGCCTAACAAACGCCTTTGGCAGCAATGTTTTCGACTTATTGGTGGTTTTACCTGCTGGCGTCATCATTGCCGGCTCAGTGGTCTTCAACTATCCCCGGGTTATTCCAATGATGATGTTTCTTATATTTGCCACAGTGACTTTTATTGTGCTGGCACGAAGTGGTTCAGAGCTGACCAATAATAACGGTAAAATACTGCTGGTATTGTATGCTGGATTTATTGTTTGGATGGGAACACAATACATCGGTGTTGGTTAAAGTTTAGTTAGTAGCCACAGCTTCAATGCTACTGGCGTTGAAATTCGCTGTGTATCTCAATCTCTACTTCGTCACTCACCACCGGAATAAACTTATTCAAACCAAATTCAGAACGATTAAATCGTAAATTGGCTGCAAAGCCAAGAGTATACTTTCGGGTTAGTGGATTATTGGCCGCACCATTTAGTTTAGCCAACATGGTTACTGCCTGAGTTGCACCTAAAAAAGTAAGTTCTCCTTGCACTAATAACTGTTCATTTTCAATTTTTTCAACAGATAAACTACGAAACACAGCTTGAGGAAAGTTTTCAGTATTAAGCCATGGTGCGCCTAAAAGTGTGGTCGCAAAGGCTTGATTATTGACATCAATACTGCGCATATCAATTACTGCTTCAATACTTGAATTTTCAATGTTGTTGGGATCAAAATTAAGGCTCACATCAAACTCGTTGAATCGACCTACATAGCTTGAAAAACCCATATGGTTAATTTTAAATAATAGTGCAGCATGGTCTTTATCAAGCTTGTATTCACCGACCTGAACCTCAACAATTTTTTGTTTTAAAGTTGGCTGCAGCCAACTCACACACGAACTCATTAGGCATAACATAGAGACAGTCAGTAATAATTGGCAAAGCGACTGTTTTATCTGTTCTTGATTAGCACGTTTAAATCGAAATAAAAACTCTAGAGTTAGCATATGTATCCTTGATGACGAGTAATTCTGTTCTGAAAACTCTAATTTACTGCAACTTAAAATGCTGTGTTACTAACCTTAAAAGACAAGTTGATGAAAGAATGTGTCGCTGCATCTAAATATGTAACAGCATAGTACTCTGTGACTTGGCACTTATGCAATATGCCACAGCAAAGCCTCAATGTTGGCTAAATCTATAAAACAGGTGATAATAATAGCTACATCAAGTGCATTTTATAGCCATTATTAATACCATAATATTAAATGTTAGCAGTGTCTTTCGCTGCAGTGATATGTGCTTTTGTTCGTTTGATTAAAGTTTGAAACTGAGCATAGTTTTAAGCCATAAAATTGTGAGCATAAAAATTCAAAATTTCGTAATCCTTGTAGGGAAAATTACCCTAGACTATGAGCATATGACTTGCCGGTTACGGGTTTAGCTTTGCCTCTATCAACGTCTTTAGGTTTTGGTTCAATGCCTGCTGGCGACGTACAAATCGTATCTGTTTGTGATGTTCAGCGTAGGCTATCTGTAGGTACCCAGAGAACGCAGGGTCTATATTAATAGTTTCATAGAATGTATCAAGTTCGCTCTTATAATCATTGCAAAGTGGAAGATCAAACGACGTGTTGCCACTATTAAGGTGATCATTTAAATTTCCGTTTTGACCTAAGACCTGATGAACGACGTCAAGCATTGGTATCCCCATAACAACAGGAAGGTAGCGCCAGCTCAATTCGTTAAGCATATTAAAGCTCTCCCTAGCTGACAATTCAGAGCTCTCGTAGGCTTCGAACGAATTGTAATACTGGCTGATAAGATCTTTTAAAGCATCGTCTTGCAAAATCACCACACCACCTGATCCGACCATTTCATTTATAGTTTGATCAAACACATCCGGTGAAGTCGAAGTAACGCCAGTGACTAAACTGCCTAGGTAATCACATCGTCTAGTAATAGCCTCTTCCGGATCACTATTAAGATAGATTACCAAAAGCAAACGAGCCACTTGCCTCTCTTTTAGTGCCTCAAACCCTTGCAGAGCCTCAGAATCTCGTTCAAGATCCCGAGCAATGCGCATTAAGTATTCTCCTTCAATACCGTTGTTTTTGAGCCTTTGATTCCATTCAGTAACTTGAAAAGCCAGCAATATACCAAATACTACAATGGCGAAATCGATCACAACTGCAAACCAGTTTTGGTCTTTAACGTGTTGAGTGATGCGGCGTAGAAGCATGTTTTACCCCTTGTTAAAATATCCCTAATCAAAAGGGGCGGACTCGAGTGAAACCCACAATAGGCAATGTCCGTTCTGAGCGAATTGCTGACGTAGAGAAAGATAATCAAAGCGATACATAAACTCAACATTAATCATTAGAATTAATAATGACAATCAGATTAAAGTTCAGATTTACCTACGACCGAGAATTGAATAAGTGCAATGAATCATTTAATGAAAGAAGTTGCATTTGCATTTACCTGTAGCATAAATCAATGACTTATAGGCACTGAAGCAGAATGTTTTGAACATATAAAAAAATCGGCCGCAAGCGACCGAGTTTTAAAGCAGACCCAACTGCTTGGCATTTTGTTCTTTGATATCAAGTTCTATCAGTTGATTTTGAACATATTTTCTTATGGTTTCTTCATTGGCATTGCCAATCGTTTCAACGAAGTAACTTTGTGTCCAAAGTTTCCCACCCCAGAAATAGCGCTTTCTAATATCGGGATACAACTTGAAAAACTCTCTGGCTGAGATACTTTTTATTACTTGCATAACATGACTAGGAGCCAACTTTGGCTCTCCCCTAATAACCATGTGAATATGATCTTCAGGGATCTCTAATTCTTGAATATCAAAGTCGTAGTCATATCCAATCTTACGAATAATAGCTTTCATCGCTTCGCGATAAGGCTCTACAAACACTTTGTGTCGATACTTTGGTATCCAAACAAAGTGATACATTAATCGATAAACGTGATGCGTATTTCTTTGAAGTTCCATATGTAGGAAAGCATAAACTGGAAAAAAAACCAGTTTACACTAACCAGCACGGGGGCAAGCCCCCGAGATTTACGCTACGCGGTTAAACACACTGTAAACTATATTGCCGCTATCGATATCTACGATAAAAATATCGTAATAACCAAATTCCTTTAAAAAAC
>JAWUXT010000187.1:0-7754 GCA_034111205.1 Paraglaciecola sp. | reverse complement strand
GGCAAAACACCTCACGCCAAAGTGATCATTGGTGAATATCAAGGTAAGCCGGTATCGTTTGCATTGTACTTCCATAATTTTTCAACCTTTCTAGGGCGTCCCGGTATTTATTTAGAAGATTTGTATGTGCAACCGGATATGCGCGGTAAAGGTTTAGGCAAAATACTCTTGGGGTATTTGGCCTCGCTTGCCAAGGAACTCAACTGTGGTCGCCTAGAGTGGTGGGTATTGGATTGGAATAAACCCGCCATCGACTTTTACCAATCTCTTGGAGCACAACCCATGGATGAATGGACTGTAAATCGTGTTACAGGTGAAGCGTTGGATAAACTTGCTGCACAATTATAGTTTTAAGTAATGAAGCCATCAACAGTTCAGAACACAAAACTGGCTTCAACCTTAGCAGCGCCGCATTCCAAAAAAAGCTATTAACACTGTATGCAACTAAGCTTCGCCCCCCTCTTTCCTATGATCTTAGAATTGAATTTACTCGACGCCACAATCTCGATTTAAAACGCTAAATCAACATGAGGTTGCTTTACTAAATTAACCACTTCCTTCATATCATCTAGATACAGCGGAGATTCAATCAATAATGTTTAAGTAGGATTTGGAGCAAAACAACCACATAATGCAATGCTCTACTTAAATAGTTATTTGTGATGTATAAAGAAATCAGTTGGTCCTAACTCTGCTCTAATGGTTTATCAGCTGCGAATAACCTTCTAAATTTGTGAACGGGTGTTAACACGACTATATTGCCAGTTAAAACCAAAACAAAACCAATGACAGTGCTTGATTGCCATACAAAATCCTCAAACATAATACTCAGTGTCACAGCCACGACTGGAAACAATACCACTGAATAACTAGCCTTTTCAGGACCTATATCTTTTAGCAATACAAAGTAACAAGCAAATGCGATGACGGTACCAAATATGCTCAAATACAGCAGTGAGGCGATATAAGGAAGCCGAGTATCTAAGCTAAACTCAGAACCGCTGATCAAGGTAAAAGTCAGAAGGAATAGACTGCCGTATAACATACCCCATGCATTGCCCTGCATAATTCCAATGTTATTTTTGGAGTTGCGTACACTGGTCATATTTCCCAATGAGGCTACGAAGGTGCCAGCTAACGACAGTCCTAAACCGATGATCGCTTCACTGGCAAAATCTAGCGTTTTAACGTCTTGCCAAAACAACCCTATAATACCGGCGAGTCCTAAAGTTGCGCCTATAAAAATACGTGGTGCGATAGGTTTTCCAAAAAATATTCGTGTATTAATAATGTTCATTATCAATAATGTAGAGAACGCAATAGAGGTCATGGCTGAAGTTAAGTAGTCTTGAGCCCAATACAAAATCAGGTAATTAAATCCAAAGTTACAGCTGGCTAAGGTCATAAAGAAAAGATGATTTTCAAGACTGAATTGCATTGGTAACTTTTTAAATATGCAATATGCCCACATCAAAAGTGCAGCAATGGAGAAACGATAAACTAATGATACTTCTGGTGCTACAACACCTAACTGGTATTCGATGGCAAGCCAAGTAGAGCCCCATATCAGTACTGTAAGGACATATAAAACTGTGCTTCTCATTTTGTTTGATTTTCCATTCTAAAAATTTTACGGCTATTTATAATTAAATTTACATTTGACATTTTTCAGTGTTTTTTAGAATTCCCCCTCCCCCGCTGATGGACAGCAATTCTGGTTCAGCCAACACTTCAGTCTGAGGAAAATAACTTTGAGAATTAATGATCAATATTAAATTAGAAAAATAACCAATACTAATTCTAATTTGCAAAATTAGAATTCAAACAATAACGCATTAAATGCATTTGAACTCACAAGTAGTTGAAATAGGTTTGCAGTAGATAATTAATTGGCATTGATTGATATGTTAAACACCTACCTCACTGTTAAGATAATGTTATACACAGGTAAAAAAGGTACATTTATGCAGTTTGACTATATCATCATTGGTGCTGGTTCAGCGGGTTGTGTTTTAGCTGCTCGCTTATCAGAAAATCCAGATAATTCAGTGTGCTTGCTCGAAGCTGGCGGTCCAGATAGTAGTGTTTTAATTCATGCCCCAATAGGTGTGGCTGCCATGATGCCCACTAAAATCAATAACTGGGCCTTTAAAACCATCCCCCAAAAAGGCTTAAATGGTCGGCAAGGTTATCAACCCAGAGGCAAAACCTTAGGGGGAAGCTCATCAACTAATGCCATGTTATACGTGCGTGGAAATAAGTTGGATTATGATACCTGGGCCAATTTAGGTAATGAAGGTTGGGCATATAAAGATGTACTACCTTATTTTAAAAAATCAGAAGGTAATGAAGTCTATTCCGACAAATTCCATAACAGCGACGGTCCGCTAGGTGTATCAAACCCTACTGATGCTAGCAATCTTAATAATATGTTCTTTAGTGCATGCGAAGAACATGGCATTCCTTTTGTAGACGACTTTAATGGTGCTAAGCAGGAAGGTGCATTTTTTTATCAAAGAACGGTTAAAAACGGTGAACGTTGCAGTGCAGCAAAAGCATTTTTAACCCCTAATTTATCTAGGCCTAACCTAAAGGTTATCACGCACGCTGTGACAGAAAAGATCCTGTTCGAAGATAAAAAAGCCGTAGGAGTGCGTTATAAAAAAGCTAACCAGTCAGTGGAAATTAAATCCACTAAAGAGGTTATTCTCAGTGCTGGTGCGTTTGGTTCTCCACAAATATTGATGTTATCTGGAATCGGAGCGACTCAACACCTATCAGAAAAAGGCATAGCCAATATTCATGATTTAGCGGGCGTTGGGCAAAATTTACAAGACCATATAGATTATGTGCAAACTTACAAAGTATCCAGTAAGGCAGATACCTTCGGTATATCTCTAACTGGAGGATTTAGGATAATTAAATCCATGTTCCAATGGAAAAAAAGTAGGACTGGTAAAATTACCAGTACCTTGGCTGAATCAGGGGCTTTTTTCCATACTAAAGAGGGATTGAGTGCTCCAGACGCACAATTTGTTTTTGTTCCAGGGATTGTTGACGATCATGCACGAAAAATAAATATGGGCCATGGCTATAGCTGTCACATTACGGTCTGTCGCCCTGAAAGTCGCGGCGAAGTGAAATTACAGAGCACCGATCCAACAGACACGTTGTTGATCGATCCTAATTTCTTGGGTGACGAAAAAGATATGCAAACTATCATGGCCGGTGCGCAAAAAATGCAGACGATTTTAGAAGCAGATGCTTTCAGTGAGATAAGAAAAAATATGCTGTATTTGGTCGAAAAAGATAATGCACAGCAATTAGAGCAAGACATACGTAACCGTGCAGACACCCAATATCATCCAGTAGGTACCTGTAAGATGGGACCTGCGACAGATAACTTGGCGGTAGTGGACTCTGAGTTGAGAGTTCATGGTTTACAAGGTTTAAGGGTAGTCGATGCCTCTATTATGCCTAATTTGGTCAGTGGCAATACCAATGCTCCCACCATCATGATTGCTGAGAAAGCGGCAGATATGATCTTAGCGGCTAATGCCTAGCTAACAAGTTTAAACTAATGACGCATAAAAAAGCGAAGGTAAATAAACCTTCGCTTTTTTATGTGGGTGGAGTGTCATCCTAAATATTGTCTATTTGCGGAGTTCTCTGCGTAATAATTTACCTACAGATGACTTAGGCAGCTCTTGCATAAATACGATTTTTTTTGGGACTTTGTAAGCAGTTAACATTACTTTGCAATGCGCTAATATGTCACTTTCTGACACCTCAGATTTCACAGTGATATAAGCACAGACCTTTTCGCCAGTTTTTTCGTCTGGCTCACCGATAACAGCAGCCTCTAATATTGCATCATGTTGAGACAGTACATCTTCAATCTCATTCGGATACACATTAAAACCAGATACAATGATCATGTCTTTTAAACGGTCAACAATCTTAATCGTACCATCCTCTAAGCAAATACCCACATCCCCAGTTTTGAAAAAACCGTCTAGGGTTATAGCCTTCGCTGTTGAAGTCAGAGCTGTGCCACCTGATATGGTTATTTTTAAAGCAGAAAAATCTAAAACTTTAAATTCAGGATGCATACATAAACCAACAAACAAAGTGTTAATGCCCGCAAAACCAGTGAATTTTAAGGGTTTGATAGCCTGTACAAAAGCATCCATATCTCGTGGATTAGGGATTAATATATTCAGATTACCGCTAGTGGTAATAACCAGCTGTATGTCAGTGTGCTCTTTAACTTCATTGAACTTTGGCAATAAATCGGTCAATAAAATAATCGCTTTAGCACCAGAATCTTTAAATTGATGCTGCATTTCTCTGGGTGTATATAAAGGATTAGTATTAACAATGACAAATCCTGCACGAAACGCGGCATAAGCGGCAATTGGATATTGATTCAAATTAGGTAGTTGGATCACTATTCGATCACCCGGCGACAAACTTTTTTGCTGTTGCTGCTAGCGAATATAAAGCTTGTAAATAAGGTTATGCACGGCTGTGCCAAAAGGAGGAAATAAAAATTTCCCAAAGCTGACTCGCCCGCGCGACAAAATGGATTTTGCATGAGAAAAGGTCTTAAACCCTTCTGAGCCATGATAACTTCCCATACCCGAAGAGCCTACGCCTCCAAATGGTAAGTCTTCAGCAGCCACATGAAAAGCAGCATCATTAATGCATACACCACCTGAATGGGTACTTTTTAATATTTTGTCCTGACAGGCTTTGTTAAAACTATAGATATACAAAGCGAGAGGACGCTCTTCTGCGTTTATATAGTCAATCGCCTGCTGTAACGTGTCATATTCAACAATAGGCAACAGCGGGCCAAATATTTCTTGCTGCATGACCAGCATTTCCTTATTGACACCATGTATTAAAGTGAGCGGCATTTGTCTGGTTTTTGAACAACCGGGATCACTACCTAAAGGCGTAATAACAGCTCCTTTAGCTTGAGCATCGTCAATTAATGCTTGCAAGCGAGCATGTTGAGCTGGATTGATCACACTGGTGTAATCTTTATTGTCCTTTATCGATGGGTACATACGCTCAAATGTTTTCTCGATCGCATCAATTAACTGCTGAGTTTTTCCTTTAGGACAAAAAATATAATCTGGTGCAACGCAGGTTTGACCGGCATTCAGAGTCTTACCCAAAATAAATCGATCTACGGCAGTATTAATATCCATATCATCAGCAATAATAGCAGGTGATTTCCCACCTAACTCTAATGTGACGGGAACCAAGTGCTCGGCTGCAGCACGCATAACCAATTTTCCTACATTGGTTGAGCCTGTAAAAAACAAGTGGTCAAAAGGCAGTGAGGAAAATGCAGCAGCAACACTAGCATCGCCTTCGACAATACTTATTTTATTAGGCTCAAAATATTTGCCTACTAACTGCTTAATAATACTCGCAGTATGAGGTGTGTATTCAGACATTTTTATCATGGCTTTATTACCTGCGGCCAGCGCAGCAGTGAGTGGGCCTAAGCCTAAAAAAACCGGATAGTTCCAAGGTACAATAATGCCTATTACACCTAGTGGCTGATATTCTACTCTGGCTGATGCAGGCTGTAGTAACAAACTTAAATGTCGTTTACTGGGTTTCATCCATTTCTTAAGACGATCAAGAGAATAGTTGATCCCTTGAACTGTGGTGAGGATATCACCAATTTTTGAATCATCACTAGAGCGGTTACCAAAATCCTGATTCATTGCCTTTATTAAGGCATCCTGGTTTTCCAGCAATAACGCTTTTAATGCTTTTAAATCTTGCTGTCTTTGCTGAAGTTCGGGAAAAGGCGTTTTATTAAAAGAGTTTTTGAGTGTTGTTAATATGTCAGTTAAATCGGTTTTTATAGCGCCTTCAGTCATTAGTTTGCCTTTTCTGAATAGGTTATATCAAAAGTAATTCATACTCGAAGGTAAGATAGATGAATTCAGTATTTGTTAAAATACAGACCAGTATAGTAACTAATTGATGACAAACTATTAAATGAATTTATGCCAAATGTTTATCTTTACGGTATTCGCCAGGTGCAAAATTGGTCCAACGTTTGAAAGCTCGGTTGAAATTACCAATATTGGCAAAACCAACTAGATAACCCACTTCACTTAACGATAGATGACCTTGTGTAATGTATTCCAATGCGAGTTTCTTTCTTGTTTCCTCTAACAAGTCTCTATAACACGCGTCTTGCTCGCTTAGTTTTCTTTGCAGATTTCGAAGACTCATACCAATCTGCTTAGCAATATCAGTTTGAGTCGGCGTGCCTAACGGCAGCATGTCATGAATACTATTTTTAACTATTTGCACAACGTCATTCTTATCGAGCCTTGAAAGAAACTCATTCAGCATCTTTTCGTGAGACTGAGTGATCAAAGGATTTCCCCCAAGTAAGGGCTCTTTGAAAATAGCAGTATCACAGCTAAATGAAATTTCATTTTGGTCGAAATTCACTGGGCAATCAAAGAAATCACCCAGAAACTGAAACATGTCCTCTGTATTCGACCAATTAAGATTGACTTCTTGGGGTTTAAAATTGTGGCTTGAGCATTCTCTGGCAAATTTAACCAAGGTCGCAATAAAAATGATAATAGAATTACGGGATAAAACGGGTCTATTAGTAGACTCGTACAGAAATGCCGTGAGTACTAATTTACACACTTTAGGACCTTCTTCTATCTTAATAGAACAGGTATTGGACACCACTTTTTTATAGCGCTCTATACGTTTGAACGCGTCATATAAATTGTTAGACGCCATCATTGCATAACCTAGTGTATGAAAAGTGCCCGGATGAAAATTTTCAGCTACAGTTATAGCAAAATCATGACGTTCTTTTATATGATTACAATATTCGATTAACTGAGCCACTCTTTCGGCAGAGATCCTAGATTCTGGGTCTTTAAAATCAGTTGTTTTAATACCGCAATCAGCTAAGGCGCTATTAAAATCGATATCCCATTCATTCATGGCTCGTTTTATGGGTATAAGCCAGCCACTGAGCACTGAAAAATAATCTGTCATACTAAAAATTTTGTCGCTTTAAATAAGTGTATATTAATCATATTGCATCATATGATAAGAGATTGGCATAGAATTTAAGTCTTTTTGTTTATTTTATTTGTAGTATTAATGTAAGCATTTTGTTTAAATTCAATCTGGTCTGACCTATTTGGTTAACAATTACACATGGGAACTATCATGTCTACTAACAAACACACTAAAAAATTACTGGCTGCTGCAATAACAACAGCATTATTTACGCACTCTGCTGCAGCTGCAGAATTTTATTTCGGTGAAGATGACGATGTTAGTCTTCAAATCACCTCGCGACTTTCAATAGGGTCTAGCTGGCGGTTACAAGATGCTGATCCTTATTACATCGGCAAAACAAATGGCGGCACTGGCAACACATCCACCACAGACGATGGCAATCTTAACTTTGGTAAAAACGACGCTTTTTCTCAAATTATAAAAGGTTCTCATGATTTTAACCTAACCAAAGGAAACATTGGTGCATTTGTTCGGGTTAAATATTGGCATGACTTTGAATTATCTGATGGTGACAGACCCCATGGTAACTCCGGAAATGGTTATACCCCTGGTGAGCCATTAAGTGATGATGGCTTTACCCAATTTGGCCAGTTTTCTGGTATCGAATTAATGGATGCCTATATTTTTGGTGCCTTTGACATAGGTGATGTACCGTTAGATGT
>JAWUXT010000186.1:0-7456 GCA_034111205.1 Paraglaciecola sp. | reverse complement strand
GGCAAGGAAGTTATAAAGAGGTACAAAAAGAAATGAAAGGCCGTTATCCTCGCCATTTCTGGCCAGATGATCCGGCCAATGCACAAGCCACAACGCGCACCAAAAAAAGGATGAACAGTAAACCATGAGCAGTAAATCATGAGTAAAATCCCCGCAGATAAACCTAAAGCTGCAGCAGTAAAAACAAAATCAACGACCAAGGCATTGAAGGTTTCGATATGGAAACGGTTTAATCCTTTTAGCTGGCTTTGGCGGCATTGGGGCAAGTTAATGTCTATTTCTATCCTAGTGATTGCAGCTTATACCGTGTATCTCGATGCACAAATCAGCGCAAAATTTGCCGGCAATAAGTGGCAAGTGCCAGCCCAAATCTATGCCCGTCCGATGTTTTTGAGTCTAAAGCAAGAAATAAGCATCAAAGAGATTGAAGAAGAATTACAACTCTTGGGGTACAGAAGAGTGACCCGTGCCGATAGTTCAGGCGAATACCAAGTATTGAGAAACAGTATTCGGATCCAACGTCGTAAATTTGATTTCTCTCACGGCACAGAAGACTTACGTAACATTGAAATAAGTTTCAAAAATGCGCGCATCAGTCAGATCCAAGATCTCAATAGTCGTCAAAGTATCAATAATATCTACCTCGAACCATGGCTTGTTACTCGCTTGGTCAGCAGCGGTCGGGAAGATCGTATGTTGGTACAAATCAACGATGTCCCGCCTATTTTGGCTCAAGCGTTAGTCGCAGTGGAAGATCAAGACTTTTATCAGCACTTCGGTGTGGCGCCGCTTTCTATCTTGCGGGCTCTAATGGCCAATATTTCGGCGGGACGTACCGTTCAAGGTGGCAGTACCCTCACTCAGCAGTTAGTGAAAAACCTATTTTTAACCCGCGAAAAATCGTTGGTGCGCAAAGCTAAAGAAGCCATGATGGCGCTGATCATAGAAGTTAGATACAGCAAAGATGTGATTATTGAGGCTTATTTAAACGAAGTGTTTTTGGGGCAAAACGGTGATACGGGGGTGTATGGGTTTGGTTTAGCCAGTTATTTTTACTACGATCGCCCCCTGAATGAACTGAGCATAGACGAAATTGCCACATTGGTAGGCATTATCAAAGGCCCTTCCTATTATAATCCTCGTAAACATGCTGAGCGAGCTTTAAATAGGCGCAATATAGTGTTGCGTTCGATGTTTGAAAGTAATCAATTGTCACCCAATGAATATCAAGATTTAGTTACGCTGCCGATTAAACTGGCTAGCGGAGCGAGTTTGAAGAAAGATAAACATCCGGCTTTTATGGATCAAGTACGCCGTGAGCTACGTTTGGTGCTGGATAATCCAGATATTCGTCAGTCTGGTTTAAAAGTGTTTACGACTTTAGACTCCAACGCACAGATGAAGGCCGAGCGTGCAGTAACTGAAGGAGTGGCAAAACAGGAAAAACGTATAGGCAAGAGCGGTTTTGAGGCCGCAATGATAGTGACCGACATCGATTCTGGGGAAATTCGCTCCATCGTGGGTGGGAGGAATGTCGATTATGCGGGTTTTAATCGGGCGCTTGATGCCAAACGTTCAATTGGTTCATTGATTAAACCGGCTATTTATCTTACTGCCCTAGAGCAGGCTGCAGACTATAACTTAGCCACACATTTAATTGATGAACCCATAAAGCTAAAAAGCACTTATGGCAAAATGTGGGAGCCACAAAATTCAGATAAAAAATTCCGTGGTGAAGTGCCGCTGTTGACTGCTTTGAGTCGGTCGCTGAATGTACCAACCGTCACGTTAGGCATGGATTTAGGGTTAGGCAATATTGCTGATACTATCTGGCGCTTAGGAGTAGAAGAAGAGCTCGACTTGTATCCTGCGCTCACCCTGGGAGCGGTAAACTTTTCGCCGCTGCAAGTGAACCAAATGTATCAAACCATCGCTAATAATGGCCGCTACATCCCATTACATTCTATTACTGCGATTATGTCTGCAGATGATCATTTATTATGGCACTTTGATGTTGTCGAAGAACAACGAGTAGATGAGCAAGCGACTTACTTACTGAATTATGCGCTCCACAAAGTGACACTGGAAGGCACGGCAAAAGCCGTTCGAACAAAATTTCCTGATATTAATATGGCAGGTAAAACCGGTACTACCGATGATTATCGCGATAGTTGGTTTAGTGGTTTTGACAAAAATATTCTGGTGACCAGTTGGATCGGCAAAGATAACAACCAACCGGTTAATTTAAGTGGTGCCAGTGGCGCTATGCAACTATTTATTGCTTATCAGCAACAACAAGAGCCTAAGTCACTGGTGAGGCGTTTCCCCGATGGTCTGGGTATTGCACATTTTGACAATGCGACAGGTCACTTAAGCAAAGCAGGGTGTGCTGACACCTTCAGTGTGCCTGCCATTACCTCCGCATTACCCCCGGTACCTAATAAATGTTTTGGCAAATCCACTGTGCCAGATAAACCCAAAAGTTTGTGGGAAAAGATATTTGGTTAGCCGTTTTTATATGCAGTTTGGAGTGGTGAATTGCATACACGTTTATTAAGCATTCTTTGCTGATTAAATACTATTTTCAGATTAAAAAAAGTGCAACACACGGCTCCAACATACTGTTTTTATTGTAATTATCTATCATATAATTTGCCACATTTACCTCTTAAGTTGTCTCCAGCGATATTGACTGTTTACTGCCGCTCGTGTGATCTTTGAACTCACACCCGTAGATAAGGCTTTGCTACGAAACAGCACACCTTAATATTGGTGCAATGCATAACCCCCTTTTAAGTGTCCGACATGTTCAAACCCTAAGCGCAGTAGTGTCTGCGCAGCCAATTGAGAACGGCTACCAGTTCGACAAACTAATACTAATGGTTGTTGTTTATTCTGTTTATGCTGATGCACAAATTCTACTAATTGAGTCAAGGGCACATTATTTTTGAAGTGTTTGTCGTGCCCAAGTACGTATTCATAGGACTCACGAAGGTCAATCAATATAATATTATTGGGTTGTTCCAAAGCCTTGGTCAAACTACGACTAGTATATTCACGCACTGCTACTTTATGACAATCACCGATTAAAGCGCCACACATAATTTCACTGCCAGATTGGTCGATAATATGTGTGTCCATTAATGTTTTTTGAACCGAGAATTTTTCGACATTTATTTGGTTAGTCATTACTTGTGCAAGTAACGAGTTGCGTGATGTTTCTGCGGTAATACTCGTAGTAAACTCATTGTTATAATCATGGCTGGGGCAAATAAGGTTTTCAGTGCCGATAAGTGCTTTTAATAACTGCAAGCTAGAATACATAGCCATTGCACTACTGGTTGAAAAATTCGTTCTACCAAGACTATCCATTAAGATCAAATCGCCACAAAACGCATAGTGGACAAGCAAGTCGTCGGTCGAAGCTTTAACCGGGTCACAAAGTAATAGGCTAGTACTATCAGTGGTATGGCCGGGTGTGTTTACTTTAATTAACCACTTATCACCCAAGACAATATACGGGTAGTGTTTACCATGAACGTTTGTTGTGTTTGAGTTAACTGGCCATCCAAGCATGTCTGTTTGTTGCTGGGTTAAATAATCATCAGCGAGACTTCCACGACAAGACGGGTGATCGCCATGGCCATGAGTGTCGATAACGGCAACTAAATTAAGCCCCTGACAGGTCAGTAGTGTTTTTAAACGCTCGGTTAACGCGGGTAACGGGTCGATAAATATTGCAGACTGCGTTTTTTTATCCACATACAACCAGCTGCAGCTACCACCTACCTTAAATTGTAATAAACCTTCTAGTGCAATTTTCTCGGTAATAATATTTGTGTCTATGGTTAAACAGCTTTGTCCTAATGCTTGAGCTGCAAAAACTATTCGAGTGCAAGCTTCGTCAATTTGCTGTTGTGTCATCGCTGGGCCAAAAGACATTCTAATTGCCGATTCACTTTGCCATACAGGAAGCCCCATAGCGTCTAATACAAAACTGCGGGCTACCTTTGAACTACAAGCCGAGCCTGAGCTGACACGTATATTCGCGGCGTCGAATAAATCCATGATTTCCTTAGAACTAAATCCAGGGATCGCGAAGTTAATGGTAGTTGGCACTGAATTTTTGAAACTATGGTTAAACACAATTTTGGGGAATGCTTGGGTTAAGGCCGTGGCAATTTGCTGGCGAAATATATGCAGAGTTTTTAACGCGGTAAAAGTAGTTTTACTCTTCCCGTTGAGCATACTAAATATAACATTTAAAGCCGCTAAACCTGGTAGGTTTTCAGTACCTGAGCGCAAACCACTTTCTTGGCCGCCACCGGCAATAAAGGGGGTGAATGGCGAATTTTCTTTAACGTACATAAAGCCGACACCTTTAGGCGCATACAGTTTATGGCCACTAAATACTGCATAGTCAATACTGGTATTTGCCAAGTTTAAATCTGTTTTACCTAATGCTTGCACACAATCAACCATCCACGCAGTGTCTTTATTATTGGCACGTATGGTCTGGTCTAGTAGGTTGATATCTTGAAACACCCCGGTTTCGTTATTAACCGCCATGGTGCAAATTATCAAGGCATTGGGCACTTCTTTTGCTATGAAATCCATATCAAGCTGACCCACTTCATTCACCGGAATTGCTTTTACCTCTGCGTTTATTTCAAGAATTTCATTCCAGTGTTTGAGCGACTCAGGTACTGCTTTATGTTCCGTTGCCCCATATAAAAGGCAATATTTTTTACTGCTATCAAGGCTTTTTTTAGCATGATGTAAGGCCGATAGAATAGCAGTTTGAATTCCTTCAGTCGCACCACTGGTAAAGATAACGTTACCATCGCCTGCACCAATAATGTTTTTTGCCTGTTGACGTGTTTCATCTATTATTTGTTTAGCTTGTAGCCCGGTTATATGGCTGCTACTAGGGTTGCCAAAGAGTGTTTCCATGGTTGCTAAGGCTGCCGACGCCGCTTGAGGTAATACGTGAGTAGTAGCATTTGCATCTAAATAAATTAGACTCAGTGGTTGCTTTAGGCCGGTAGGTAAATTAATCATAAAACTCTCTCACATTATTTTGTTAATCGTTGCAGCAAACTCAATAGATTTAACAATTTAAAATACAAGGGAATTTTTTCACGTCCCTAGAGGTTTTTTTTTGCTTATTATCGTTTAAAGAAGTTAATTTGTAGTATTTTATTTCTAATTATTGTCATTAGTTAGAAAAATATTTTATTGGTGCTCAGTAGCAACTGAATTTTTATATCAGTACGGTTAGATATGAAGGTAAATATTCGATAGCGAATTAATCAACAGCTGACAAGTTGAATGGCTTGAATTTAGTTAGCCTGCATTTATGTTGGTTTTTATTGCATGACTTTCCCATATATAGTATTTGTGTGGTTTTTCTTAAGAGTTTAAAATTATTGGGTGGTTTTTAATCCTTTAACATACTGCACCTTAGCCAGCCTTTTGGAACAACAAAAGAAATACGAGGAATGTTAAAAGATGGTTACGTGTTAATTAAACCAAAACGTCTGAGGGGGAGGGTATTTGGTTAAGGTTGTTTTTTTATCACAACCGATTGTGGCCTGTTTTGCTCTTGTTGCAGGTTTTGTTTGGGTAAAAGAGACGTTTTGTTGATCCTATCTTGGATGAAACTATTAATGGGTGGAGGTTTTGAACAGTCAATCTGACCACCTAAGAAACTTAGCAGTACAGCCGCGGTTTTTCGCGTGGCACCGCTGCAATTCGCGCTTACTTTTAGACTGTCCCGAATTTTTTCATCTTCGGTCATAAAAGGATTTTTAACTTCATCATCTATTACCGGTGAATTTTTGTGTTGCTGATAATACCGAGATGCCTGTTCAGCCACTCTATTTCTTTGCTGCTGCTGAAAGCTGTTTAGGTGACGTCTCGCCATGCTTGTTGCAGGAGCGCTGACTTCTGATCTAGGGATGGGAGTCGCACTTTGTTCACTGGGCATAATTTCATTTACTGCTGCTTCTTCCTCCTCTTGTATCTTTTCTTCGCGCTTGGGTGGCAATGCGTGTGCTTGCGGTGGAATGACTTGCACCTCTGGTTCTGACATGGGGGCAACTTGCTCATCTGGCGGGGTTTCAGCAACGGCAGACTTTTCTGCTAACTCAACAGGTTGGGGTATGTCTTCTTTCACTTCCTCAGCAGGTATTTTTGGAATTAAGGGAGGTAAATCAAATACCAAGGTTGCTTGAATAATTGCTTGCTTTTTTAGCGTCAAGTCGGGTGCTGAGGGAACCATAACCAACCCGGCAACAACATACATGACAATCAGGTGCAGAATGACTGATATAAATAGAAAATTATTTTTTTTAAACACTGCTGCTCGCGCATGTCCTTAATAAATGTTTAGGATTTAATAGAGTACTCGCTATGGGATTAGTTCAAAATGCTAATGTTTCCTATATCCCACAACAACAAAAGCCCATAGTTAATTTGAATGCAGTATTTTCATGGCGCTACTTTTAGAGTCAGTAACAAATACGTCTGATTGGCTATCAGAAAGGATACTTTGAGTGACTTTCTCCATCACATCATGTTCGTTTTCATTTACGGCCGTTACTATGGTTATTTTAGCTAGATTTTCCAAACCCATCTTCCCGAGCATAGCAATAGCGATGACATCTTCCTTAGTCAGTGCTACGCCAGAAATATTGGTGTAGTCGATGAGGATTTTTTATATTGATTAATTACACCATTGTAGTCTTTGCTCTGCAGCATAAACATCAAATCTAAGGCGTTAAGATTACCCTCGATCATGATACAAGCAATGTTTTCAGTAATAGAAATGTCGTATTACATTTTCTTATTATTCATCATGTTAATTCATAAGGATAAACTAGAACTCAGTATTTCGCACTGATATCTTTATTTCTAAACGAGATGACGTGTTGCTGAAAAGGCATGTTTTGAATTCGCGCACCAAGTTGATCCTATTTTCACCTGTCGCACCAATAAAGTGCAATAAAATGTAACGGAGAGTCGCATTGACTCATTAACTAATTGATTTTATTGATATAAAAACATGGCATAGGTTTTGTTGTAGTTTTATTAAATACTTGCAAAACATAACAATAACTGGGAGCTACACCATGAAATTAGTTACTGCGATCGTCAAGCCTTTTAAGCTTGATGATGTGCGAGAAGCCATCTCCGAAATTGGCATAGACGGTTTGACGGTTACCGAAGTGAAAGGCTTTGGTCGTCAAAAAGGTCACACTGAATTATATCGTGGCGCGGAATATCAAGTGGACTTTTTACCAAAAGTGAAACTTGAAGTCGCCGTTCAGGACGAACATGTAGAGCGTTTAGTTGAAGCCATTGTTGGCGCAGCTAAGACCGGAAAAATTGGTGACGGTAAGGTGTTTGTGTATGACTTAGAGCATGCCGTTCGTATTCGTACTGGTGAAACAGA
>JAWUXT010000185.1:0-9586 GCA_034111205.1 Paraglaciecola sp. | reverse complement strand
ATACGAGGGATGGCAAAGTCAAGAGCCTTACTTCAATCAGCCTGAATCATACCTAAATTTATTCTCAAATCGCCTAATATTAAGTGGCTCAATCATGCTGTCTGCAATTTGAGCTGTGCGCCCATTTAACTGCATTCATCTTATTCAATCTCAAATAAGCTCGAGTTCCTCATTTTAAAACCAAGAAATGTGAACATCTCTGCCACTTTGTGCTTGTTGAATATGCTGTGATTGGGTGTTTTATTACTTTAGGTGTCTAGATTAGCTTCTGTGATTGGGTGTTTTATTACTTTGGGTGTCTAGATTAGCTTGTCAGGTGAGTCAAGGCAGCGCCAGTTGTCATTAGACCGGCATCAACAAAGTGTTCATTATGCGTATTTATGTTGATCTGTCCTTGTTGGGATTCAAAATAATTTGGTGCGCTATGAGATGTAAATCATCATAAAATGCATACAGATGCTGTGCCCATGTCGTCAATTCATATTCAATAATTAGCAGTGTCATTTCTCGACGTGTTTGAGAACCGAGCATTGGGTAACTAATTGGAGGAAACTTGCTTGGCAAAACCACTTTCGTCACCAATCACATTGGAGTTTGCCGTCCAGCCAATCAGAAATAGAGTGATATCCGGTCAGATTAAATTAGTCGGTTTTTATTGTTTTAGAAAACATCACAATGCTGTCCTTCATCCCAATGTTAATAATGTCTCCTGGGCTAAATTCACCACCAAGAATGCGCTTTGCTAACTCTTTTTCAATTTTGTTTTTGATGACCCTTTTTAAAGGTCTGGCTCCATAGACTGGGTCAAAGCCCGCATCAGCTATTACATCAACAACCTCGTCTGAAATATCTAATGACAAGTCTTTTTCCTCCAAGCGAGTATGTAAATAGTTTAATTGTATTTTTGCTATCTCTCTCACTTGGTCTTGTTTAAGTGGATGGAACACCACAATTTCATCTAGTCTATTGATAAACTCCGGTCTAAAATGTTGACCTACGACTTCCAACACTCTGCTCTTTATCTCCTCATAATTTTCTTCACCTGCAACATCTAGAATTAAATTACTTCCTAGATTTGAAGTCATCACAATTACCGTATTCCGAAAATCTACAGTTCGCCCTTGTCCATCAGTCAGACGTCCATCATCAAGGACTTGAAGCAATATATTAAATACATCAGGATGGGCTTTTTCGACTTCGTCTAACAATACAACTGCGTAAGGCCTGCGCCTGACAGCTTCGGTTAGATAACCCCCTTCTTCATACCCAACATATCCAGGAGGAGCGCCAACCAATCGAGCAACCGAATGTTTCTCCATAAATTCAGACATATCTATGCGTACGATAGAATCCTCTGTATCAAACAAAAATTCAGCAAGTGCCTTGGTTAATTCAGTCTTACCAACACCTGTCGGACCTAAAAACAAGAAAGAGCCATTTGGCCTTTGAGGATCAGCCAGCCCCGCTCTTGAGCTTCTTATAGAGTCTGAAACTGCAGTGATAGCTTCCTCTTGTCCAATGACTCGGCTATGCAGTGCCTCTTCCATTTTAAGCAGTTTTTCACGCTCTCCAGACAGCATTTTTGATACCGGTATACCTGTCCACTTTGAGACAACTTCAGCTATTTCTTCGTCCGTCACTTTATTTTTTAATAACGTCATCTCTTGGGTGAGGCTCTGACTCGCAACCACTAATTTCGCTTCTAACTCGGGTATTCTTCCATATTGAATTTCAGACATACGGGTTAGATCACTTGCCCTTCCTGCAGCCTCAAGTTCCCTTCTCGCTTGCTCCAGTTCTTCCTTAATGTGAGTTTCACCTTGCACGTATGCTTTTTCAGAGGTCCACGTTTCTTTCAGATCAGCAAATTCCAACTCTAAACTGTTTACTTCTTCGTCAAGGTTATCTAGCCTTTTTTTAGACGCGTCATCGGTTTCTTTTTTCAGTGCTTCACGTTCAATTTTCAACTGAATTAAGCGTCTGTCTAGCTTATCCATTACTTCGGGCATCGAATCAATTTCCATTCTAATCCGTGATCCAGCTTCATCAATTAGGTCAATAGCTTTATCAGGTAATTGGCGATCAGTGATATAACGCTGTGATAGCATGGTGGCTGCAACAATGGCAGAGTCGTTGATCGCAACACCGTGATGTACTTCATACCTCTCCTTTAAGCCCCGCAAAATTGCAATCGTATCTTCGACAGAAGGTTCTTCTACAAGCACTTTTTGAAAACGACGCTCTAGTGCCGTATCCTTTTCAATATATTTCCTGTATTCATCTAGGGTTGTTGCTCCCACACAATGCAACTCACCTCTTGCAAGCGCAGGTTTAAGCATATTGCCTGCGTCCATGGCACCGTCGCTCTTTCCTGCTCCTACTATAGTGTGGATTTCGTCAATGAATAAAATGACATTGCCTTCTTGTTTAGCCACATCATTTAAAACCGCTTTAAGGCGCTCTTCAAATTCTCCTCTATATTTAGCTCCTGCAATCAGGGCAGCCATATCCAGAGATAATAATTTACGTCCTTTTAACCCTTCCGGTACTTCTCCATTAACAATACGTTGGGCTAGACCTTCAACAATGGCCGTTTTTCCGACTCCTGGCTCGCCAATCAAAACAGGATTATTTTTTGAGCGCCGCTGTAAGACCTGAATGACACGTCGGATTTCATCATCACGACCAATTACGGGATCAAGTTTTCCCTGCTCTGCTCGTTCTGTAACGTCGATACTATATTTATCTAAGGCATCACGTTGTTCTTCGGCATTAGCATCATTTATAGGCTGTCCACCTGTAGCATCTTCTATCGCTTTTTCGATTGAGGCTGGTTCGGCACCAGCCTGTTTCATCAACTTACCGACTTGTCCTTTGTCTTCTGTACAAGCGAGTAGAAACAAGTCACTTGAAATGAATTTATCACCACGTTTCTGGGCTAATTTATCCGTTTGATTAAACAATCTAGAGAGTTCATTAGATATGTGAATATCCCCGTTACTGTCATCTACTTTAGCGATACGCTCTAGAGATTCACCAAGCTGTGATCTAAGTTTGTTAATATCAACATCGGCTTTATGTAACAAAGGCCTTGCAGTGCCGTCATCTTGATTGAGCAAAGCAAACAATAAGTGCATTGGTTCAATGGTTGGATTGTCATTACCCAACGCTAAGCTCTGTGCATCAGACAGGGCAAGCTGCAGCTTACTAGTAAATTTATCTATTCTCATTTTTAGATTCCTATTTAGTCGACAATAATAGTCGGCACTGAATAATTAGTTTGTAGTACAAATGTTATGATACTGAGGCCTTTAATAGATTAATTTCATAACCTAACTTCCCATTTCAAAAGTGACAACTGAGTATAAAAACTGAAGTTAGATGACAATGACGAAAACTGTCTTTACCAATCACTTTTAATGAATATTAATCACTGATAATGAATCCAATTTTAGAATTCAATAATGCAGAAGTTACACGAGGGGATATTGATTCTTGTCAACCAATGGTAAGTTAATGTTTAGTTTATTCGATGAGTAATCAACCATCTCAAAGATTTCTTAATTATCACTCAAGCATTTCCTTTGCTTTGTTCAACTAGCTTTCCTAAATAAAATCGTTACCATAATAGTCACTTCATTATTGTCATAGAGTTCATATGGAATTCGCATTTATTCTCCTAGCATTTATTTGTGGTTTAGGTCTGAAATTGGTTGGGTTACCTCCATTGATAGGTTATTTGATTGCTGGTTTCACATTAAATTATCTCGGTTTTCATTCAACAGACGCCTTGCAGACAATCGCCAATTTAGGCATAACATTGATGTTATTTACCATTGGCTTAAAACTTAATATTCGTGATTTGTATAAAAAAGAAGTCTGGTTAGGCAGCATTTTCCACTCCGTTATATGGGTAACATTAATCAACCTACTATTATTTGTGGTGTCTTGGCTTGGTTTAGCTACTTTTGCTAATTTAGATTGGTCAATACAAGCCTTACTCGCTTTTTCATTAAGCTTTAGTAGTACCGTTTGTATTGTTAAAATTCTCGAAGAAAGTGGTGAAATCAAGACCCGTCATGGCAAGTTAGCCATTGGTGTGTTGATTATGCAGGACATAGTAGCAGTGCTGTTTTTGGTTATAGCTACAGGGAAAGTACCCTCTATATGGGCGTTATTATTGTTATTATTATTTTTTGCGAAACCAATATGGTCGATGATTTTAGAGCGTGTGGGTCATGGTGAATTATTAATATTATCTGGGTTTCTATTTGCTTTGGGTGGTTACGAGCTTTTTGAAGCCTTGGGAATTAAAGGTGATTTAGGCGCTTTAATTGTCGGAATGTTTATCGCTACACATGTAAAGTCTACAGAAATGTCAAAAGCCCTCATGAATTTTAAAGATATTTTTCTGGTAAGCTTTTTCCTTACCATTGGTTTTAGTGCGCTCCCTACCCTAGACCTAATACTTACTGCCATAATACTTTGCTTATTTATCCCCATTAAATTTGCTTTGTTCTTTTCGTTATTTACTTTCTTAAAATTAAGAGCACGTACCAGTTATTTAGCTAGTCTGGTGTTGTCAAACTACAGTGAGTTTGGTCTCATTGTAGTTGCATTGCTAGTAAGCCTAGGATGGTTAAGTGCCCAGTGGTTAGTGGTTTTAGCTTTGGCTGTATCGTTTTCTTTTGTGTTAACTGGCTTAGCTTACAAAACCTCACATAACCAATACACCAAATTTAAAGACCGACTCAAAACTTTTGAAAGTCCACACCGATTACATGAAGATGTTTACGTACAACCAATAGGTGCTGAAATAATAGTGATCGGTTTAGGAAGAGTCGGCAAAGGTGCTTATTTATCCCTTAACAGCATGGTAGGTAATAGAGTTTGGGGAATGGATGCAGATCCCAGCCGTATAAATCATCTGAAAAAAATTGGCTATCAAGCTATGGAGGGGGACGGCGAGGACGTAGATTTATGGGAAAACATGGATTTAAGCCAAGTGCAGTTAATCTTAATGGCGTTGCCTTCTATTGATGATATCTGCAATATTACTGAACAACTTCAACACGCTAATTACTCAGGCAAAATAGCTTCTATAGCCCGATATGAAGATGAAATACAGCCACTTTTAGATGCAGGTTCAGATAAAGTGTTTAACTTCTTTACCGAAGCAGGAACGGGTTTTGCTGAGGAAAGTCTGCAGCTATTACCAGAGTATGTAAAGCCTAAATAAAGATTGAAACGAGAATCGTTAGCATTATGTATCACCTTGTTTTATAAGATTATTTTTTAATGAATGGTGGTTTTTCTAAGCGCTTACCACTATAATTAACTTATGAGTGACTACCACGGAATACAGATAATGAAAGGCGATAAACAAGTATTAGTTGCATTAAATGAAATACTTACCTTCGAACTCACCTCAATAAATCAATACTTTTTACATGCGCGCATGTTTAAAAATTGGGGGCTAGAGAAACTAAATAAAGCGGCCTACAAAAAATCTATTAAAGATATGAAACAAGCCGACCAACTAATAGAGCGTATTTTATTTCTAGAAGGTTTACCTAATTTACAAATGTTGGGTAAATTAATGATAGGTGAAGAAACTGTTGAAATGCTGAACTGCGATATGACTTTTCAGAATTCACAAATTCCATTATTAAAAAAATCTATTCATTTATGTGAAAAGTTACAAGATTTTGTGACCCGCGATTTACTTGAATCTATATTAAGCTACGAAGAAGATCATATTGACTGGATTGAAACTCAGCAATATCAAATTAAACATTTAGGTCTAGAAAATTATTTACAAACCCAAGTTGAAGGAGACTAATATGCAAGGTAAAAAAGTCATAATTGACCAACTTAATGCCCTACTCGCCTTTGAGTTAGCAGCTATGGATCAATACTTTATTCATTCTCAAATGTATCAAGACTGGGGTTTTAATAAGTTATATGAACGTATTTCTCATGAATTTGATGATGAGAAAGGTCACGCCACAAAATTAATAGAGCGGATGCTGTTTCTAGAAGGCACACCCAACATGGTTGACCGTGACGGACTTATGATAGGTACAGATGTACCTTCGATGTTAGAAAGTGATTTGCGGGTTGAGTATGCCGTTGCTCAAGCTTTAAAAGACACCATGAGTATTTGTGAGGCAGAGCAGGATTATGTTACCAGAGACATATTATTAGTTTTACTCGACGACACTGAAATGGATCATGCTCATTGGCTTGAACAGCAGATAGGATTGATAAAACGTTTAGGATTGTCTAATTATTTGCAATCCCAGATGTAAAATAACACACTATTTTGGACGTTGGATAAGCGTACGCTTATTCAACTTTTTTGTTTCTATCTGTAGTAAAATTAAAAAACCAAGATTGCTCTAACATACTTTCATCAGTAGTCTGGATAATGAGTTGCCATCTCATTGCAGGCTCGCTACAAGAACCTAAAAATAAACGTGCGTTGTAAACTTTTTGCTGTTCTTTTGCGTAAATAGAATCAACCATTACAGCATTTTTCCCCATATACATATTGATACCTTGTACCCACATTTGTTTAATCTTTGTGTTGTTTGGCACAGTAATAATGAGTGTTAGTTCTTCCTCTAACTCAATCTCTTGTAAAAATTGAACTGATACTTGTTTGTTATTATCAAATACAACACATTCTTGCGTTAGATCAATGCTGCACTGTTTTGTAGCTTTTATAGGTGGAGAATCTGTATAGTTTAAAAATAACCCTATGACTGCTGCTAATACGAGCAAAGGAAGTAATGTTTTGGCAAAAAAATTAGAATTCACAATTACCCAGCAGTTAGAATAAATTACTGTTAATTGTGTTCAAAAATTGGATAATTGACAAGTAAGTAATTAACTTTATTTTTTGAATAAAAGAACCTTAAAATAGTTATTTAAGTATTGTATATTAGTTGTAATATCAGTTGCTTAGCAAAAAGTATAAAAAACACCTATGTTGTTTTTTATTTGTAATAAGCCTGTAAATTTATCGTTAACAAGAGTGGAAGATTCATTAAATGAGTGAAGCTATTCAAGTACATCCCGAATACAACTATAAAGTAGTTCGGCAATTCGCAATCATGACCGTAGTATGGGGAATTATTGGTATGGCTGTAGGGGTTTTAATTGCCGCTCAACTATATTGGCCTGCATTAAACTTCGACACTCCATGGTTAACATTCTCTAGGCTAAGACCACTGCACACTAATGCTGTTATTTTTGCCTTTGGTGGATGTGCCTTATTTGCTACCTCTCTATATGTGGTGCAAAGAACATCCAACGTTAGATTGTTCAGCGACAAAATGGCTTCGTTTACTTTTTGGGGTTGGCAGCTTGTTATTGTGCTAGCTGTAATAACTCTTCCTATGGGGTTAACTAGCTCAAAAGAATACGGTGAGCTCGAATGGCCTATCGATATCTTAATTACTATAGTTTGGTTGTCTTATGTGATTAATTTTTTTGGGACGATGATCATCAGAAAAGTATCGCATATATATGTAGCTAACTGGTTTTTTGGTGCATTTATGTTAACGGTTGCGGTGTTACACATTGCTAACAGTATGGCCATACCAGTTTCTCTGACCAAATCCTACTCGATATACGCTGGTGCAGTTGATGCCATGATCCAGTGGTGGTACGGTCACAATGCGGTTGGCTTTTTCTTAACCGCTGGTTTCTTAGGTATGATGTATTACTTTGTACCCAAACAAGCAGGTCGCCCTGTTTATTCGTACCGTTTGTCAGTTGTTCACTTTTGGGCACTAATATCTCTGTATATTTGGGCTGGCCCACACCATTTACATTACACTGCCCTTCCTGACTGGACCCAGTCTTTAGGTATGGCAATGTCTATTATCTTATTCGTTCCTTCTTGGGGTGGTATGATAAACGGTATTATGACGTTATCGGGCGCATGGCATAAGCTACGTACTGACCCTATATTACGTTTCCTTGTTGTTTCATTATCTTTCTATGGTATGTCGACGTTTGAAGGCCCTATGATGGCAATCAAAACAGTTAATGCATTGTCACATTACACTGATTGGACTATTGGTCATGTACATTCTGGCGCTTTAGGTTGGGTTGCAATGGTATCGATAGGTTCTATCTACCACCTAATTCCTGTTTTGTTTGATAAACCTAGGATGTACAGTATTAAATTGATCAACGTACACTTTTGGTTGGCCACAATTGGCGTGGTGTTATACATAGTCGCTATGTGGATGTCAGGTGTTTTACAAGGTTTGATGTGGCGTGCAATTAATGCTGACGGAACCCTAACGTATAGTTTTGTAGAATCACTTGAAGCTTCAAAACCATTCTACTTAGTTCGCTTTATCGGTGGTGTTTTAGTTGTTGCAGGCATGTTAATTATGGCTTACAACGTCTACAAAACTGTTAAAAGTGAAACTGTAGAAAAGGCAATTGAACCAGAAGTACAACCGGCTTAAAGAGGTCAGACTATGAAAAATGCACATGCGTTGATTGAAAAAAATGCAGGCCTATTGGCTGTTCTTATATTGGTAGCCATTAGTTTGGGAGGCATGGCGCAAATTACCCCGCTTATGTTTCAACAGCAATTGATGGAGCCAGTTGAAGGTTTAAAACCTTACACTGCGCTTCAAATGGAAGGCCGAGATATCTATATTCGTGAAGGATGTGTGGGCTGTCACAGCCAGATGATACGCCCCTTCCGTTCTGAAACAGAACGCTATGGTCATTACTCTGTAGCCGGTGAATCAGTCTGGGAACACCCTTTCTTATGGGGTTCTAAACGCACTGGGCCTGATTTGGCCCGTGTAGGTGGAAGATACAGTGACGATTGGCACAGAATCCACTTAATTAACGCAAGAGACTTAGTACCTGAATCTAATATGCCTGGTTTTCCTTGGTTGATGGAAAACAAGCTAGATGGTGAGTTAACAGCTAAAAAGCTTTCAGTATTTAGAGATTTTGGTGTGCCTTACACTGATGAAGATATCGCTGGAGCAAAAGAAGCTGTTAAAGGTAAAACTGAGATGGTTGCGCTTATCGCCTATTTACAGTCACTTGGCACGGCGTTGAAATAACATGGATTATGCAACGAGTGGCAGTATATATACTGTATTAGTATTTGTGTTTTTTATTGGAATAGTTTGGTGGGCCTATAGTAAAAAGTCAAAAGCAAGCTTTGACGAGGCCGAAAAGCTTATCTTTGATGATGAGCCCCAGCAAGAAAAGCGGGAGACTAAAGTAGATGAGTAGTTTTTGGAGTATCTGGATCTCTGTGATTACACTAGGGTCAATATTAGGTTGTTTTTTAATATTACGTTGGTGTTTGTCTAATAAAACAGGTGTAGCTGAAGGCGAGAATATGCATCATGAGTTTGATGGCATTTCCGAACTCAATAACCAGTTACCTAGATGGTGGACGATTTTATTCTACATTTGTATTGTTTGGGCACTTATTTACTTAGCTTTGTATCCTGGCTTAGGTAATTATAAAGGACTAATTAATTGGCAAAGTTCTAATCAAAACATTCAATCATTGGCTGAGTCTAAAGCTGCA
>JAWUXT010000184.1:0-15328 GCA_034111205.1 Paraglaciecola sp. | reverse complement strand
CGGATTGTGATTCCGGTTGTCGCGGGTTCGAGCCCCGTCGCCCACCCCACTCGCGGGAGTGGTGGAATTGGTAGACACGCTGGATTTAGGTTCCAGTGCTTCACGGCGTGAGAGTTCGAGTCTCTCCTTCCGCACCATATTTATAGTCATTTGGTTCCCAAATGGTTTTTTATTAAGACTTTGATAATTACTTGTAATCTTGTATATCCCTACACAAAATTTATAGGTTTAATTTTAATGTATTTAAAGAATCAACCTTTAAATATTTTGTTGAATTATAGTATTTTTTTTAGAGTTAAGTCGGTGAGTAGCGCAGCTTGGTAGCGCACTTGGTTTGGGTCCAAGGGGTCGCAGGTTCGAATCCTGTCTCACCGACCATCTTTTCAGATGGTATAAAATATTTTCTTGGCTTTCTAGCCGCAGCTCTTCAGCTTTCTAATATTGCCTGACCGTGAGATTTGCAAGGGTATCTTCATACTTCTTCACACAAGCATATGCTTCACATATTGTTATCCATGACATTTTTCAAACGAATCCCAGCCTGCTTTCTTGCTGCCGCTTAAAAAGTAGGCAAAAAATGTCGACCGAGGGTAATGCTCTTCATCCAATAATTGATTCAATTTCGCAGATCGTGCTGAACCGTTCCATACGGCGCACCGCTCAATCGTCTATCAACGGTGATTGACCCACAAAATGAAATCAATTATTGGCGAGCTTTAAGTTGAGGCTAAGTCAAAAGCATCATCTTTGCCGACTCAGAGTTTTGGGTTGCTTTGTAATTAATATATATGTCCTGATAATTACACGCCTGCTTATTTCATAAATAGTGCAGCTTTCCTGCGACTCACCGGAAAGCTGAGGGAGTTTAATTCCTTTTGAATGCGTCTTTCGCCGTAAGTCCTATCGCTGAGCACGGCGATATCTTTTACCCATTCCAACATCTTTTGATGCGTGAGGTCATCAGATTTATCCGTTTAACGCTTCTGAATCCAATTATAAGCCATTATCTTTAGTGAGTGATCTCAGTAAAATTCCCGAAGTGGATGATAAATACGCGGGGATGTCGATTAAAAGAGCAATGAACATATACGAAACTCTGGGTATTATTAAGCTCAATACTCTACATGAAAAAGGAACATCAGATGGGGACTACATATCACCCGAAATGGCCATACATGTGCTGATATCAAAATCGATGGGGTTAGTGACGTCGAATTTTGCAGAAAACATAGCTTTTATTTTTTCTTTGGTGGCTTCGCCACTGTTTTTGATTTCGCTCAGAACTCAAACTGGAATATTAGCAGTGTTCCAAGGCCCGTCTTCAATTTATTTCTCCGACAATAAAGATTCTTATTAATTTTCAACAACAACTGCATCGATGCTATAGGACTTTTTCAACCACTCTTTTCATGCCTTAAGCCGTTATTATGTTGATAAACGGTAATACTATTTCTAAGCTTGGAATTTTACCCTCGACTTGCGCTATCGCTATCGCTATACTACTGCGTCATTTTATCAGGCTATCTTGTCTAAGGAGAACGTTCCTTGTTTCAAGATATTCGGAAGTAAGTAGTGTATTTGTAACAATAATTATTTTGCGCCGATAAAAGCCCTTTAGTAATAACACATAAGCGCAAGTGTGCGCATAATTGAGGTATTAGAATGCAAGTATCCGTTGAGGCGACCAAAGGTTTAGAACGCCGTCTTACTATCACCGTTCCTGCTGAGACAATTGATTCTGCAGTCAAGTCTCGCTTACAACAATTAGCAAAAACCCAAAGAATTAATGGTTTTCGCCCTGGTAAAGTGCCTGTTAATGTTATTAAAAAACGTTATGGTCAAGCCGTACGTCAGGAAATCGCTGGTGAAGTGATGCAGCGCAATTTCTATGAAGCTATTACTCAAGAAAAAATCACCCCAGCTGGTATGCCTAGCTTTGAAATGAAGACAGACGAGGATGGCAAAGACTTAAAGTATATTGCTGCTTTTGAAGTGTATCCAGAAGTTGAAGTGAAAGATATTGCTAAAATTAAAGTTGAAAAACCAGCAGTAGAAATCACAGACAAAGACTTAAGTAACATGATTGACACTTTGCGAAAGCAACATGCCAATTATAAAGAAGTCAAACGCAAAGCTAAGAAAGACGACAAGGTCACGATTGATTTTATCGGTACTATCGATGGTGAAGAGTTTGATGGTGGTAAAGCTGAAGATTTCGCCCTAGAAATGGGTAAAGATCGCATGATCCCTGGTTTTGAAAAGCCGATTGTAGGTAACAAAACAGGTGATGAAGTCATTGCAGATGTGACATTCCCAGAAGATTATCATGCTGAAAAGCTAAAGGGTAAAGTCGCCCAGTTTACTATCAATATCAAAAAGGTTGAGCAATTAGACTTACCAAAAGTTGATGAAGAATTTGCTAAACTTTTCGGTATTGAAGATGGCAATATCGAAGCACTTCACGCTGAAGTTCGTAAAAATATGCAGCGTGAGTTAGATCAAACTTTAAAAGCGTCTGTAAAAGAGCAAGTCATTGCGGGTTTACTTGACTTAAATCAAATTGATTTGCCAAAAGCGTTAGTTGACCAAGAGATTGACGCATTACGCGAACAAGCTAAGCAACGTTTCAGCCAGCAACAGGGCGGAAATATTGACAACATGCCAGAGCTTCCAGCTGATTTGTTTGAAGAAAACGCTCGTAAACGTGTAAGTATTGGTTTGCTATTAGGCGAAGTGATTAAAACTAACGAACTGAAAGTGGATACTGACAAAGTAGCAGCGCTAATTGAAACAGCCGCTTCTGCTTACGAAGATCCAAAAGAAGTGATTGAGTATTACAAAACAAACGATGAATTGATGCAACAAATGAATAATGTTGCAATGGAAGAACAAGCAGTTGAATTATTGCTTGAACAAGCCAAAGTTAAAGAAGTGAAGAAATCTTTTGATGAGATCATGAACAAACAGGCATAATTCGCCTATTGTTATTTGACTTATCTAGTCTGCAACTGCTTAAATGCTCGGTAACTACCGAGCATTTTTATTTGTGAAGAATTTGAATTTATGATGAATACCAATTTTGATCCAACAAACGCATTAGTTCCAATGGTTGTAGAGCAAACTGCCAAAGGTGAACGTTCTTACGATATATATTCTCGCTTGTTAAAAGAGAATGTTATTTTTTTAGTCGGTCAAGTTGAAGACCACATGGCTAACCTTATCGTTGCTCAGTTGTTATTTTTAGAAGCCGAGAATCCGGAAAAAGATATTTTCTTATATATTAATTCTCCCGGCGGTTCAGTGACGGCGGGTATGGCTATTTACGATACAATGAACTTTATTAAACCTAATGTTAGCACTGTGTGTATTGGCCAAGCTGCCAGCATGGGCGCATTCTTGTTATCTGCAGGCGAAAAGGGCAAACGTTATTGTTTACCTAATTCTCGTGTGATGATTCATCAGCCTTTAGGTGGTTTCCAAGGACAAGCATCGGATTTTGAAATTCATGCTAAAGAAATCCTATCTATTAAAGAGAAGATGAATCGATTGATGGCACAACATACTGGACAAGAGTATGAAAAAGTTGCACAAGATACCGACAGAGATAACTTTTTAAGTGCAACTGACGCCGTGGAATATGGGCTAATTGACCAAGTATTGTCGAGTAGACCAGATACCAGTCAAGCTGACACAAAAAGCGACAAATGATAAAGTGACTCTGTAATATGCCCAAGGGTAGACTACATTCAAGTAGTTTTTAGGCTACCTTCAGGTAGAGTCAGTCTGAGATAGGAAAAGATTGTAAATGAGTGATAAAAAAAATACTGATGGTGACAACAAACTTTTGTATTGTTCGTTCTGTGGTAAAAGCCAACATGAAGTAAGAAAACTAATTGCTGGCCCGTCGGTTTTTATTTGTGATGAATGTGTCGATTTATGTAATGACATCATCCGAGAAGAAATAAAAGAAATCGCGCCCAAAAAGAAACAAGACGATTTACCTACACCGAAAGAAATTCATGCTCATCTAGATGATTATGTGATTGGTCAAGAGCATGCAAAAAAAGTGCTCTCCGTTGCGGTATATAATCATTACAAACGTTTAAGAAACGGAGATGTGCACGAAGGTGTGGAGCTAGGCAAGAGTAATATTTTGCTTATGGGTCCTACTGGTAGTGGTAAGACATTATTAGCTGAAACGCTTGCAAGATTGTTAGATGTGCCATTTACTATGGCTGATGCAACGACCTTAACCGAAGCCGGTTATGTAGGCGAAGACGTCGAAAATATCATCCAGAAGCTATTACAAAAATGCGACTATGATGTTGAGAAAGCTCAGCGCGGTATTGTTTACATTGATGAGATAGACAAAATATCACGTAAATCAGATAATCCCTCTATTACCAGAGATGTATCTGGTGAAGGTGTTCAGCAAGCGCTTCTTAAACTAATTGAAGGCACTGTTGCTTCTGTTCCTCCTCAGGGGGGCAGAAAACATCCGCAACAAGAGTTTTTACAGGTCGATACCTCTAAGATATTGTTTATTTGTGGCGGTGCTTTTGCTGGTTTAGACAAAGTGATAGAGCAGCGCGCTCACACAGGTACGGGTATTGGTTTTGCTTCAGAAATTAAAAATACCAGCAACAAGTCTCAAGAAGGTGAATGGCTCAAGAAGGTTGAGCCTGAAGACTTAGTGAAGTATGGTTTGATCCCTGAGTTCATTGGACGTTTGCCTGTACTTACTTGTCTTGAAGAGCTGAGCGAAGATGCGTTAGTTCAAATTTTACGTGAACCTAAAAACTCCTTAACCAAACAATATTCAGCATTGTTTGGAATGGAGAATACTGAACTGGAGTTCCGTGAAGACGCTCTACAAGCTATAGCTAAAAAAGCCATGCAGCGTAAAACGGGTGCTCGTGGTTTACGCTCTATAGTCGAGGCAGTACTGCTAGACACTATGTATGATTTACCATCGATGACAAATGTGAGTAAAGTCGTGGTTGATGAGACTGTCATTCGTGGAGAATCAAAACCCATTTTGATTTACGACAGTGGTGTTGATAAAAAAGTTGCTTCAGAATAAATAAATACTAAAAAGGCTCGAAAGAGCCTTTTTTAATGGGAAAAATATACAACTCACCAATCTAATAACTGCACTTTATTCCGCTTTGTTTAAATTTTCATTTGAACTTTAACTGCCTAACCCCATATACATCGGATAGATTTAATATAAACCGACATAATACGAGACCAAGTATGACTAAAAAGCGAGAAGATCGCATTGAAATGCCTGTTTTGGCATTACGTGATGTAGTGGTATACCCACACATGGTTATCCCATTATTTGTTGGGCGTGAAAAATCAATTCGTTGTTTAGAAGCGGCGATGGAAAAAGATAAACAGATTTTCTTAGTGGCTCAAAAAGATGCCAGTGTTGACGAGCCAGAAGTCGATGACATATTCACCGTTGGCACCATTGCGACAATACTTCAGCTGCTGAAGTTACCCGACGGCACCGTTAAGGTATTAGTTGAAGGTAATCAGCGCGGCAAGATTGATAGTTTTGTCAGTACTGAAGATTTTTTTATTGCAGATGTTGAAAGCTCAGTAGATACCGAATTAGCTGAGTCAGAACAAGAAGTATTAATTCGTTCAGCTATTTCTCAGTTTGAAGGATACGTCAAACTTAATAAAAAAATTCCACCTGAAGTATTGACCTCGTTAAGTGGTATTGAAGATGCTGCGCGCTTGGCTGATACGATGGCGGCGCATATGCCTCTGAAGTTGTCAGAGAAACAAAAAGTGCTTGAGATGCTGGGTATTACAGAACGTCTAGAGTATCTAATGGCGTTAATGGAAAGCGAAATTGACTTGCTTCAAGTAGAAAGAAAAATTCGCACTCGTGTAAAAAAACAAATGGAAAAGAGCCAGCGTGAATACTATTTGAATGAGCAAATGAAGGCCATTCAAAAAGAATTAGGTGAACTTGACGAAGCGCCAGATGAGTTTGAAGCGTTGAAGCAAAAAATCACCGATGCCAAAATGCCAGAAGAAGCCCAGAAAAAGGCAACTGGAGAATTAGCTAAATTAAAAATGATGTCGCCCATGTCTGCAGAAGCAACCGTTGTGCGTAGCTACATAGAATGGTTAACGAACGTTCCTTGGGTGAAAAGAAGGGTAGTCAAAAAAGACCTTGCTCTTGCTGATAAAATATTGGATACAGACCATTATGGTTTAGATAAAGTCAAAGAACGAATTATTGAGTATCTTGCGGTACAACAGCGAGTGAAAAAGCTCAAAGGACCTATTCTTTGTTTAGTGGGACCTCCTGGAGTAGGTAAGACTTCTTTAGGGCAATCTATCGCTAGGGCTACAGGAAGAAAGTATGTACGCATGGCGTTAGGAGGAGTGCGTGATGAAGCTGAAATCCGCGGACACCGCAGGACATATATAGGTTCTATGCCAGGCAAAATAGTACAGAAGTTGGCTAAAGTGGGGGTGAAAAACCCACTGTTTTTACTTGATGAAATAGATAAGATGTCATCCGACATGCGTGGCGATCCGTCTTCAGCATTATTAGAAGTATTGGATCCAGAACAAAACAATAAATTTAGTGATCACTATCTTGAAGTCGATTACGATTTATCGGACGTTATGTTTGTTGCTACTTCTAATAGCATGGATATTCCTGGGCCCTTATTAGATCGCATGGAAGTTATACGTCTATCGGGATACACCGAAGATGAAAAGCTTAATATTGCAACCCAACACTTAGTGGACAAACAAATATCCCGCAATGGTTTAAAAGATGGCGAGTTAGTCATTGATGAAAGTGCCATTATTGGGATTATTCGGTATTACACTCGTGAAGCAGGTGTTAGGAACTTAGAAAGAGAAATCTCAAAAATATGTCGTAAGGCAGTTAAGAACATCTTGCTTGGAAAAAATATTACCAAAGTATTAGTCAATCAAGATAATCTGAATGAATATTTGGGTGTACAGCGCTTTGATTATGGTAAAGCTGATAAATCTAATCAAATAGGGCAGGTAACCGGACTAGCATGGACCCAAGTTGGTGGTGAATTATTAACCATAGAAACTACATCTGTAGTAGGTAAAGGTAAAACTACTTTCACAGGTTCATTGGGCGATGTGATGCAAGAGTCTATTCAAACGGCTATGACAGTGGTGCGTAGTCGAGCAGACAAATTGCGTATTAATAATGATTTTCATGAAAAACGCGACATCCATGTACATGTACCTGAGGGAGCAACACCTAAAGACGGGCCTAGCGCTGGTATTGCTATGTGTACTGCATTAGTTTCTAGTTTAACAGGTAATCCTGTCAGGTGTGATGTGGCCATGACTGGTGAAATTACTCTTCGGGGAGAAGTCTTGCCTATAGGTGGCCTTAAAGAAAAATTACTCGCTGCACATCGCGGCGGAATCAAAACAGTGATTATTCCTAAAGAAAATGAACGTGACCTAGAAGAGATACCTGACAACGTAAAACGAGATTTAAGCATTCATCCAGTGCAGTGGATTGATGAAGTCTTAGAATTAGCTTTGCAAGAACATCCGGATAAATTTAAGCCAGTTGTAGTAAAAAAGGTTAAAAAGTAAGCATAAAAGGCTATTTTTTTAATTTTTTTTGAATTTAAGGGCTTCCCTAACTAAATAGTTGTGGTAGCCTTTATCTCAGATTCTCTTTAGGCCTTGTCACGAAAGGGATTGAGACGATTCATTGAAAGTTAATGATTTGTAAATATATAGCTTGAAGTTAAGTTTCATGCTTGATATAAATGTTCGGCATTGCATCGTGCAAGCCGAAAATATAATAACAATTGAAGGGGTTCATATTGTGAATAAGTCAGATCTTATTGATACCATCGCTGCAAGTGCAGACATTTCTAAAGCTGCAGCAGGTCGCGCACTAGATGCATTGACTGGCGCTGTAACTACAGCACTTAAAGATGGAGACCAAGTTGCATTAGTTGGTTTCGGTACATTCTCTGTGCGCGAACGTGCTGCTCGCAGTGGTCGTAATCCTCAAACTGGTGAGACTATTCAAATTTCAGCAGCTAAAGTGCCTTCGTTTAAAGCCGGTAAAGCATTAAAAGACGCTTGTAACTAATCACTTAGTTCATTTATACCAAAAGGCGATGATTTATCATCGCCTTTTGTTTTTGTGCCGTTTGTATCAGTCATTTTTTAATCTTAAATATTCGCTCACCAGATATTTAAGATTCACTGCGAACAATCATTAATAAATGAACTCGGTTGGTATATAATCCCGCGCGCTTGCGACTAAGACAACTTACATTAGGCGTCTTTAGTAATTATCAATAACAGCTCATTTGGAGTTTGGAATTTAGTATGTTGGAAAGAATCAGAGAAGGATCACAAGGCCCTTGGGCAATGGGGATATTGGGATTAGTTATTTTAAGTTTTGTATTTGCAGGTGTAGGCAGCTACATCAATTCATCTGCATCTGGAGCCGCAGCTAATGTTAATGGTGAAAAAATAGGCCTTGATGAATTAGAACGGGCTTATCAAAATGAACGCTCACGTATGGAATCTCAATTTGGTGACGCTTTTGCTACGTTAGCAAGTGATGCTGCATATCTACAAAATTTTCGACAGGGTATTTTAGACCGTCTCATTGGTGAAAAGTTACTTGACCAAGCAGCACAAGAGTTTGGCTTGAGAGTCAGTGATGAACAAATTAAGCTAGCAATAGTAGGCATGCAAGAATTTCAGATAGATGGAAAATTTGATAATGACCGCTATCTTGCACTTTTACGCCAAGCAGGCTTTCAAACTAATAATTTTAGAGACTACATGCGCGTTGATATGGTGCGGAGACAACTTTCTCAGTCATTAATGGGTACTGAATTCGCATTAGTCGGTGAAACAAAAGCAGCATATCAGATGCAGCAGCAAACTCGTGACATTCGATATCTGAATATATCAGCGTCTAAATTTGTTGACCAAGTTAACATCAGTGATGATGAAATTTTAGATTTTTACCAAAGCAATATTAGTCAGTTTGATACACAGCAGAAAGTCAGTTTGTCTTATGTTGAATTAGTATTAGATGATTTATTGTCTTCGATTGTAGTCACGGACGATGAGCTTACAGAATACTATCAGCAAAACCTTTTTGATTATCGTACTGATGAAGAGCGTCAAGCGGCACACATCCTGTTTGAAAGTGCTGACGAGAACGACGAAATTTCTACTAAAGCTGAAGAAGTACTCGCTAAAATAGAAGCAGGTGAGAATTTTGCTGAACTAGCTAAAACATTCTCAAGCGATACATTCAGTGCTGAAAATGGTGGTGATTTAGGCTGGTTCGGTAAAGGAATTATGGATCCTGCATTTGAAGAAGCAGCCTTTGCACTCGTCAATAAAGGTGATGTGAGTGGCGTCGTTAAAAGTGATTTTGGTTATCATATTATTAAGTTAACTGATGTTAAGCCAGAGCAAGTAAATCCTTTTGAAAACGTTAAACAAGAAATAACTCTTAAAGTCAAAACGTTAAAAGCAGAAGAGCGTTTTTATGAGATTAGTCAAAGAATCTCAGAAGTAGCTTTTGAAGTACCTGACAATCTTGATGAAGTTGCAGACTTAGCCGGTAAATCGATAAGTACTACTGATTTATTCAGTCGAGCCAATGCGCCTGATGTTGTGTCTAACCCTAACGTATTATCAAGTGCCTTTAGTTTTGAATTAATTGAAGACGCGGTAAATAGTGAAGTGATAGAGCTTGGTAGGAATCATATTATAGTTGTTAGAGTTGCTGAGCATGAGCCCGAGCGCACAAAAACTATTGAAGAAGTTAAAGAACAAATTCAACAGACATTAGCTGCACAATCTGCTCAACAGGCTGCTAGAGATTGGGCCTTGGAACTTAAAGAAGCTTTGGATAATAATGAAGATGTTAATCCAAAATTAGCTGCACTTGAGCTAAGTTGGGAAGAGAAGCAAGCTGTGACACGCAATGACTCGGCTTTGTCACAGACAATTGTTGATGCATTGTTCAAGCTGTCTGCTAAATATACAAGTGTTGTTGACTTAATTACTGGAGACATTTCTTTAGTGCAACTGACCCAAGTAAACTCTGCAGCTGAGGCTAACTCTCAACAATTAACTTCATTACAAAATCGTCTTGCATCGAGTAAGTCTCAAATGATGTATGGCGCTGTGATCGAATCTCTAAAAGCACAAGCAGATATCGAGATTTTCCAATAATCTCATTTATATTTTCTTAATAATAAAAAAGAGCGTATATCGCTCTTTTTTATTATGTGTATTTTGGTGAATAGTCTTATTAGCTCGTCAGTCCTATTCAGTAATCCATAACAGAGAGCTGTAAAAAACTGCGATCACAGCACAAAAAGTGAATATATATATAAACCCTTGTTTTCCGTCCCCTAAGCTATAGCCCTTTTTCTTTAAATACATAAACCAAATTAAACACAACACAACAGGAATAAGCACTAAAAATTTAATCAAGTTCACCTCGTCTCACAATTACGCCAACCTTGATTTTAGGGAGAACAGAATAATATGCAATCTATACTAGGTATTTGGTGTCTAATTGCATATAATCTGCGCGAATTTTTAAGTGTCCTTTTATATGTCTATTTATGTGTCTTTTTACGTGTCCATTAGGACCAAATATTAAGATCAAATATCAAGACCAAATATTAAGACGAAATATTACTAATACTGGAGTTAAGAAAATGGCCTTAGAACGTACTTTTTCTATTATTAAGCCTGATGCAGTTGCCAAGAATGTTATCGGTGCTATTTACAATCGTTTTGAGTCTGCTGGCCTAAGATTAGTGGCGTCTAAAATGTTACATTTGAGTAAAGAGCAAGCAGAGGGTTTTTATGCTGAGCATAGCGAACGTCCATTTTTTGCTGCTTTAGTATCTTTCATGACATCTGGTCCAGTTATGGTCCAAGTGTTAGAAGGTGAAAATGCTGTTTTGAAAAATCGCGAAATAATGGGTGCTACTAATCCTGCGGATGCTTTAGCTGGTACTCTACGTGCTGATTATGCAGCTTCAATTGATGAGAATGCTTGCCATGGTTCAGATGCTCTTGAATCAGCGGCCCGTGAAATTGCTTATTTCTTTAGTGATGAAGAAATCTGCCCACGCACTCGTTAAGCTTAAGTCAGCTTTGATAAAGGGAGCTTAGGCTCCCTTTTGTATTATTTGTTATATGTGCTGCAAAAACTGAGTAATCGGTTAAAATAGCAGTAGTTTCGTTTAAGTATTGAGGTTTATTGTGTCAACTGAAGTGGTATCTGCCCAACCAAAAAAAATTAACTTGCTTGATTTAACTCGAGAAGGTTTACGTACCTTTTTTAATGAAATGGGAGAAAAACCCTTCAGATCTGAGCAAATCATGAAATGGATCTACCAGCAAGGCGTGGCAGATTTTGATCAGATGACCAATCTTAATAAAGCTTTGCGAACTAAACTTCAAGCCAAATGTGAAGTCAAAGCACCAGAAATCGCATATCAGAAGACTGCTGCAGACGGCACCATTAAATTTGCATTGAAACTAGAGGGTGGTCAAGAAGTTGAAACGGTTTGGATCCCCGATGGCGATCGAGCGACATTATGTGTGTCTTCACAAGTAGGCTGTGCACTTGAATGTACTTTTTGTTCTACTGGGCAACAGGGATTTAATCGTAATCTAAAAGTGTCTGAGATTATTGGCCAAGTTTGGCGAGTCGCAACTACAATAGGTTTGAATAATGATACTGCCAAACGTCCTATCACAAACGTAGTGATGATGGGTATGGGAGAGCCATTGCTTAATGTTAAAAATGTGGTGCCTGCCATGGAGTTGATGTTGGATGATCTTGCTTTTGGTTTATCCAAACGCAGAGTAACATTAAGTACTTCAGGTGTGGTCCCAGCTCTTGATATGTTGGGTGACCAGATAGACGTAGCGTTGGCTATTTCATTACATGCACCTGATAATGCGTTACGTGATGTCCTAGTACCCGTTAATAAAAAATATCCAATTGAGGTGTTTTTAGCCAGTGTTAGAAGGTATTTAGCTAAGTCGAACGCTAACCAAGGTAAAGTAACGGTAGAATACGTAATGTTAAACGGGATTAATGATAGCACTGACCAAGCTCATGCACTTGCAAAAGTATTGGCCGATACCCCATGTAAAATAAACCTTATTCCGTTTAATCCTTATCCTGGCTCGCCATACACATGTTCTAGTAATTCGAGGATTGATCGTTTTGCTAAAGTCCTTATGGAATATGGGATCATAGTTGTAGTTCGTCGTACTAGAGGTGACGATATCGATGCTGCTTGTGGACAGTTAGTGGGTGAAGTGGTTGATCGCACTAAAAGAGTGTTGAAAAAACAGCTGAAGGGCGAGAGTATTTCAGTCAAAATGACTCAATAAATTTTTTATCGACAATATGTCAAACAGGTCCTAATGAACTCTATGCTAAAAATGATCAGTATTGTATTTATTGGGCTGATGCTGCTCAGCGCTTGCACCAGTCAAAGTAACCAAAGTTACGGCCAAAATTTTGATCAAATTAAAGCCTCTAAAACCCGTGTTTCTTTGGGTTTAACATATCTTAAAAACGGCAACTTTAGGCAAGCAAAATTTAATTTAGACAAAGCATTAGAATTTGCACCAAGGTCAGCAGACGCCAATTTTGCTATGGCTTATTATTATCAAAGTGTGAATGAGTTAGAGCAAGCTGAAGAAGCCTATCAATATGCTATGGATCTTGATCCCCAAAATGCCAACATTGCGAATAGTTATGGTGCGTTTTCATGTCAAAATGGTGATTATGAAAAAGCCAAAAAGTATTTCCTGAAAGCCGTGAATACCAGCAGTTATATTTCCAGCGCTGAGACTTACGAAAACTTAGCTTTGTGCAGTAGAAGTCAAGATCAACCTGAAGACGCCATTCAATACTTACGTAACGCTGTCAATCATCAACCTGGAAGAGCCAACAGTTTGTTTTTACTTGCTCGCTCACTGGTTGAGGTAGAAGAGTGGCAAGAAGCTAGAGTTATACTCAGACGCTATGAGAAAATTGCTCAGATTAGTCCTCAAAGCCTGTTGATGGCAATGAAGATAGAACGTGGCACAGGCAACGAAACTGCCGCAGCAAGATATTCGGATATGTTATTAAGAATGTATCCAAATGATACCGTGACCAAAAAAATGTTATCTGATAAGCATCCAGAGTCCGAACTCATAAATAAAATAGCCAAGCTTCCACTCCTGACCCAAGAAGCTGAAAAGGTATCAGGTTTCGTTGCACCTCAAGCAACTGAAAATCTTTCTAATAGTTCAGCGGCAAAGCCTGAAAAGGATGAATTGTTATCAAATGGAAAAGTCGTAAAAATAGTAGGGCAAGATATTTTTCAAGCTAGTGAAGCTGTTGCAGAACAATCATCTAAACAAGCTACTCAAATAGAGCCAGAAATTATGGATACGCCAGAGTTCCATATTGTATCCAGTGGTGAAAATTTATATCGGATTTCGCTTCTTTACAACATCAAAATGCAACGTCTGATAGACTGGAATGGCTTAGCTGATGCGTCGGCTATTTTTGATGGTAAGAAGTTACTTTTAGTTGCCCCAAGCGTTGTAGAGTAAAGCTAAACTATGATTGAAAAAGAAGAAGTACAGCAGCCAGAGTCGGATATGCAAGGGCCTGGTCAGATATTAAGACAGGCTCGTGAGCGTGCCAATTTATCAACCCAAGACATTGCCGACAAAATGAAATTAAAAAAGGCTCTTATTGAAGACATTGAGCAGGATAACTTTGATATAAATATTTCTTTGACATTTGTCAGAGGCTATTTAAAGCTTTATGCAAAACACGTTCATGTTGAAGAAACAGTGATCCTCAACGCTTTTGAAAAGCTAAGTACTCAGAAAAAAGAACCTATTAAGCTGCAAAGTTTTTCCCGAAGAGTGGCGAATCAGGCCAACGATGACAAATTAATGTTAGTGACTTATTTGATTTTGGCCGCGATCATTGCCTTAGTTGTCATCTGGTGGTTTCAACAAAGCTCAACTGAGACTTCAGCATCAACTACGAGTAATTCCCCTGAAACGCTTACTGAAGACGTGATTACTCAAGATGCATCGCCACTGGAAGAAACGTTAACCTCAGATTCAGAGCTTTTATTATCTTCACAGACGAATGAAAGTGATTTTTTTGTTGAGCCGGTAGTCATCGAAGAGTTAACCATTGATAACCAACCTGTTAGCCCAGAAAACGTCAGTGATTCCGCTGATTTGGCAATGTTGTCTACTGCTGATATTGCATCTACAGAGACCGAAACAGCTGCACCCGTTAAATTGATATTTGAATTTTCTGGTGATTGTTGGATGAATTTGACTGATGCCACAGGTGAAAATATAGCCTACGGGGTTAAAGTTAAAGGAAGAGTCATGCCAGTCACTGGTATTCCTCCTTTCGTGGTAACTTTAGGTGCGCCAGAAGTGGTCAAAATTCGCTACGCAGGTGAACGTATAGACATGTCTTTCTTACCTTCTGGGCGTATTGCTAAATTTGATTTACCCTTATCTGAATAAATGACCGTATAACTAGAGCAAAATTACTACTATGTTTTCTGAATCACCTATTAATCGCCGAGCTTCCAAACGTATATATGTGGGTAAAGTGCCTATTGGTGATGGTGCGCCCATTGCAGTGCAGTCTATGACGAATACTCCTACCACTGATGTCGCAGCAACAGTCGCTCAAATTAAGCGAATTCAAGCGGTGGGAGGAGATCTAGTTAGAGTTTCTGTACCCACTATGGATGCGGCAGAAGCGTTTAGATTAATCAAACAGCAAGTTACAGTGCCACTGATCGCAGATATTCATTTTGACTACCGGATTGCTTTGAAAGTCGCAGAATACGGTGTGGATTGCTTACGTATAAACCCTGGTAATATTGGCAGTATGGACCGAGTTCGTTCTGTAGTGGATTGTGCCAAGGACAAAGGTATTCCGATTCGTATTGGTGTTAATGGTGGTTCTTTAGAAAAAGACATACAAGAAAAATACGGTGAGCCTACTGCGGAAGCGTTAGTTGAATCTGCCATGCGTCATGTAGACATACTGGATAAACTTAACTTTGATCAATTTAAGGTGAGTGTTAAAGCTTCAGATGTATTTTTGGCTGTGGGCTCTTATCGACTTCTGGCTAAACTAATTGACCAACCCTTACATTTGGGGATTACGGAAGCGGGTGGCATCCGTGCGGGGGCTGTTAAAAGCTCCGTTGGCTTAGGCATGTTACTG
>JAWUXT010000183.1:0-8324 GCA_034111205.1 Paraglaciecola sp. | reverse complement strand
TTGGCACAAACCCGTCTAATAGAGGATGTTCCTGAAGATATAATTTAGTAGCAAAATACCCTGATATATTTGTCAGTTCGTATGTCAGCTTTGAAATGTATGCTATATCTCGGCTTGCAGATATATCCACTATATTTGCTATTTTAATCCCCTTTTTACTCTCTAGTTGTTTTATTGGTAAATGGTTAGGAGCGATTCTACCGAGACGAGAATTAGTTATATTTGTTGTATTCATAAGCTCAATGCCTCTTATATTTTCTGCGGGTGTTATTTGGCCACTTGAAATTATCCCAAGCCCTATTATCTGGATAACATCACTGTTTCCAAGCACAGCTGCTATTCAAGCTTTAAAGACTAAACCATTATCCTCGATCGGCTATTCTCATTAATTAGTTCATTACTGAGTAATTTTACCAGTTCACTAAACTCTTGTGACAGTGTTGCCAATGAATCTTCAATGCAAAATATACCCACCAGTACACCGTCTACGTTGACAACCGGAGCGCGTCTAACGCCATAATAACGAAGGTATTTCAGTGCCTCTTTAACATCATGAGTTTCGGTGACGCAAATTAACTCACAAGTTAAAATGTCTTCAGCTTTTAATACCGTAGGATCTATTTGCGCCGCAAGCACTTCGAGCACCAAATCACGATCGGTAATTAACCCCTGCGGCCTCATTTCACCATTATTATCCACTACCACAACTGAGCCAACATGTTGTTGTCGCATAATTCTTGCAACGTCTAACACCGAGTCCTGATGTGAAACATATATATAATTTCTTGTACATATTTCTCCAACATTCATGTTGTTGTTCCAGTAATAAAACATGAAATAATAGTAGGCTATCCTAGGGGGCTATTATTGATTTGGGTCAAATATAATAATGGGTTAGATGCGTTTTAATCTAAAATTTTTAATTATTGTATAAAACCCCTTGTCTTATTAAGTATTTCTCACCTTCTACTGCCCACAAAATAATAGAAGAAATAGCGATACATAAAAATAACTCAGATAGAGGTAATGGATGAGTATGCAAAACGTAATTAAAAGCAGGTGTATAAATAACCATCAGCTGTAACAAAAAAGTGACCCCAATAGCAGCTAACATTGGTTTGTTGCTGAATAAGCCAAGTGTAAAAATAGACTCTTTTTCACTGCGCACAACCAACGAATGAAACAATTGAGAAAACACCAAAACAGTGAAAACAGATGTTTGCCAATAAACAACTTCACGCTCAATTGTCCAAGCTAACATTGCAATAGATAAGCCCCCTACTGCTAACCCTACCCATAAAATATGCTGCCACATGCCGTGAGCAAATAAACTTTCATTATAATGTCGTGGAGGACGTTTCATAACATCCCGTTCAGCTGGCTCGGCACTAAATGCTAATCCCGGTAAACCATCAGTTACAAGATTTATCCATAAAATATGAATAGGTAATAGAGGTATTGGAAGGCCGAATAATGGTGCAAGAAAAAGTGTCCAAATTTCACCTGAATTCGAACTCATGGTGTCCTTTATAAATTTTCTAATATTATCGAATATTTTACGACCAGCTTTTACTGAACGGACAATAGTTGAAAAATCATCATCTAAAAGCACCATGTCTGCTGCACCACGAGCCACATCAGTCCCTGTTTGTCCCATGGCAATACCAATATTAGCGCGCTGTAAAGCTGGTGCATCATTTACCCCATCACCTGTCATGGCCACAAATTGATTGTTTTCCTGCAATGCTTTAACAATCTTTAATTTTTGAATGGGCGATACTCTAGAAAATAATTGTATAGAAGTGACGATATGGATCAATTCTTGATGGGATATAAGCTCTAGCTCTTTACCATCAAGCATTTTGGGTTCGCCTTTAGCGATATGTAAGCGTTTGGCAATTGCCAATGCTGTTCCTCGATGATCTCCAGTAATAATGACAGGGATGATACCAGCAGAAATACAATCAGCCATTGCTTGAGGCACTTCGGTTCTAAGTGGGTCGGTTAGCGCAACTAATCCTAAAAAAATAAGGTCTCGCTCAATCGTGTCGGCGTCTATCTCTTCAGGCATTGATTCAAAGTGACGTTTGGCCAACGCCAATACACGATAACCGTCATTAGCTAACTGCTCAGCATTAGCTAATATCTGTGTTTTGTTAAGGTCTATTTGCTCACTGCCTTGTTGTGTTTTTATACAACTAGCTAGCACTTTTTCTGTTGCGCCTTTCACATAAGCTACTATATTAGGAGAATTACTATGCAGTGTTGTCATAACTTTCCGTTGACTGTCAAAGGCAATAGCAGCGTTACGGGGCATATGTTGTAGGATTTTGTCCTTGTCAAACCCACTGTTTTTTGCAAATTCAAATAAGGCCATCTCTGTGGGTTCACCAAAAGGAATGCCATCTTTTTGCATTACATCATTGCTTATCGCAAGGGCTTCCCCGAAGGCTTGCCCAAGCCCAGCATAATCTTTGGCTAAATGGCTAGATTGATGTTGCCCTTCAAATACTCGCTCAACGGTCATTTTATTCTGAGTTAATGTGCCAGTCTTATCGGTGCAGATAAAAGTAACTGAGCCCAAAGTCTCAACTGCGGGTAGATTACGCACTAAAGCTTGTTGCTTAAGTAAGTTACGCGCACCAAGTGCAAGGGAAATAGTGATAACCGCAGGTAACGCTTCAGGTATCGCGGCAACAGCTAAACTGACTGAAGTCAGAAACATTAACATTAATGGTTGCCCTTGTATGAGTCCCACCACCAACAATATTGCACAGATACATAAAATAGCTGACGCAAGATAACGACCAAACTTCACCAACCTTATCTGCAGAGGTGTTTTTGTATCTTCCTCTTGCTGTAAAAGGTTGGCAATTTGACCAATCTCTGTGTTTAGGCCGGTTGCAAAAACCACTCCTGTGGCTCGCCCGTGAGTAATCAAACTTCCCTTAAAAACACAGTTTGTCTGGTCACCAGTAAAAAGTTTGTTGTCCTTTAGTTTTGTCTGCTGTTTGATTATAGACTCTGATTCACCGGTGATTGACGATTCATTAACCTGTAATTCTTCCACCATTATCAAACGCATATCCGCAGGGGTAATACTACCTGTCTCTAACAATACAATGTCACCTACAACCAGTTTTTTTTCTGGCAAGGTAACTGTTTGACCGTCACGCAATACACTTGCAGATGGGGACGCCATTCTTTGTAAAGCCTCAAGGGAGCGTTGAGCTCTAAACTCTTGAATCGCACCTACAGCAGCATTAAGTAACAAAATGATAAATATTGCGGCACTATCCATTAATTCACCCACCAGACCCGATATAAGTGCGGCGACTAACAACACAATAATCATAAAATCAGCAAACTGTTTAAAAAACAACTGCCAGATTGATCGCGTCTTCTTGGAAGGAATGACGTTAGGCCCATTTTGCAACAAGCGCTGTTGAGCCTGTTGTGAAGTCAGCCCATTAGCTGACGTTTCAAGCTCTGTTAAAGCCGTTTTAACATCTAGGTTGTAGTAATTTTCAGTCAATCTATTACCCCACAAATACAAAAATAAGCGCGGCGGTTAATATACCCACCATCAACGTTCTTATTCCGCTTCGCCACCAAGATATGCCTGAAACACGACTAAGAAACACACCGAGCAAGAAGATAACTGTCATCGCGATAAAAACAGAAATAATAAGAGGAGATATTGGCAATACAACACCACTTTTATAAAGCCATAATGGCAGTAGGATAAGCAGCGAAATCAATAACGGAGCTAGACCATTAACCAGCGCAATAACAATGGGAACAATGCGCGCTGCATGGGCGTGAGAGCTTTGACTTAAATCGGTTATCATTGCATTTTCAAGCTTAGTTAAAACGTATTTGCGTTCAGCACTTTCGCTCACATATGCACTGCTAATACCACTCACACATAAGGCGATTGATGCCCCCATACACACGTTTATAATATTATTTATATCAGTTGGTGTGCTGAATAAAAAACCTAAAATGAGACCTAACATTGTTAATGCACCATCAAATCCATTGACGATAAAGTATCGCCGCATAATGCCCTGTGAATGGGTCAGTTCCACGAGCCCTTTTATGTCCATGTAAGTTATCAATTAATCTTGCGGTCTATCATTTATTTGGCTATGAGCATCGACTTCATCAATGCTGTGTAATGATGCCCCCATCTCAATTATCGCAGCTTGTACCATTTCAAAATCTATACTGGGAGCCTTTAACTCAAGTTGTACAGTTTCAGTATTTTTATCCACTTCAATTACCGCTAAATGTACGTCGTATTCGTTGCCTAAGTCAGCCAACACCATGGCAAATTCATAGGCGTTAGGATGATGAGGCTTCAGTACATCTAAGATGATCCTGCGAATAGTTGCCATGTTTTAAACCATATCGAATTGAATTAATTAAAGTGTAAGAGCATTAGACTTAACAAATATTGATACAGATCGATTCTTTGCTAGTTTTAGGATGGATTTAGACCTTATCAAGCAACTATGATGGGCAATTCTTTACCTTATGTAGTGCTCACTAAGATGCCCAGAAAAAAAATTCTGTTATCTATTCCTAAGCCACCTCATCCAGTCAAACGTAAAGAAGCTTTGCCATGGCAAAAGCCCAAACCTATTAGTGAAGATCCCGCCATTGCAAATAAACTAGAAGGAATAATGACCAACCCCTCTTATGTGCCTGCTATTGAAGATATTGATTTTTTAAAAGGACCTAATGCCAGAGGTATTAGGTTGCAGTTAGACTATTTAAAACCACAAGTGTTATTAAATAAACACGGTATTGAACACACTATTGTGGTGTTTGGCAGCACGCGCATTGTTGAACCAAAAGCGGCACAACAGAGGATAGATTCATTAAACAAACAGATCGAACAAAAGCCACAAAATAAAAGGTTAATTAATAAACTAGCGATTGCCAAACGTATTCAAATCAAAAGTCAGTATTATCAAGTAGCACGGGAATTTGCTGGCATTGTGGGTAAGTCTGGAAATGGCCCTAATGACTCTCAGTTAGTGGTCATGACAGGTGGTGGCCCTGGCATCATGGAAGCTGCCAATCGCGGTGCTGCAGAGGTTCAAGCTGAAACAGTCGGACTCAACATCACTCTGCCGAATGAGCAATTCCCTAATCCTTATGTCACTCCAGAGCTTTGTTTTCAATTCCATTATTTTGCCATTCGTAAATTACATTTTGTGCTTAGAGCCCGGGCATTGGTAGCTTTTCCAGGTGGATATGGCACCTTAGATGAGTTGTTTGAAACATTAACTTTAATTCAAACGCGCAAGATAACGCCCATGCCAGTTGTTTTAGTGGGCCAATCATTTTGGAAAAAAGCAGTGGATATTGACTTTTTTGTTGATGAAGGGGTGATTGATGAAGAAGACAGAGATTTGTTTTGGTATGCTGAAACGGCTGATGATATTTGGTTAAGTATTAACAAATGGTATGCCAATAAAGGAGAAAGTTTGCAACCTTAAAATGGCATACCAATTAATAATAGTTATTGACCATGGCTTTCGATAACACTGTTGATCATAGCTTTGGATATGAAAATCTACTGTGAATACTGGGCCATGTTAAGTATTTCTTCCATTCGACAAGTGATGACATTCACATTTGTATAGCCCATTCGGGCCAATTGTTCTGCTGCTAACGTAGCACGTAGCGATGAAGCACAATGCAAATAGATTGGACGTTCTGGGTCTTTTTCAATTTCTAACAGTTTCATTTCGAGCACACCTCGAGGAATATTGATAGCGCCAACAGCAGGGGAAGCAAAGTGTTCAGCTGACTCCCTAACATCTATCAGTAAACCGTGGTTTTGACTGATCTCTTGGGCCGCGTTTTTTGCTGTTAAAAGTTTTACGTTTTGTTTCGCTTGCTGTAGTAACTGCGGAAGTGTTTTTAGCATAATAAATTCCTGAAAGTTTATATGTTCTTTAATTAGCGCTCAAAGCCAGTATGTCACCTGAATTGAGACCCGAAACAATTTCTACCTGATTACGTTGAGACTTTCCTAATCGCACAAAACGTCGGCTTAAATTCCCCTCCTTTAACAACCATACCATATCAAGTTGGCCGTAACTTTTCACATAATCCACTGGGACCGACAATACCTCTTTAGTACCATCTTCTATTAACATTCTGGCAAACATGCCAGGCCTAAGATTAGGATCAAATTCTATTCCTGCTTTTACCAAAAATGAGCGTGCATTTGGATCGGCGGCAGGCACAATCTCAACGATAATGGCATTTATTTCTTTACCAACAGAGTCTACCTTGACTGTGATTTTTCGACCGATATCGAGCTGGATTGCCAATGATTCACGTACATCAGCTTCAATTTGAAGGGTCAATGGATCGTACAAAGACAAAAGCAACTGACCTGGTGATGCCATATTTCCTGGTTCAGCAGATCTCTCAACCAATACACCTGAAAAAGGTGAGGTTATTTTGCTGTATTCAAGGGCAGTTTGTGCCGCTTGTTTACGTTGATTTGTTGCCACAAGTTCTGAGCCATAACGCCGAAAATTTGTTACTGCCACATCAAGTTCACTTTGTGAGACTAAGCCTTTTCCTTTTAGTGTTTGAGCGCGTTCAAAATTGGCCTTTGCTTCAGTTAACATGGCTTGTGAAGCATCTACCATAGCGATTGATTGAGCTAACTGTGCTTTTAGCCCCTCGCTTTCAAGCGTAACCAGTAATTGGCCTTTTTGTACGTTGTCCCCTGCCCTTACATGAATGTTTTTAATTCGAGCCAAGATTTGGCTTGATAACAAGGTCGCTTCTCTCGCTTTAATGCCGGCTGGTATCGATTCTACTATTGACTTGGTGATATATTTAACAGTATAAGTATTTTGCATCTTATCAGCTGGGCGTGTTAGTAACCTAGGGGCAACTTGGCTGGTAAATACTCCTGCCATCCAAGCGACAACGACCAATAATCCTAAAACAGTGAATACTGGGGTAGCCCATTTTTTAATGCTCATAAGGTTTGTTCCTCTAACGGTGTGTGCTGGTTATCTTCGAACACTAGGAAATACACCATAGGGACGACAAATAGTGAAAAAAGCGTTGAAGCAATGATGCCAAAAATAATGGCTAGAGCCAGTCCACTAAAAACGGGATCTAGGGTAATCACTAAATTACCTAACATGGTGGTACCAGCAGTGAGTAAAACAGGTCGCATACGCACCTCCCCTGCGGCTAAAAGTGATTGTTTGATATCCATACCCTTGGCTCTGGCTAAGGTGATAAATTCCACTAAAATCAGCGAATTTCTAACTACTATGCCGGCAAGTGCTATCATGCCTATCATAGCGGTGGCAGTGAATAATATTGGGTCGGGAGCGCCTGCAACAGTGCGCTCACCAAATTGATTCAAGAGCCAAAAACCAGGCATGATGCCAATGATAGTGAGTGGAATGGCCGACATAATAATTAATGCCAGTGCCGAGCTAGACGTTTGTAATTTAAGTAGAAAGAATATACCTACTAAAGCAAAAGCAAAGGCGATGCCCATATCTCTAAATACATCTAGAGTGATTTTCCATTCTCCTTCACCCGAAAATGAGTAAGACGTACCCTCTGGTAATTTCCACGGCTCACCCCCACCAGATTGTAAATACATTCTGTTTTGCCAATCATTCTGTGTAACCGAATGACTTGTTTCATCAGTGATAAGGTCTGCGCTTAAATCTGCAATGACTTCTGCCGGTGTACGACCTGCCAACTCTGCAGTCACATATATCACTGGAACCAAATCTTTATGCAAAATGGGTTGAGACACTGTGGTTTGTTGCCATTGCCCCAACTCTGCAAGACTCACCAATGACTGGGGTGACACTTCTAATCCAAGGCCATTATCCTGCTGTGCAATTGCACCCTGCCCCACAACCTGCAATGACAAAATATCGGTCAGAGATTGTCTGTTTTTATAGGGTAATTTAACCTCTATTGGTACAGGTGATGCGTCGCTTTCAACCTGATAAGTGCCTGCCCTTTTAGATGCGATAGCCACCGTCAAAGCGTTATTAATATCAACGGTGGAAATTCCTGACAGTGCCGCTTTTTGTTTATCTGTCACAAAACGCCAGATTAACTGCTCACTGTTGATACTCGAATCAATTTCGACCACATGAGCTTCAGATTTAAGACGAGACATCAGTCCTAGAGCCGCAGCTTGATGAATTTCGGGGCTAACAAAAGGTTGCGGATAGATTTCAGCAACAAAAGTGCTCAGAACAGGTGGGCCTGGCGGTACTTCAATTACTTTTATTGACAGGTGGTCT
>JAWUXT010000182.1:0-16251 GCA_034111205.1 Paraglaciecola sp. | reverse complement strand
TAACGTCAGTGGTAGTTTAACCGTTTTAAAATCTCAGTTTGATGGTTACATTAATAACGTTTACAACAACCAAACCGTCAGTGGCTACGACAAAGAAGGCGTGCGTGCCATGCTTGATATCGAAGCGGCTGATGACACCGATATCTTATTTATTTTTGAAAATGTGAATTCAAATGACAGTTGTTGCGCCGATTTGGAGCTTGCTCCGAGCAACCGTCATAATTCAGAAGCGTCACCTAACAGTTCTGGTAATGGCGATCTAGACTTAGATCAAAGACAAATTGATCATGATTTTGAAACCCGCACTTTAGACGAAACGACTGCATTCTCAATTCAAGTGGATAAAGAGTTAGGCGAACATCAGTTAACTTCGATTACCGCCTATCGTAGTTGGAATAATACTGAATTCCGCGAAGGTGATTTTACATCCACAGCTGGCGACTCAACTTTACCTGTATTTGGTGTGCCATTTCAATTGCATGATGTAGGGCCTCAGGAATGGGATCAGGTGTCTCAGGAATTGCGCATAGCCTCTCCCACTGGTGGAGCCTTAGATTACCAAGCCGGTTTTTTCTGGTGGAACCAAAAATCTGAACGTAACTTCACCCGTGACGCTAGTTGCCAAAATAACGGTGGTATTTTCGATGAAACACTTGGCCGCAATGTTACTGGTATAAACGAAGACGGTGACCTCAAAGTCAGTCAATTTGATACAGCCATATCAAATTATTTAGACAGTAACAATATTATTAATGATCCATCGGCCGCCGACGTTGCCAACTTTATTTCCAGTGAAGGATTGAGCTGCAACGCTAATGATATAGTTGGTGCCACGGCCTACATGGAAACCGAATTTGATAACTGGGCATTGTTTGCAGATGGTAAATACCATATCAGTGATGATTTTAGATTATTGTTTGGTTTACGTTACACCGATGATGAAGTGAGTTTTACCCACAACAGAAACAGTAACGATGAATATGGACGTAAAGGTGTAGGCGTGCGTGAAGCCACTCTAGATACCGATTATGACGGTTCTACCGATGAGTCAAATGTGTCAGGGAAGTTTGGCGCGCAGTTTGATATTAACGACGACAGCATGGTTTACGCCACATATTCACAGGGTTATAAAGGTCCAGCCTTTAACGTGTTTTATAACATGTCTGATAACGATACGTTGCCCATTGGTTCAGAAACGTCAGATGCCTATGAGTTGGGTTACAAATATGCGAGTCGCGATTTAATTTTTAATGCCGCTATATTTCGCACCGAAATTGATGGTTTTCAAGCCAATAATCCTGAAGTGCTCGATGGTGTATTCATCACACGCTTAACCAATGCAGGTTCAGTCATCACCCAAGGTATTGAGTTTGACTTTATGTGGCAAGCTACAGAAGCACTGACCCTTACGGGTGGATTATCCAGTGTAGATGCAGAAGTAGATGAATTTCGTTGTCCAGTAGGAGGTTCTGGTTGTACTGGTAGCTCAGGTGCTGATTTACCCTTTTCACCAGATTTAAAATATTCTGTAACGGGCGAATATGTGTGGGAATTGGATGATATGGAAATCTATCTAAATGGCTCTTATGTTTACACTGACGAATTATATGTCGGGGCTCCTGGCGGCACTGCAGCGGCAGTGAACCCAGTAGACCTTTTACCTGATTATGCTATATTGAATGCCAGTCTAGCCTTCTCCTTTGATGATGATAACTACCGGATATCCATCATTGGTAAAAACTTGACCGACGAAAGTTATGTCACTACTTACAGCGGAGACAACTTCCGTTATCAGATCCCACGTGATGCTGATCGTCACTTTGGTGTGCAGTTACGTGCGAAGTTCTAAACAACTTTAGTGTGTGTTGGCGCTCTGCTTCTGATGAAGTTAGAGCGCTTTTTTATGGTCTTTGAATCTCTGAATGTCTGCCCCCCTTGTATATCAGAAGAGTAATAATCGATGCTGTTTGTGCCAACTTATTGTGATGGGTACCGAGAGATTCAGCATAAAAGCCACCAACATTAAGGTATAAAAAGCTTCTACAGACATGATGTGATGCTGAACATAAGCAATATCCATCACCACAAATGCTAATTCAGCCCTACCCAACTTGCCAAAGCCAATCATTCAACTGGCAGGCCAGTCAAAGTTGCCAGTATAACGATCGGCTAATGCTGCAAAAAGCACTTGACCAATGAATAAGCTCACAAACAACATTAGCCCTCGGGTAACACGGACAGAAAAGTATCAAGATCAAACAAAAGCTTGCTGCCAAGCAACAAAAAATACAGGTCCAATCCATGAAAATGCAACATTGACGATAATCTCTCTGGCTTGTTGGTAATAATCTTTGTCTTCATCTTTATGAAAATCAAAATACTCGCGATGAATAATCAATCCATGTAGGCGCCTACAGCTGGATGAAAACCAAATTAATGTGCCAAAAGCCCAACTAATACGGCAATCAATAACAGCGACAGGACAGTGTATTCGCCTTTGGCCATAGCTAAGACTTCTCGTAAATTGAGTTTACCCAACAATGGGATCTTCTGGGTAACACCTTGACTAGCTGGAAATAACCATGCCCCCATCACTGTCACAAGTGCGAAAAACGCCACTGCTTTACCTAAAATTAGCAAGATACCATCCAAAGAAACAGTTGCCTCGCCGGTGGCAATAGGTACTAGAATAGCGACCAATGCAAGTGAAGCGATATCATCAAGTACTGCTGAGCTCATGCTCCCAGTTGCCGCGGGTGTATTATTCAGCCCTTCCCTCTTGAGTTAAGCCATGGTTAAAGACACGGCCGTAGCCATCATTGCAAAACCACAAAAAAGTGATGTGTTAGCGTCGCCCCAAAAGATGTCGGCCATGACATAGCCTATTGTAAAAGGTGCGATAGCACCGAATAATGCTATCCCTCAACTACGCTTGATACCTTGCAAAAAATTAACAGTATTTTATTCAAAGCCCAAAGCAAGCATAATAATAATCTCTGTGTTAAATACTAAAGATACCCCTGTGGATTATTAATAAATTGATTCTGATCAGCACTATAGTCATTCACAGAAATATCTATAATCGTTGCAGATTTTAATTGGATTTGAATAGGGTAAAACTATCTAGGGAGTCATCCAGTCGGTGGGGAAATTATCTTTGACTAACTGATTAATACTCACATTTAAAATATTATATTGCTCACCGACATTATCAGCAAATCTTGATGGTAAATAACTGCGAGCTATTATCATTGAATCCGGGTATTTATTTTTTAGCCACAAAGACGTTCTAAAGTTATCTTCCACTGAATCTGTGCATAAAATGATAATGGGTTGAGTGTCAGTCAAATTCACTTTAGAGCGTAATTGTTGCCACACTTCAGGATGGGAAATATTACCCTCGAATATTTCTCTTTTACAAAAATTAGCTAACTGGCGCTGCTCATCGACTACCTGAATACGGCGTTTAGCATCGATACCAATAATCGCAATAGTATCAATTTCTTTTTGTGCATAGTGTTGCAGTTCTTCAAGTATCGTTTGACCAAACAAACCAAAACCGGCAATCACTACAACATCTTTGGGTACCGTTTGCACAAAATGCGAAATCAAATGTTGTTTCACTAAAGCCGATGCAGCTAATTGGTAGGCATTAAAATTAATACATTGTTTGGCTACCGCAGAGTCAGCCATGGAGCGCATAAAACGAATACTATTGCAGTGAATAATAATTTTGCCTTTTAATGAAGGCTGTAACTGCAAGATTTTATAGGCGGCTTCATAATTTTGAAAGTTATCTTTACCAAGTAAAACTACTTTTTTAGCTTTATGCAGAAATAATTTAGATAAGAAATAACTACGAGTGATATCGCCAGTGACCACCATAGCGTGATAGCGGCGCTTTAATTCTTCTTCGCGTATAGGTGAAATGTCATCACATATGATCAGCAATGGGATCTTAGGTTGTAACAACCTAAGTTGTTTTAAATAGGTAATAGTCAATTCGTCTGAGCCGGAAACCACTATATGATCACTGATCCGCCGAAAATGCCATTTGTAAGGAGAAATCGTTTTAATGACCGCTTCAATGATGGTGGATGCGGCCAACATAGGTGACGCAAAATAACTTAGCCACAACATCAAGCGGGCAAATAAGGGGCCGTCAACAGGCGTGCCTAGATCCAGTCCACCCATCACAAATAAGCCTAAACTGTAATAGGCTTTAGTGAGCATATCCGCAGTCTGAACATCTGGCCGCTCTGATAACGACACCCCCATCATCAAACCCAAGAAAGCACACAGAAAAAGTATAACAGCAGCAGACCATCGCCAACTATAATTCATGGTTAGTAAAGACATTCTGCTCACCTTTGAGTGTGAAATTTCAATAGTAAATTCATTAAACCATGTTCACAGCCAATAGAAAATTCATATAACAAACCACTGTGAACATCACTTGATTTTCTTCGTTCTTAGGGATAGCCATTCACTCTAATCATGCCTTACATCTTAAGTGTGAAGCTTAAGTGAATAGTATTAATATGATCGCCTTATCCTTTCTCAGTAACCTTGAGTTAAATTCAGATACAAAAGCCAGAGTTCAGGTTCAACGCTAAGTAAAAAGGCTATAGCCAGTGATTAGGCTACTTTAGCACAGGCATCAAATGGCCAGGAATAGGTGAACGACGACTGACGGCTATGGGGCTGTAATGGATTTCGAGGTAATCGAGAATTTTTTGCTCTTGGGCACCAAGGGGCCACAACCCTTGAGACTTTTGCATCCAGCGGATCGTTTCTAACCAATTATCGCGCGTCATACGATTTTGCGTAACCAGTTTTGCAGAATGGCAAGCGGTGCAATGAGCGCGCACAATTTCATAATTTTCACCTATGACAAAACCAGTGATGGGGTCGTAAGTTGTTTTTTCTGCTGCCTGAATTGATAATGCTATGGTACACAGTCCAAACAGGATCAGAACAAACACTGGCATACGGCGAATGTTAATTGGGCACACCCTAAACAACCTGCACAGCGATACGATGACAGGCATTATTTAAGTAACCCTTTGGATTCCATCCAGGTAACACCATAGGCTGACTCTTCCCGTCGCTGTCGGTAGCTTTGGCCCACACTTCGTAATAACCTTTTTGTGGGAACAACAAAGTGCTTTGCCAATGTTGCCAAGCATTGCGGTTTACTGCTTTAGTTAATTTAGCCGGTTGCCACGTTTGACCAAAATCTATCGACACCTCTACTTTAGCAACCTGTTTATCACCTGCCCAAGCGTGGCCATTAACATCTAGTTTGTTAGTCAATGGGTGTAATACACCTGATTTGGGATAAGTAACTAAGGACTTCACTGGCATAGCATGAATGATACACATATCCTCATCTGCTACTTTGGCGCCGGGAGCCACTGTTTTACAAGGCACACGATAGGCAGTTCCGAGCATTTTGGCACCATCATGCACTTGATTGCGAATAACAATTTTTTCTAACCATTTGCCTGAGGTAGACGCTGGCCAACCACCGAACACTAATCTTAACGGGTAACCATTCATCGCAGGTAAATCTTGGTCATTCATCGCCCATGCGATCAGAGATTCATTTTCAAATGCTTTATTTATCGGTACGCCACGTGAAATAGCGTTTTTGTTTGGGTCCCCACTTAAATGCGTGTCTTTGCCATAATAACCAATATAAACGGCATCCTCTTTTAAGCCTACATCTTTTAATACATCGGCTAAACGTATACCTGTCCATTTAGGGCAACCGACTGCGCCGTTAGTCCACTGATTACCTTTAGCAGGTGGACTGAATTCAGAACGCCCATTGCCACCACATTCTAACGTTAACTGATAAGTGTAATGGGTGAAATTCTGCTTAAGTTCTGCCAAGGTATAAGTTTTACTTTGCTCGGCTGACTCCCCTTCAATGGTGAGTGTCCAACCTTTGATATCGACTTTTTGTGGCGGTATACCATTATTACGTACAAACAATTTATCCGCGGGGGTCACTTCATCGTTAAGTAAATGAGCGGGGGTTTCGGCATTGATCGGTCGATCGTTTAACACCACCAGTCCTGAGTCTTTACCGGGGATCACAAAAGGTGTCAATGTCTGGGCAAAAGCAACGGGAATAAACCCTGCTGGCATAAAGCGAGCAAACACTATTTCGCTACCAATGACGGTGGTTAAGGTGGCTAGACTAGATAAAAAACCACGTCTGTTCATAGGTTCTTGGTGATTTAGCTGTTGTGTATCAGTGGATACTTTTGTTTGCTTGCCATTGATATCGCGCATATAAGACCTTGAGGGTTAAATGTAAGGTAAACTTAGTAGGATCAAAGAAGCGATCCACAATGTTTCTAATACTATGAGTAAAATGGGTTTTAGCCCAACTTGTAGCAACTGGCCCAGATTCGATTTCATACCAATGGCTGCAATTGAAATCACCAAGGCGAAACGTGAAATATCTGTGGCCCCTTGAGTCACTACTTCCGGTAAATCCACTGAACTGTTAAGTGTCATCAACAATACAAAAGCAATTAAAAATGCAGGGATACCTGGCGGTTTTGCATCTGATGTCTTATCTAGGTTCAACCTCAACACCAATAATATACACACCACTACCGGCATTAAAAATGCTACCCGGACTAACTTAGTTAATGTGGCTAAATCACCGGTTTCTTCGGACACCGAATATCCTGCTCCAACTACCTGAGCCACATCATGGATGGTGCCACCTAAAAAAATACTCGTATGAGTTGGAGTCAGATTAAGCAGATCAGCCAGTATTGGGTACATCACCATGGCTATTGTGGACAATGCTGTGACAACGACAATTGTCAGTAAGGTATCGCGGTCTTTCTCTTTACTATCGGGTAACACTGCGGCAATGGCCATGGCAGCAGAAGCACCACATATACCTACAGAGCCTCCTGTTAATACCCCAAAACGTTTTTGTAAGCCAAGCGCTTTAGCTAAAACAATGCCAAGCCCAATAGTGCTGACAATAGCCACTATCAATAGCAACGCAGTTTGCCAACCCAGCGCGGCCAAATCACCAAACGCGATACGTAATCCTAACAACCCCACACCGATCCGCAAAATATGACAGGCAGTAAACTCAATGCCTTCTTTACATTTTGTACCTTCATACAAAAACGACATGGCGATGCCTAACAACAATGCAAACAACATTGCAGGCGCGCCATAGTGTTCGCTTAAGAACAATGCGGCTAGACCCACAATGACAGAAATTAAAACACCAGGCAGCTTCGTTTTTATATGCAATTTATTGGCTCATTTGGTCTGTAAAGGTTTTAACAAATAACTGTTAATACTCGTTTAATCGATAGCTAAAGCAACCAACACCTGGCGCTTTCGTTCACCAGAAAAGGGGCGTCTACCATGCATAGCCATATAATTGTCGACCAAAGCCACATCACCGTCTTGCCAAGGTAAATCAAAAGTATACTTTTCAGACAATTTAACAGCCAACTGTAAACCTTCAACAGGGATATCAGCGCCATCACCAAAGGTAATAGCGCTAGAAGGGTTTTCGCGAACACCTTTCCAACCCATAAATGCAGCAATCAATTGGTTATAAAAAACTTGTTTATTGTTACCCATGTCGATCACAGCAGGTAATATAGGTGTGGTAGCGCGTAAACTGCCATCAGCAAGCCACTCCCAACTATAACCCAACTCGGCTAACTTTTGTTCAGCTTGGGCATCATTTTGTACGCTTAACGTACTCTTCCAGCTGCGCCCTTGTCCTGAGTTAGGATCATCTTCTGCAGGCATCTGAGTGGTGTATTTAAGCCCTTTTTTCACAAAATCTGCAGCCAGATCTGGCATTTGTATCGCTAAATCTTCAAACAACATATCGGAGCGACATATAGGTGTTTCCCCCCCTTCCTCGGCAGCACTTTGACAAAAGAAAAATAATTTGCTTGGTGAGATAGGCGTTTGCGCCATTTCATGATGTAGAAATATTTCTACATCCTTGGGCGCTTCATTGGCGGTAAATACTCGTTCGGTGTAATTTATCCTGACGGCATTCGACAATGATTCTTTGTAAGTGAAGTTCGGATAACCAAAAGAATGTGAGAATTCATCAAATGTTTCAGCCGAGTCGACAGGAAATCCTCTGAATAAGATCGCTCCCGATTCTCGTAACTTAGATTCTAGTTCAGACAAGTTTGATTTGATCCAATCAGCACATTCTTGTTGTGTTGTCAGTGAACCATCATTGACCACAACACTAGGGAAAACTGAACCACCGCAATCCAATTGATGTTGTACTTTCACATAATTAATAGTTTGCATAAAAGGCCCCTCTCTAATCGTATATAGGGTGAAAAGTATTGAAGGCAGCTTCACAGAAATTCCCTGGATCATTAAATCGCCTATTACTGTTAAGCGATGAAATGCCATCCATCTCATGTGAAGTCAGTTCGAAATCAAAAATATCTAAATTCTCTTTTAAACGCTCGGGGCGCGACGTTTTTGGAATAATAGCATTACCCCGTTGAACACCCCATCGCAGTACTACCTGTGCGGCAGTTTTGCCTAACCTATGTGCGGCTTGTTTAACCACGGTCTGTTCTAATACAGATTCTGCCGCACCAGCCATGTCTAACTCTAAGTAAGATAACGCACCAAGTGGTGAGAAAGCAGTAACGTTAAGGTCGTACTGAGCCGCTAAACGCATCAAACGCTCTTGGGTTAAATAAGGATGCGATTCTACTTGTAATACCGAAGGCTTAATTTGGGCATAAGACATCAAATCATGTAACAACCCAGTATTGTAGTTACATATACCAATCTGCTTGACTAGGCCTTCTTCGTATAAGGATTCCATAGCTTGCCATGTTTCGTACAAGGGCACAGGCGCTAACTCCATTTTGCCAACAGCCGGGTCAGTTATCCACTCAGGTGGATAACGATCTTCAAAATCGACAAAAGGTTGAGCAATAGGAAAATGAATCAAATATAAATCTAGATAGTCCAACTGTAAATCAGCCAAGGTTTTTTCTAAAGCCGGCTTAACATGCTCTTTTGCATGATAGGTATTCCACAACTTAGATGTGACCCACAAATCTGAACGATTACAAAGCCCATCATCAATAGCACGTTTAATACCCTCACCTACTTGCACCTCGTTACCGTAATCGCAAGCGCTATCTAGATGACGATATCCTGCTTTAATCGCGTTGTAGACTGCATCGGCACAGATATCTTGTGGTATTTTCCAAAGACCAAAACCGACCTTTGGCATTTCTTTATGACTATTTGGCATTTATTTGTTCCAATTAAAAAGCGTAATTTAGATTTCATGTCTTATATAAGACATAAGTTAAGTGAATGCTTAAACATTGTCAAATTTGCTGTGGAGATAAAAGGACTTTTAGAGCTAAAACTGGAACCTTTTGAGCATACCCCCTCCCAATTGAATAACTCGCCCCAACCTGAATGGATGCAAAAAGCAAAATAACACAGAAGAAATTATCATTAACAAGCCACCAATCATTAACAAGCCACCCATAAAATGAATTTTGAATCTAAGCCAGTTTCAGTGATTTGTGAAAGTGAGAAGGTGATTGTATTGGCTGACAAACACATTCATAGAAAACTTGGATATTGGAAAATATGTGCAGAGGAAGTTGCTGCGCTCAATGTCAAGCTAGGAGGAGTAGTGTTAAATGATGTATGTGGTCATTTGAATAATGACCATTTTGGGCAGATATTTTTGATACATACTTCTTTCGATTCTTGGAAAGAAGTATGTAAGGCAAAATAAGGCATTCGCAGCTAAATACGTTTAAACGTCAATGTGACATTGGCGCTACCTAAGTATTTAACTAGAGGGAATTAAACAGCCTTATCTTCATCTTCACTTTCCGCTTCCCCGCGTACTTTAATTTGCAAACCCTTTAGGAAGTTACGCATAATCTGATCATTACAAGCACGATACTGGCGATTTTCTGGTTTTCTGAAGAAAGCACTTAATTCATGTTTGCTGATTTTAAAGCCACTTAAATCCATAGCTTCTAATACCGCTTCAGCTTGCATATTTAGCGCTATTTTCAACTTCATAAAAATGATGTTGTTGGTAAGTCTGCGCTCAACTGGGGCTTCGACGCCTTCACGCTTTCCACGATTCATGTTAATCAAACCGTTCAAGAACAGTGAAAATTGAAGGTCGGTTAGTTCAATGAAAGCAGGATCGTCCTCTTTGCGTAGCCAAGTGTGAAGCTGTGCAACTGTGGCGGGGTAATCTGCTTGGGCAAAAATTTCTATCATTTTTGCGTCGTTAAAATCGAAGATATAGCGTACACGGCGCATGACATCGTTGTTGATCATAATATTCCTAAAAACGAGGTTGGTTTATCCAACCGTAAAGATGTTATTAGTTTAAAGCTTTTTAAAACGATTGCGTCATTTTATTGGTAGATAAATATCAATGATCATATTTATTTAGGTACATCTGGCTAGAAGACCCAAGTTTAACAAGACACGACTCATAGCTTAAGCTTGCATAACGTTGTCAGACTTAAAAACAAAAGCTGATTTGTTGCCGCTGAGACTTCACGCGTTTAGCTTGCTGCTCTCTTGCAAAGGCTCTGAGTTTGTCCATTCGATTAAGAATATTGTCTGCACTGTCAGACATTTGAGCCTGACTGCACAAGTCCATTGTAGTGTAATGCTCAGCGTGCAGAGAATTGTTGTTGTAGACGCTGTTTACACTTCTCTTTGCAGCGCCATTTACAACGTTATATACACCAAAGTTTATATTTGAATAACTGCTCATGTTGCCTCCAAAAAACAACTGGTTATACATACAGTATAATATTGATTGTTAATTGTGCAACTAACTTTTTAAAGTTATGCTCTATCAGCTTTTATTATTGGACTATTTTTAAAGCTAACAGCAAGGTTTTCCTAGTATTAGCCGGTTCAATGACAGCATCTATTTCTAGCACACTTGCCACTTCTTGGGCTTGACCTTTTTGATATTGTGCTGCTAAGAGTTGCTCATAAAGTGCTTTTCTTGCTGTCAGGTCCTGCTCTGCTGCGAGTTCTTTTTTAAACCCGAGTTTGACCGCGCCTTCAAGCCCCATTGCACCAAATTCTCCTGTGGGCCAAGCAATAGTGTAACTCGGTTGACTGGTATTTCCGCCCAACAAAGCCTGCGCACCTAAGCCGTAACATTTTCTTAATACCACAGCTACTAATGGCACGGTAAGTTGACTGCCTGCAACAAACAATTGCGACAACCTGCGCACGGCCCCTCTGTCTTCATGTTCTGGCCCCACCATAAATCCGGGCGTATCACACAATACAACTACCGGAATAGAAAACTGCTGGCAAAGTTGCATAAATTGACTCGCTTTTTCGCCCGCATCAACATCAATTGCACCGCCTAATACTTTGCAATTACTGGCTAACACCCCCACTGGATGACCTTGTAAATGCATAAAACCAGTAATAATTGCCGCACCAAATAAGGCCTTAATTTCAGTAAAAGAATCGGTGTCTGCGAGAGTATGAATGATTTCTTTTACGTCATACACAAAACGCCTGTCTTCGGGTAAAATATGATTTAGGGCATGTTGGTCCGCAAATTTAATTTGTTGCTCGTCTACTAATGGTCCTTGGAAATACAACAAACATTTCTTTGCCATTTCGGCTGCTTGCTGCTCGTTTTCAACTAAGATATCGATCACACCATTCTTTACTTGCTTATCGCTAGGGCCAATATCAGTTGGCTTAACCACACCCAAACCACCGCCCTCTATCATCGCTGGGCCTGCCATACCAATCCATGAAGACTGGGTAGCAATGGTGATATCTGCAGCACCAAACAAAGCGGCGTTACCTGCAAAACAGTAACCATTTGCCACTGATATGCGCGGCACTTTTCCTTGCAAACTCGCCCATGTAGAAAAGGATTGACATTGCAGGCCTGAATTTACGGTTGTAATATCTGTATCCCCAGGTCGACCTCCGCCGCCTTCGGTGAACATAATCACGGGGAATTTTTTAGCTACCGCAATAGCTAAAATCCGATCTAATTTTAGATGATGGAAATAGCCTTGTGTACCCGCTAATACACTGTAATCATTAATCACTATGGCAGTTTGGGTATTCTGCTCAGCGACCAAACCTTGATTAATTTGCCCTACACCTGTGATGACACCATCAGCGGCAGTAGCGGTTTTTAATTCGTCGTAATCTCGGCGTAAACGCTGTGCCGCAACCGCCATTTGTCCGTATTCCATAAAACTGTCTGCAGGACATAGGTTTTGTAAGTTTTCTCTGGCGCTTAAATAACCTTTTTCGTGGCGTTTTTGTTGTTGCTCCATTCTTTGAGTATCGAGAGTCAGCTCTTCTCTAGTTCGCAGTTCGTCTAGTAATCTTTGATTTGTACTGTTAGGGGTTACCATTGTTTCGGATTTAGTCTTACTAGCACCGTCCGGGTGTATATCCACCACAGGCATCCCCACAAAACAATCATCCCCAATATTGACAAAAACTTGGCCTACCTTGCCCGAAACTTCCGCACACAAAGTGGTTTGCATCTTCATAGCTTCGATAATAACCAGAGGTTGTTCTATATGTACTTGCTCATTTTGATTGACCAGTACAGCAACAACAGAGCCTATACTGGGGGCGCACAATGTATAAATGGAGGGCATAAAAGTCATCAGCAAGTTATCAAGTTTTCTCATACTAACATCGACCAACATTTTTAGCCCCGTACAAAGTCAAGAATTATGAAAACTAAAAGTGACACTAGCAGGTCAATAAACGCTCGAGACACGTCATTAAAAATATTAATAGATAGAAGATAAAAACCTAGGTGAGCCCAATCACTATTGCGCAGGTATATGAACTTGAAATATTGCCTGAAGAAATAAAAAAACTACCTAGGTAGCAAACTTAATCCACTTCGACTGACATAAATTTCTAGGCGATAAGTGTGCCAAATCCATGGAGGAAATGTGACTCAATCACGAAGGTTAAAATATTTTGAATTACAACCACTGCACTGCTATCGGAACTTGCTAATAAAAAGGATAACTATATCAATCTCCTTCCAATAAAAACCGTTCTGCCCGCTCAACTTTACGCGGTTTCGCAGCGATAACTATCACATCGCCCGCTAATAGAGCCATATTTTCGTCTGGCTCCGATAGTTCATGATTATCCCTTCTCAGCCCTTTGACATTAACCCGCCATTGTTGCAAGTTGAGTTGCTGCAATGATTTACCTACAGCGTATGCATCTTTTGTAAGAATAACAGCATGCATAAACTCCAATTTGTTTTGTTTTGCGTAATCAAGATCAGTGGTTACTCCGGGGAAAAAACCGTGCATATTAGCATAATGCCCCTTGCGCTCTTTACGCACCCGTTTGAGTATCCGAGACATTGGCACACCAGACAACTGCAAAACTTGAGTCACTAACATCAAACTACCTTCGAGAATTTCCGGTACCACTTGAGATGCACCTGCCTCAAGCAATTCTTCCATGCGATTATCTTTTCTAGTTCTTACCACTACAGGTAAGTCTGGGTACAAGCTTTTAACTAAATTAATCACATTTATGGCTTTTTCATGTTGGTCAAAGGTAATCAGCACCAGCTTGGCTCTTTCAATTCCGACCGAATGTAATATATCTTTTTGTTTCACATCACCAAAATATACTGGCTCGCCCGCACTTTGACTTTCTTGAACGCGGAAAGGATCCGCATCAACCACCATGTAGGGAATAGCTTCAATTTTTAATAAACGGCTAACTGATTGACCCACTCGACCAAAACCAAAAATGAGTACATGATCAGTCAATTGTTGATCTTGGGCTGAAAGCTGTTCTAACCCTTTTACATCAGGCGTTGCTTCAGGACTGATGGCTTTAGCAATTTGCGGACTTTTATCGACTAACCAAGGTGTGATAGCCATACTCATCACACCAATGGTTAACAGTAACGAACCTTGCTCTGAGTTTAAAATAGCATGATCTACCGCCAGTGCTGCCAACACAAAACTAAACTCGCCCATTTGACACAGTTTCAGTCCGGCTGCCCAAGCATCTTGTTTGCCCAATTTAAAAATCTTTGCAGATAGCCGTATAAGCACTACTTTTAACAGCACAATAACCATCAAGCCTAATAGTGCCCAGTGGATCTGATGAGGTAAATTGTGTAGCTCTAGGCGCATACCAATAGTAATAAAAAACAACCCCATTAGAATGTCTCTAAAAGGTCGTATATCAGCTTCTAATTGATATTTATACTGGCTTTCACCTAGCATCATACCCGCCAAAAATGCACCCAATGCCATGGATAGCCCAAAAGAAAAAGCTAAACCTGCGGCCATTAAAGCCACCATAATTGTTGTCAACACAAAGAGTTCATCAGTGCGAGTGCGGGCCACTTCACTAAAGACCTTCGGTAATACCCATTTACCGACAGATAACAAAATGCCAACCACTAATAAGCCCTTAAAAAACGCCATTGAAATAGCAATACCTAAACTTTGTTCGGAGTCAGCGGCTAACAAAGGTACTAATATTAGCAAAGGCACCACAGCAATATCTTGTAGCAATAAAATGCTGACTGCAATTTGTGCTCGAGGGGTATTCAAGATACCTAAATCACTGGTTTGTTTAATCACAATGGCAGTTGAAGACAGGGCGATAATCCCACCTATTACGAAGGACGCTTTGGCATCAAAACCCAGTATCCAGGCGAGCCCCATAAACACTAACGTGGTGAGCACCATCTGAGCTAACCCTACGCCAAATACCAAGTGACGCATAGCTAACATTTTAGGAAGTGAAAACTCCAATCCCAATGAAAACAACAAAAAAACAATACCTAGTTCGGCAAAAGTTTCCATGTCTTCTGGGTGTTCAAATAATGCAAGTAAATCGGGACCAGCTAAAATCCCACAAAAAAGATAGGCCAGAATGGGAGGTAAATTAATACGTTTAAATAACCAAACAGTTATCACTGCTACGGCCATTAAAATAACAATACTGCCTAAATTTCCATGCATAACCTTGTGTTTACCCTTCTAAGTTGTTTGCTAGGCACAATACTTGCTGAGTGTTAGCTAAGAATCATTTTTGTATAGCAATTCGCCATATTTTTGGCAGGAGAAACCGTTGGAACAACTTAATCAGTTTTACGACGCAAATGTCGGTGAACCTTATTTCAGCCATGAAGAGTCTAATCAAGGACTTGCTCAAGACCTTGATCATGAACAGAAACAAGGTTTGACACAAGGTCAGCTTAATAAATTCATCCTTAAATTGCTAACAACAATAGACTTGCCCAAGCTGAGTCAATTATATTTTCAGCAATTAGAAAGCACCCTACCTTTGTCTGAACTAAAAATCCAGTTTGAAGATAATAGCGTTAGATTTGGTCAAACGGTAAAAAATTCCCACTCAAAAACCCTTAACTGTCTGCAGATGGGAAGTGCAATTGCCGTTATGGATTATTCATTTACCCAACCTTTGTCTTTGAGGCATTGGCAAATATTGCAACAAATGCATGTTAATTTTTGTTATCCCTTCAAAAATGCCTTAGAGCATCACAAAATTAAGCAGTTTGCTATGAAGGACTTCTTAACGTCCTTAGGTAATAGAGCGAGCTACGACGAAACCATGGTAAGACTGTCCAGCCAATCACAAAGGCGTCACCAGCCCTTTGGTTTACTAGTGTTAGATATGGATAACTTTAAACAAGTGAACGATATTCATGGGCATCAAGAAGGCGATAAAGTATTGATGGCTTGTGCAGATACTATTTTGAATAGCCTTAGAGAGTCCGACTTCGCCTTTAGATTTGGTGGTGATGAGTTTTGCTGTTTGTTACCAGGAGCAGACAATCAGACTAACAATATCATTGCGGAGCGGATCCGCATCGCCATTGAATCGGAATCGTTGCTGCAACAACATAAAATATCCTGCAGTATTGGCAGCGCAACTTATCAGGAAAAGGCCTCCCAACTCGGCATGTTTTCACGGGCTGACGAAGCCCTATATGCTGCCAAGCAAGCGGGTAAAAATTGTATTAGAGTTGCTTAGGATTTTAATTGCAGGCACAGATGACAAACGGCAATGGTTTGCCGAGTTATTGATAAACCAACGATATTCCCTAGAAACTAAAAAGCCATGCTCTAGGGCATGGCTTTTTTACTTAATATTAATGGTATTAATTATCTAAACAAT
>JAWUXT010000181.1:0-14832 GCA_034111205.1 Paraglaciecola sp. | reverse complement strand
CTGCATACTTGTATCTCAAATAACAAACTTATTAAATTTAGCTCAGTTCGGTAAATAGAAACAACTCAGCAATTTAAAGCAGTACTTATAAGGCTGACTTATTGGCTGGGATCTACATGTTTTACTGACTGACTATTGACTCGATGCCATCCAGCAATACTGAATCTATCACAACGGCTTACAAGGACTTCATGAGGGAAAACATCGCTTAAAAATATGATGCAACTGTTGAACTCTGGAGACACAGTTAACAAAGGTGATGGTTGTTCATCTGCATACAAAAGTAACTCTCCGCCATTATTTTTATTCCAGTGGGGATTCAAATAAAATACGGAGCTTAAAATTCGATTACTTCGGCCTTTGAAGGCATCTAAGTGGCGCTGATAAAAATCGCCGGTTGAGTAGTGCGAAAAATGACATTCAAAATCGAATAGCCCCATAAATAGTCGCTTATTAAGACCCATTCTCAATTGTTCCATCCAGTCTAAATATGCTTTTTGTGGGGCAGAGTTACCACTAAACCACATGGTCGAATCCGTTCTCACTTGTGAATTTATTTGCTGATTATTGTTACGGCCAATACCAGCAGGTTTAAACTCGATTGAAGCTAAGTGCTTTGCTTCGTGCATCAGCTGGTTAGCAAGCCACTCAGGCAAAAAGTGCTGTAAATGGATAAAACCTTGTTGTGCCAAAGCGTCAGCAATATCATCTATTAACTGTGCTTCGAGATTTGAATGTTCAGTAATCGGTGTCATATCAATGCCGGATGAGTTCATCCCATTATTTTAGCAAACCCATACCAATAATAACTAACGCTAATCCACAAAATGACCGTTATAAGTGGTAAACCACAACGATTATTTTCATAGTTACGCTCATTAAAAGCGAAGCTATAAGTGAATAAAAATTGCGATGTTAGCCGTGTCTGAATCATTAGTCGCCGTATAATATTGTTAACTAACTCGTTTGGTAAAAGGTTTTATCGCATTATTTTATCGTATTAAAACCGTAAACATTCCTAAGCAGTTCAATAGGTTCGGCTTTATAAATTAAAAAGCCTTTAACTGTTTAGCATTATTGATACATATCTGCTGCGTTGTCACAAAAGTGTTTTGGATAAGCGCCGCGTCACTGCTAGCTCGATGACGCTGCTCTTGCATTTGTTGAAATAACCCGTCTTTGGTTGAGTGCCATAACGACATTTGAGTTTCGCTTAAGATCATTTCCAGCGAACTGACATGAAATTGCATCGTCACTTTAGCGGCATAAAAAAGTTTAATTAACCAAGTATCATCGACTACCCAACCGTCCGAATATACTATCTGGCCCATCAAAAATTGATTCAGTTGCTGGCAAACCTGTTGTGCCGAGCAACCTTTTTCTGCCAATAATTGCCGACTTATACCGTGTAATGATTCAGCTTCCGAATCCCAGTGTGTCCAGTTGCTTTGAGGCTTAATTAAACGGCAAAACCTAATGCCTGACGGATTAATGACCCCCACTTCAATGGGATAACTTAAGGAGCCAAAACCGCTAGCTTCAACATCAATAATAGTGGGAATAGAAACACTGGCTTGACCTCTGACTTTGCTCACTACACACCTAATCATAAGTTAGTGGTTAGAAAATAAACGTTACTTTAAAAACCAATCAAAAAAATAGAGGTCATTTAAAGGCCTAGCATTACTTCATCAAAGCGTTGGAGTAATGCATCTTTCGCAGATTATCGACAATAATGCCATCATATCCCGGCGTACGATTTAGCAAGTCCATACCTTTTTGCACACCCAAAACAAACACTGCGGTAGATAGGGCATCGTTTAATGTACTGCGCTGCCCAATAATCGATACACTTTGCACTGCATTGGCAGAAGTACCTGTTTGAGGAGATAGAATATGGTGGAAGCGTTTTCCGTCTTGTTCGAAATAACGCTCGTAATCGCCTGAAGTCGATAAGCCAGTATCAGCCAAAGGTAACACCACCGCCTGTTTATCTTTATTACGGGGATCTCGAATTCCCACCATCCAAGGCTTGCCTAACCTATCACCTAGCAGTTTAGTATCGCCGCCTGCAGTCACTAAGGCATATTTAATCCCACGTTGTTTCAATATATCGATAGAGTTGTCTACTGCATGACCTTTAGCAATTCCCCCTAAGTCAATTTTCACATTGGGATGGGCGAAGAAAATACTGTAGTCATCGACGTTAAACTTGATGTGCCGATAATTAATGGCCTGTAACAAGTTATCAATTTGGCCTTGCTTTGGCTTCTGATTTTCACGATAGTTGTACAAATAACCGACGCTAGCAAAAGTAATATCGAATGCCCCATCTGTCTCCTTAGCTAATTCAACAGATAAAGAGATCAGCTCAAATAACTCTTTTGATACAGGCACTGCAGAAACAGAGCCACGGCTATTAAGCTGACTCAACTCACTGCTTTCAATATACGGACTCATTAATTGATTAATACGCTGCATTTCGGCCATTACCGCTTGAGTGGCATCTTGACCTTGCTGCGCAGACTCACTCCAAAGTTCAACGTGAATATTGGTGCCCATGATCCCTTGGTTGTCTTCAAACCACGTTGCATCTGAAAGCCCTGAATAAGCCATCATACACAGCAACAATAATGGCGAAGCTAGGATGCCCTGCATCTTCATAGCTTTAATTCTAGGCCAAGCTGATAAAGGTGATTTTTTTTCAAATTATATTGTTCAGCTGTCACAGCTGCCGCTTTCTTAAGAGGTAATTCTTTCATTAACAATTTAAGTAAATTAAGTGCATCAGCTGACACTTCAGTCTGATCCTGTTTTTCACCCGCAATCATTAATACAAATTCACCTCTTTGATGATTTGCATCGGCTTCAAGCCAAGTCAAACAAGCTTGGGCGTTACCTGAGTAAAAGGTTTCAAAGGTCTTGGTAAGCTCTTTTGCCACCACCATTTGTCGTTCTTCACCCAACTCAGCTACGATTTGCCAGACGGTATCTGCCACTCTGCGGGGGGATTCATAAAACACACTGGTACTAGTCTCAGTCAGTAAACGCTGCAATGCCTGCTGTTTGGCCACAGCCTTGACCGGTAAAAAACCCTCAAACTTAAACTTATCAGTTGCTAAGCCCGCAGCACATAATGCGGTGATGGCAGCACACGGACCAGGTAATGGTACAACGTTAACTCCAGCTTCTCGGCACTGACTGACTAAACCATATCCTGGGTCGCTTATTAGTGGTGTACCCGCGTCAGAAATCAAGGCTATATTTTCGCCCAATTTAAGCTTTTCGATAAGCTGCTTAGCCCGCTGCGATTCGTTATGATCATGTAATGAAGTTAATCGCGTCGAAATATCGTAATGTTGCAACAAACGCTGGCTATGCCGTGTATCTTCAGCCGCAATCAAATTAACTTCAGTCAAGATACGTAAAGCCCTGTGTGTGATGTCTTCCAGATTGCCAATAGGCGTGGCGACGATAAATAACGTGCCTGATTCAATCAATGCTAACTCTCCAAATTAAAAGGATCATCTAAGGTTTGTCTAAGTATAAGTTTTATCTCTTAACCTAGTCACAAAGCATTAGATATTTATAACCGTTACTATAAACTATTAAACATATTATTTAATGGATATCAGCGATGAGTTTTCGAACGTTTGTTGTATTTTGTGTCGCTATTTTATGTTTACTCTCATGTGCGAGTAACTCTACACGGCAGTCCCCAAAAACCTTAGTATCGCCGTCAGAACAAATCACAGAAGAAGCAAAAGACAGTAATTACTACCTAACCCAAGCACAACAAAATCATGTTAACAATGCTGATGTATACCAACGTAATAACTATCTTATACAGGCCGCAGAAGCACTGCAGACAGAGCAGCAATGCACAAAAAGTATTAAGATGCTAAAAGTGCTGCAAGCAGAGCTACAAGACAACCGCCATCACACTCACGCCAATCTGATTTTAGCTGAGTGTTATTTAATTTTGTCTGATAAAACGTTTGATAAAGTGGAGGCAATACTGGCCAATTTGACTGATGCTTATGGATATCAAGCTCGCATTGCTGCTTTGCGATCTCAGCTTCAGGTTAACAAAAAACAATGGTTAGAAGCTGCTATAGCACTGCAAAACACCAATATATCAGAATTCGAAAAAACCCAAACCACTTGGGAATGGCTTAAAAAACTAGACTTACCTGAATTAGAAAAAGCCCGCTTATCAGAGCCGTCATTGCAACCTTGGCTGCAGCTGGCCATCATTGTCAAAAGATTTGCATTACAGCCCGAGATGTTTAACCAGCAATTAGTTAATTGGCAGAGTAGGCATTTGGGTCACCCATTGGTGACTAACCTTCCAGCAGAAATACAATATTCGTTGCAGCAAAAACCGATTCAAGCTAAACGCATCGCCGTGTTATTACCATTAACGGGCAGACTAGCAAGTCAAGGTTTAGCAATAAAAGAAGGCATACTTGCGGCTTATCTGGAGAATTTGCCCAACGCAAACTTTACTCCTAACAATTCATCTGATTATGACGGCTCAACAGGCAACATGGCTCAAGATAACGCTCAGCAATATCGTGAAATACGTTTTTTTGACTCGGCCTTAAAAACAGCACAGCAATTAAATACATTAGTCGCTGATTTTGATGTGGTTTTAGGGCCATTGGTCAAAGAACAAATTACTAAACTGACCGCAGTTTTACCCCCAGATAAGATTCTCTTGGCACTCAACAGAGTGCAGTTAAAAACAAATATAACCACGATTGATCAACTACGCAGTTTGTCTGAGCCAAATTCACCCGTGGCGGAACATTATTACTTTTCGTTAGCACCAGAAGACGAAGCTCAGCAATTAGCGTTACATATGCAACAAAAACAATTAGTTAGACCGATTGTTTTTGCAGCTAATAATCCAACAACGCAAAGGATGGCAGAAGCGTTTATTGCCAAGTGGCAAGAAGCGCCCAATGCAATTCAACCAGACTTAACTATATTTACAGACAGTAAAGACATGCGGAACCGTGTATCAGAAATGTTGGATGTAGCCCAAAGTAAGCAGCGCATCAGACAAATAGAAGTATTGGCTGATGTCGAAGTGTTTGGAGTAGAAAGAAATCGTCGTGATATCGATGCCATAGTATTATTTGCCAATCCTGAACAAGCCCAGTTACTCAACCCTATTATCGAAGCAAGCCTTAGTCCATTTGCCCAAAAGTCATTGTCGGTATTTGCATCCTCACGCAGTTATAGCCTAGATTTGAACAGTAACAGCCTGAGAGATTTACGTAACCTCACATTCACAGATATGCCTTGGATGTTGCCCGATCATAGTTGGCAGAACTTAGCCTCTCAAACCACACAACTTTGGCCACAAAAACAGGATACCCTGTTAAGGTTATTTGCTATGGGTTTTGATGCCTACAATTTATTGCCTAATTTACGTCGATTAAAGACACTGCCACAAGTTGTCAGCTATGGTCTAACCGGTGAAATCAATGTCGACGATAAGGGAGTATTACACAGACGTTTACTTTGGGCACAAGTTGCCCAAGACCGAGTAAAGTTACTTGCAATGGATTAAGCAGGCCCTCTCACCTTTAATCGGCAGTGAGGCAGAACGTGTTGCTCGAACCTTCTTAGAACAGCAAGGTCTTACATTTATTCTGCAAAATTATCGTTGTCGCACGGGTGAAATAGACTTAGTCATGCAAGACGGTGACGAACTGGTCTTCGTAGAAGTGAAATACCGAAGTCGGAGTCAATACGGCTCTGCAATAGAGTTTTTTCATGCCAAGAAAAAACGCAAATTTGAATCTGCTGTTATGCATTATATGCAGGATAAAGGTTTCAACCCTAGCATTGTCCCACATAGAATCGACCTAGTGGGCATAGAGGGAAAAGGCCAGCAACAGCAAAACATCAATTGGTTAAAAAGTGTTTGACTAATTGCTGCGATGAACAGTTATTAATTTATTAGGAGTGTTATGTTAGAAAGCATTAAGGCCAATTTTACAGAAAGTATTCAAATTAAAATTGCCTCAATTGAGTTATTACCTGAGCATATTTCTAGCGCGACTTACATGATGGTTAATGCATTGATTAACGGTAACAAAATATTGTGTTGCGGCAATGGTGGCTCAGCTGTCATTGCTCAACATTTTTCATCGTTACTACTAAATAAGTTTGAACGTGAGAGGCCCAGTTTACCTGCACTTGCGCTAACTGCAGATGGTGCCACATTGTCTTCAATAGCCAATGACTTTACATTCGAAGAAGTGTATTCAAAACAAGTCAGTGCCTTAGGTCAAGCTGGTGACATTTTGTTTGTTTTATCCACTAGTGGCAATTCACAAAACTTAATCAAAGCCATGGAGGCTGCACTTAGTCGTGATATGACAATAGTCGCTTTAACGGGTATGGACGGTGGCCAAATGACAGGTTTAGTCAGCCAGCATGATGTAGAAATCCGCGTACCATCGAATAGAACTGCACGTATTCAAGAAGTCCATTATTTAGTGGTTCATAGCCTTTGTGAGGGAATAGACAATTGTTTGTTCCCTGAAAATTTTCAGGAGTAAAATATGTTAAAACCAAGAAACATTTATATCCCTTTGTTGCTTTCAACAACCTTGTTATTACAAAGCTGTGCAGGGTTGCTAATAGGTGCTGGAGTAGGTGCAGTGTCGGTTGCACATGACCGACGTACAATAGGCACCCAGGTTGACGATACAACAACTGCCGGGCGTATCTCTACTGCTATATATAATGACGTGGCAATAAATGAACAAACCAGCATTTCTGTTCAAGTATTTAATGGTACTGCCCTGTTAGTGGGCCAGGCTCCGACTCAGGCACTTATACAGCAAGCAGAAAGTCTGGCTTCGTCAGTAAAAAACATCAAAAAACTACACAACCAAATCCGTCTAGGCTCTCCTATACCTGCTAGTGTAGTGGCGAATGACGCATGGCTTGCCTCAAAAATAAAAACCAAACTGATCGCTGATAAGCGTGTAGATGGACTGCACATTGAGATAGAGGTCGAAAACGGCGAGGTATTCTTGATGGGATTGGTCAGTGAACAAGAATCGAATATTGCTGTAGAAATCACCCGTAATATTGGTGGTGTCAAACAAGTAATAAAAGCGTTTGAATATATTTAACTCTGAGCCGAACTAACCAATATGTTAGTCCAAATAAAAAAAGCGCCTCTAGGCGCTTTTTTTTATTTGAACATTTCTAATTCGACTATTTAACAACCGTTAATGTAGGCTTTCCCTTTTTGGGTTTTTGATTAGTCTCATTGGTCTCAGTCTTATTTTCTACTTCATCAGAAGCAATGTTTTCCTCAACAGTAAACACTGTACCCGCACCATTTTCTTTGGCGTAAATAGCTAATACTGCTGGGCAAGGAACTACTATATTCCTTGGCACACCTCCAAAACGAGCGTCAAACATAATGTCATTCAAACCTAACTGTAAATTACCAGTAGATGCTGGAGACATGTTTAACACTATTTGACCGTCTTGGACAAACTCCTGCGGCACTTGAGTACCAGCGTAATGCGCATCGACCACTATGTACGGAGTAAGATTGTTATCTACAATCCACTCGTAGAATGCGCGTAATAAATATGGCTGATTAGGTGTCATATCACTTTCTCCCGTTATAGAGGATTGTGTATTTCACGTTCTTGATCTGTTAATGACGCTATAAAAGAAGGTCTCTCAAAGATACGCTTCATATACGCTTTCACGTCTTTACTACCCGTACCCGTTAATTCGATACCCAATGCAGGTAAACGCCACAATAATGGTGCAAGGTAACAGTCAACTAAGCTAAATTCCTCACTCATGAAATAAGGTGTTTCAGCAAATAATGGTGCTAGGGATAAAAACGCTTCACGTAATTCGTTACGCGTTGCTTCTAAATCGCCCTTCTTAGCCATGATTTTTTCTGCTAGTACATACCAATCATTTTGTATGCGGTGCATAGTCAAACGACTTTGGCCACGGGATACCGGATATACAGGCATAAGAGGTGGGTGCGGGAAACGCTCGTCCAAATATTCCATTATGATATGCGAATTATATAAAACCAACTCTCTATCAACAAGAGTAGGCACAGTACCATAGGGGTTTAGTTCGAGCAGATCTTCAGGTAACTCGTCAGGAACCGTAAAACTAATTTCTACGCCTACACCTTTTTCCGCTAATACTATGCGTGCTTGGTGACTGTATATATCTATCGTGTCTGAAAACAACGTCATTATTGAACGTTTATTGGCGGCTACAGCCATTTATATTTCTCCTAAATGTCATACATAATCGCATCGTGCCTTAGGCATCTTGCTTTGTTCTTTTACTAGTGATTAGTAGGACAATCAACTAATTAAAAACGGATAAGAAAGGGGCATATACATTATATATAGCCCCTTCCAAAATTTTCGCGGATTATACACCAAATTTCAAACAAAGTTTTGCTGAATTAGTGTACATCTCTCCAATAATCTTTCTTAAGTAAATATACCAAAACTAACAATACTAATAGAAAAATCATGACCCAACGGCCTATAGACTCAGACTGCAAACGTGAAGGCTCACCGACATAAACTAAGTAGTTAACCAAATCTAATACCGCTTTGTCATATTCAGGTGCACTTAGCTGTCCGCTTCCGTCTGCTTTAATGCCAACATAACGTTCAACCATCTGTCCATCTATCAACATTGTCTCATACGTTTTGCTTGGTACACCTTGAAGCTCTTGCAACGCATGAGGCATACCCACGTTTGCAAATACCATATTGTTTACACCAAAGTTAGTTCCGTCTTCAGCATAAAAAGATCTTAGGTAAGTATAAAGCCAATCTGCACCACGAACTCGACCCGTCAACGTTAAATCGGGTGGCGGCGCACCAAACCATTTAGCCCCAGATTCAGTCGGCATAGCATTTTTAATATGATCACCAGGCTTTGTACCCGTAAACTGCAAGTTCTCTTGACCAAGAGCTAAGGGGATCCCTAAGTCTTCGAAAGTACGCTGGTAGCGTTGATATTGCATTTGATGACAACCTAAACAGTAGTTCATAAAGGTCTGTGCACCGGATTGCAAAGACGCTTTATCTGTCAAGTCGTATTCAGCTTTATCAAGAGGCACTTTGCTTCCACCAGCAGCACTAGCCACAATTGGTAACAACAAGCACAATATAAAAATTATTTTTTTCATTATGTGATCCTCGCTGGTACTGGCATAGTTCGTTCGTTTTTACTGTATATAAACAATAAAACAAAGAAACCAAATTACATAATGGTCGCTATTTGCGATGCAGTGATTTTCCAAGCTTCTTGAGGTGTACCACCTAAATAACCAAGGAAGATAAATACCGCTGCAAAAGTAAGTAAGTTCCATGTATGTAAGCCACAACGGTAGCGCCAAGATTTCACTTTACCTCTATCAACCCAAGGCAATAAAGCTAAACAAATAATGGCCGAGAACATTGCAATAACACCGCCCAATTTATGAGGTACAGCTTTCAAAATTGCATAGAAAGGTGTGAAGTACCAAACAGGAAAGATATGTTCAGGTGTTTTTAAAGGATTAGCAATCTCAAAATTTGGAGCCTCAAGAAAATACCCACCCATTTCTGGATTGAAAAACATGATGTAGCAAAACGCGAGTAGGAAGAAAGCAAAACCAACCAGATCTTTCAACACTATGTGCGGGAAGAACGGCACAATATCGTCAATGATGTCGTATTTTTTGGTGTAATACTCGTGAATTTTATATTTGGTTTTTTCGTCTTCACTAAGCGAACCTTTCTTACGTTTAACGTCAGTTCCGTCTGGGTTATTTGAGCCTACTTCATGCAAGGCGACTATGTGCAAGAACACTAAAATCACTATGACTAAAGGAAGTGCGATAACGTGAAGCGCAAAGAAGCGGTTAAGTGTCGCCCCAGAGATAACGTAGTCACCTTGTATCCAAATAACTAAATCTGGACCAATCACTGGGATAGCACTAAACAAAGAGACAATTACTTGAGCTCCCCAGTAGGACATTTGCCCCCAAGGAAGCACATAACCCATAAAGGCTTCGGCCATAAGCGCTAAGTAAATAAACATACCGAACAACCACAATAATTCACGAGGCTTTTGATAAGAACCGTAAATCATGCCTCGGAACATATGCAAGTAGATAACAATAAAGAACGCAGATGCGCCAGTACTGTGCATATAGCGCAGTATATAACCGTATTCAACATCACGCATGATGTATTCTACTGAAGCAAATGCTTCTTCAGCAGTAGGTGTATAACTCATCGTTAGCCAAATGCCTGTAACAATTTGGTTAACTAATACTATGGTCGCCAAAAACCCAAACATATACCAAATGTTCATATTTCTGGGTGCTGGATATTGAATGGCGTGCTGATTAGCAACACGCATTATTGGAAGGCGATACTCAACCCACTCCATCAAATTTTTCAACATGTTATGCTGCCCCTTCTTCGGAACCAATCAAGATAGTGTTGTCGTCAATGTACATGTAAGGCGGCACAACTAGGTTTAGGCCTGCTGGTACATTTTGAAAAACCCGTCCTGCCATATCAAACTTTGAACCGTGACAAGGACAGAAAAAGCCCTCTGGTGCACCCTCAACGTATTCTTCAAAGGCACCATCGATTAAATGTTGTGGTGAACACCCTAAATGGGTACAAATACCGACTAATACTAAATACTCTTCTTTCAAAGAACGATATTGATTTTTAGCGAATGCAGGTTGTTGCTCTTCATCAGAATTGGGATCTTTTAATTGATCATCAAAATTAGCTAATGAAGCAAGTAATTCAGGTGTTCTTCGAGCGATCCAAACTGGTTGGCTTCGCCAGATAACTCTGATCAGTTGACCGGGTTGAATTTTACTAATATCCGCTTCTACATCTGCACCAGCAGCTTTCGCTTTGATACTAGGGTTCCAGGATGCGATAAAAGGCACTGCAGCACCGACTATACCGATACCACCAACAACAGATGTAGCTACCGTTAAAAATCGGCGTCTATTACTGCTAACTGGCTGGTTTTCGGTTTTAGACGAATCATTCGCATCTAAAGATACATTGCTCATCCACTAATCTCCGAGGGTTAAATTAACTGACACTTCACATTTTGAGTGGCACATGGATTATACGCGAATCAAGAAATAAAGTTTTTCTATTAACCGAAAATGATAAAAGAAAACCCACATAAAAGACAAGGAAATCGTTAATAAAATGAATAATTACCGATACTTAACAGATTTTAAAGATAATATTCATAATATGTAGGATTTTCGTACAAAACCTAGGCAATAAAAAACCCAGCAAGAGCTGGGTTTTTGAAAATTTTTGTCGTCTTACAATTAACGTTTTGAAAATTGTGGACGTTTACGTGCTTTATGAAGACCCACTTTCTTACGCTCAACTTTACGCGCATCACGAGTTACAAAGCCCGCTTTACGTAATGCTGGACGAAGTGTTTCGTCAAATTCCATCAAGGCACGTGTAATACCGTGACGAATTGCACCAGCTTGACCACTAATACCACCACCGGCAACGGTGATGTAAATGTCAAACTTTTCAGTCATCTCGACTAACTCTAGCGGTTGACGCACGATCATACGTGCAGTCTCACGACCAAAGAATACGTCAAGAGGACGTTTGTTTACTACAATGTTGCCACTGCCAGCGCGAAGAAAAACACGAGCGGTAGAACTTTTGCGTCGGCCAGTGCCGTAATATTGATTATCTGCCATCTGTAATGCTCCTTAAAGGTCTAAGACTTGAGGCTGCTGAGCAGCATGATTATGCTCAGGACCAGCGAAGACTTTCATTTTGCGGAACATATCGCGTCCAAGTGGACCTTTAGGCAACATACCTTTAACCGCTTTTTCAATGATCATCTCTGGTTTGAAAGCTTGTAACTTCTCAAAGGTAGTATCTTTAAGACCGCCTGGATAACCAGAATGAGAATAGTAAATTTTGTTCTTGGCTTTGTTGCCAGTAACAGTGACTTTCTCAGCGTTGATCACAACTATGTAATCGCCAGTATCCACATGAGGTGTGTACTCTGGCTTATGCTTACCGCGTAAGCGGATAGCTATCTCAGTCGCTAAGCGACCAAGAGTTTTGTCTGCGGCGTCAACCACATACCATTCACGTTTTACCGTTTCTGGCTTTGCAACAAAAGTTTTCATTTTAAAATACCCGAAATATATAAATAATCGTTACGTTGGCTTTATGTTCGATATTTAACAACCGACTGCTACATAAAACCGCTAAAAATCAATACTTTGACCCCTTCGAGTCGTATGATTCATCCGCTTTCCCACAAGCGGGGGCAACTGGGCAGGGCGCGAATTATACAGATGTTAAGAGAAAACGCGAGACTAAATTTTGAGCTTTGTGTTAATAATTAGGCTTTTAATCGATGTTTAAGGCTTAGGCACTATATTTTAACGCTCTGGCACTATTTTAAAGCTCTGGCACTATTTTAACGTGGTGGCACTAAGAGTGCAGGATCTAATCTTTCCTTAAACCAATTAATTCGCCAATCTAGATGTGGGCCAGTGGCGCGACCGGTGGCGCCAATTTCAGCCACTAAATCGCCTTGCTTTACTGTTGTGCCGGCCTCTACATGCCCTTTACTAAGATGTAAAAAAGTAGAAGACACACCATGCCCATGATCGATAATCATCGTACCACCCGAATAATACATATCCGGTACAAACAATGTCACCAAACCATTTGCAGGTGCATATACAGATGTACCTGTTGGTGCAGCTACATCTAAGCCAAAATGAGGACGCTTCGGTGTGCCGTTGAATACTCGCTGACTGCCATACACACCACTAATTGGCCCAGCAGCTGGCCAAATAAAGTCTTGGTAAAAGTCAGTACGCTCATCGTTAAAAGAACGGGCTCGGCCAATTTGTTGGTTATCTAGCGCGATCCGCTCGATCACTTCTTTAGGAGGGCTAACATACTTGCTAGGAATACCTTCAATTTTTTGAATATTATAAGTCCTAGGCTGCAAAATTAAAGTCCGAGTGTGTGTCACGTCTTTATTATTAATCCACCTAAGTTGCTGTGATAGTTTCGCATCTCTACCAAATCCAAAAGCAAAATAGCCATTAGCAGATATTTTGAGTGGTGTATCGTTTAGCCAAACCTGGTGACCCACTGGGACTTGACCTCGAATTAAACTACCTTGGGTCATTTCACCTTTGAGTTGAAGGCCTCTAGCGGGTTGAAGGCCTCTAGCGGGTTGAATGTCACTGGCAAACGCCGAGAATGTAAAGCAACATAAAGCAGATAAAATACAAACTAATACGGGTCTAAGCAAAAGCTATGGCTCCTTTACCTACGCCTTCATAGGCTAAAACCTTGAAGTCACTATTACTGTTCAAACGTTTATGTTCATCAGCCATAAACTGGGCTAAACATTCTACAGTGGTATCCGTATCCATCGTTTCTGATTCCGCTTTAGGAATAGCCAGTTCAAACCTGCCTTGTGATGATTCATAGGCAAACACATGATGTTGTTCCAAATCTGCATCTGGTAATGAGAAAACTGTTTCGCTGACATCGACTATATCCTCAGTCGAACCAATGTAGATATCACACCATCTTTCAGACCAGTATTCTTGCCACTTGATACTTTCTTGTTGGTTTTCAAATACAACTACCTTCGAGCGGTGACCATGAGCGATACGTTGGCAATTGCCATCATGTTTTTTAAGGCCATGGGTGTAATGATAAAAAGGTGTGTTGATGACTTCTGCCCGTAAATTGAGTTCAATACCTGCAACGTTCTCTGGTAAGTGAGTCGCAATCACATCTTTGAGATAGTCACTCACGGAAGGCATAGTGACATTTTGTGAATACACAAAAGCATAAGCTTCAGCAGGACAATTTAAATGAATTGATTTATTCTCAGGTCGAATAAAATCAACTTTTACTCTGTCAGATTTTTCATCATGCTCTACGCGGCTGTATTCGTGTTCCACTGGTACTAACAGTTTGTGATCGATGTATTCATCAATTAACTGTTTCAGTTGTTTCTTAACTTTACCGAAGTCCAACACCATGCTTTCTTCATTTAAATCACCGCTTAAGATCACATCTACTATCCAGCTTTCCCCTACCATGCCGCGCTCAGGGCAAAGGTAAGAAAAATCCATAACGGTCAAATCATTAACAAATAATTGCATAAAAAGTGTATAAGTCCTGTTCTGTAATTGTAACTATTACTATAAAAGTATGTATGTGTTTATTATAAAGAGAAACAGCCAGATGTCAGCTTTGAGATTTCAAAAGTTGATCTTTCAAGTTAGGTGGAATACCTCTAATCATTAAAGTATCAGACCCCGCATCATAACTGACTCTGTCGCCTAGTAATTTACGTTCAAAACTCAGTGAAATCCCCCCACCTTGGCCGCTAAACTTAGCTAAGGTTTTTAAAACACCACGATCCGCTTGAAACTGTTCTTCCAATGGCAATTCTGCGCCTTGGTTAAATTCCTCAAAACTAACATGATCGCTGGGCAGTTTTGCAGCCAGTTCTTGTATTTGGATATCCTCACCCAGCTCTAGCTTTTCTTTATAATAAGCCGAAACTGTTTCTCGGGCTTGGTGTTTCTCTTGTGGATCTAATTGTTCGGCTGATAAAAATGCATCTACAGTGGTTAATAACTGCTTATTTTGTTGCTTAATATCTACCAACTCTTCACAACCGATAAAATGCATAAAGAAATCGGACACTTTACGCCCCATACGCCCTTTAATAAAACTGATATAC
>JAWUXT010000180.1:0-9925 GCA_034111205.1 Paraglaciecola sp. | reverse complement strand
AAATGACTTAGTTTATGGACTCCAACCGCGTTGTCGCATCGAATATAGCCCTTCATTCTCCACTCAAATGACTTCCCCGCGCGGCGTAAGCTGTCATTTCCCACAGGAATAAGCCACTTTTTGCTGAAACTTTAAAGGCGGGAACAGCAGCGGCGAAACCGATGTTTTTGTTTTATCTTTTGCTCTATCTCTTGCATTTATGTTCGTCAATTATTTATGAGATTGAGTAGTTCAATTTACATGGGTGAAACTGGACTCTTTAGAAGCACAGCTTCGCCCAGTTGAACAGCTCGACAGGGAAGTCGAGATTGGGTGCCGATCATCAGGGATGTGTGATTGACCAAATTAAAGGGTTCATACTATTTACAAGTAAGTCGCACAGAAGGCGACCTACATGGATGTAGGAAGGTAGAATAACGCAGGAGCAGTTATCGAGATTCTGAGAGAAACCTGCCAAGCCGCGACCGCGCCGGATGCCAGTGCCCGCTAGGGCATAAAAACCCAAAGGTAACACCCAACCTAAAAGTGTTACCTAACTTTACAACGATAAGCGCCTATCAATCACGCTTATTCTTAGCCTGACGCACTCTATGCTTCTTAACCGAGCGCCGCATGCGACTAATCTTCACATGATCCAACTTACCAGGATCAATCTTAATCAAAGTCTCAGTTTCAACAGGCAATTGCACACTTTGTCTTAGGGTATTTAAATCAGATAATCCCAATTCAACCCAGCCACCTTGGGGAAGGCGTTTTTGTAATTCGAGTGTGCCATAACGTACTCGCATCAAGCGGCTTACTTGTAACCCTTGAGATTCCCATAAACGCCGCACTTCACGGTTTCTGCCTTCAGATAAAGTCACGTTATACCAGGTATTTTGACTTTCTTCGTCACCGGGCTTTTTCACAATTTCAGTGAATTTAGCTTCACCGTCTTCTAGTTGCACACCTTTGGTGAGACGCTTCAACATCATATCTTCAACTTCACCGAACACGCGTACTGAATACTCTCGCTCGACTTCGTGTTTAGGATGCATAAGGCGGTTAGCCAGCTCGCCATCGTTGGTGAACAACAATAAGCCACTGGTATTAATATCCAAACGGCCCACAGCAATCCAGCGGCCATTTTTGATAGCGGGCAGTCGGTCAAATACGGTTGCACGACCTTCAGGGTCTTTACGACTACACAACTCCCCTTCTGGTTTGTTGTACATTAAGACTCGGCAAGCAGGGGTGTCATTAGACTTACTAAGCGGATTGCCATCTACGCGTATTTTATCTGAGGGTTCAACCCTGTCACCTAAAGTCGCCATTTTGCCATTGACAGAAATACGTGCGGCCTCTATCCATTTCTCCATTTCGCGGCGCGAACCTATTCCAGCGTTAGCTAGTACTTTTTGTAATTTGTCGCTCATTAATGTAATTGCTCTGGTTCATCTGCATCGTTAGGTTCAATATTAGCTTCAATATTAGCTCTAGCTTCAGATTTATGTGGGAAGTTATCCTCGGTCAGTCTGTTATCAGACTCACTCGATAGGATATTAAGTTCGTTGTTTATTTCTTCAGATACCAAAAAGTCATCACTGCTGGGTAAATCACTCAAACTTTTGAGAGAAAAATAATCTAGAAATGTTTTAGTAGTTGCATACAAAGATGGTCTACCAGGTACCTCTTTATGTCCTATGACTTTTACCCAGCCTCTTTCGCTCAGGGTTTTCATAATTTGACTACTGACAGACACACCACGCACATCTTCAATTTCACCGCGGGTAATGGGTTGCCTGTAGGCAATTAAAGAAAGGATTTCAAGCATTGCCCGTGAGTATCGTGGTGCTTGTTCTTGCCACAGTTTACTGAGCCAAGGGCTCAAACTATCCATAGATTGAAAACGATAACCCGAAGCTACCTCAACCAGTTGTATGCCTCTGGCTTGGTACTCGAGTTTTAGCTCTAATAAGGTCTCTTTGAGCATGGTTTTACTGACTGCCAATCCATCTAATACCGTTAATTGTATTTGTTCTTGGCTAAGAGGCTCATCAGCTACAAAAATAGCAGCTTCGACTAATTGTTTAAGTTGAGCCCGAGATATCTTAGCCATTAGGATTGCACTCCTTGTGTACCTTCAGGTGTGATTTCAGATGAAACGCCAGTTGCAACTCGTATATGAATATTAGCGTAAGGTTGAGCTTGCACCAGCTCAATTAAACTTTCTTTGGCCAACTCTAAAATCGCTAAAAAGGTTACCACCACGCCTGCTTTGCCCTCGCTGGCTAGAAACAACTCGTCAAAGCCAGTGAAATGTTCCGCAGAAATTTTCTGCAAAATCATGCTCATACGCTCACGAGTAGACAGTGTCTCTTTTTCAATATGGTGGTGCTCAAAGGCTTGTGCTCTTTGCATGGCCGATTGAAACCCTAGCACTATTTCTTGCAAACTAACGCTGGGCAGAACACGGATCGGTGCTACCAAGTCAGAAGTTTGTGCCTGTGCTGGGAATACATCACGCTCTTGGCGAGGGATATTGTCTAATTCATGAGCCGCATTTTTGATCAATTCATATTCTTTTAAACGGCGGATTAATTCAGCGCGAGGGTCATCTTCATCATCTTCTGCGTCAGGCCTTTTAGGCAGTAACATTCTAGATTTCACCTCGGCTAAAATAGCCGCCATCAATAAATATTCTGCTGCCAATTCCAGCTTAATATCTTTCATCAACTCTACATACTCCATGTACTGCTGGGTGACTTGATACACGGGTAAATTAACGATATCGAATTTTTGTTTTCGAATTAGGTATAGCAATAAATCCAGTGGGCCTTCAAAAGCCTCTAAAATAAGTTCAAGAGCCTCAGGGGGAATATACAAATCTTCAGGCTTTTCGATTAAAGCTTCGCCATTAACAAACGCCAGTGGCAACGGTTGCTGTACAGGATCATTTGCTATCTTTGTTGCTGAAAAAGAGGAGTTATCCGCAGACATAAAAAATGGCTTGAAAATTAGACGAAAGGACTAGTGTCGCCACTGCCCTTTCTCAGAATAATATTTTCACCTTCAGACATATCAATCACAGTAGTGGGTTGTTCACCTAAAAATCCACCATGAATGATCAAGCCAACTTGCTTTTCTAATTCATCACGAATGTCATCGGGATTAGACTCTGCAACCAAAGCTCCCGGTAAAATAAGTGTACTGGACATCATTGGCTCGCCTAATTCTTCTAACAAAGCCAAAGCAATTTGGTTGTCAGGTATTCTGATACCAATCGTTCTGCGTTTGGGACTTTGTAGTCTTTTAGGCACTTCTTTTGTGGCTTTGAGGATAAAAGTGTAAGGACCGGGGGTATTGTTTTTAATCAGTCTAAAAGCGGTGTTATCCACTCTCGCATATTCGGACAGTTCAGACATGTCACGGCACATAAGCGTAAAATTATGATCTTTGCCAATTTGACGAACTCGGCAAATTTGTTCAAGCGCCGCTTTGTCATCCATATGACAGCCAATGGAATAACCTGAATCTGTGGGATACACCACCACAGCACCTTTGTGAATAAGCTCACAAGCTTGCTTGATCAAGCGAACTTGAGGGTTCTCGGGATGGATATAAAAAAACTGACTCATGAGTACATTCCTATTCTACTATCACAGCAGTATTGCGTGTTAAGTTGTTTAATAATTAGCTAGCTTGGATAGTTTTTTAGCCAGCCTTCCTTATAACCAATATTTATTTGACCGAGCTGCATTTAACCAACAAGAGACCAATCATGCCATATTGGCACAAGCTGGTCGGGAAGCGAAAGGTTTTTGCCTAATTCGGTCCAGCGATTAGGATAATGGAAATCGGAACCACTGGATGCTTGTAAATTGTGCTCTGCAGCTATATCCGCTAACAGTTTTTTACGCTCTGGAGTAAGGTGAGAATGAATCACTTCCATGCCGTTTCCACCAGCATTAGCGAATTCTTCAACCAAACGTTTCAACCATTTTGTGGTCATATCATAATGTCCTGGATGAGCTAATACCGCCTTACCACCAGCATCCTGTATCCAAGTAATAGCTTCTGCCATTTCAATCCACTGTGGTTTAACATGGGCTTTTTTACCTTTACCCAAATACTTTTTAAATACTGCGTCAAAGTCTTTCACCACTCTGCGTTCAACCAACACTCTAGCAAAATGAGCACGAGTAACTTGCCCTTTTCCTGCCAACGTTTTTGCTTGTTCGAACACATTTTCGATACCGACTTTAGCTAATTTGTCAGACATTTGTTGAGCGCGTCGATCCCGCTCTTTACTTTGTTGATCTAAGCGAGCCAAAAATTGAGCATTATTATGATCAACATTTAAACCCAGAATATGGATATCGAAATTATGCCAAGCAGTAGAAATTTCCACACCAGACATTATTTGCATAGAGCGCTTCTGCTCAGACTGATAATCCATTGCCTCTTGAATACCATCAACCGTGTCATGGTCTGTGATCGCTAAAACATTGACTTGCATGTTGTGGGCACGATCAATCAACTCTTTTGGAGAGAGGTGCCCGTCAGAGTAATGTGTATGGCTATGCAAATCGATTTTCATTCAGTAGACACTTTTATTAATTTTTTATTTCTGATTAAGATTAATTTGAGTGTTGACATAGAAGCGTTTTTGTTTTCTTCTATGCACTCAAATTTAATTCACTTATTACTATTATACTGATCTCCAGATGAATAGCAGCCGAATAACTAATTTAAACTAATAACGAGTACAATAAACAATGAAAAACATTCAAACACACAACATTTGGTGGTGGCACAACCTGAACTAACGGGCTGTGAGTGTTTGTGTTTTTGCAAATAAATTTCAAAAAAAGCCCGTATACTGCGGGCTTTTTTACGCCTGCTCTTAAAGATAGATTGTAATAGAGAAACAAAGAAATGAGTTTAGCCCAGTTAACAGAGCAGTTTGGCAAAGTAGAAACGTTATTAGTAGCAGCAGATTATGTAGCCGACCCTTTGCATGCTTATCAGTATTTATGTCAAGGTCGTAGTAATAACCTATTATTAGAATCGGCCGAAATCGATAGCAAAGATAATCTTAAAAGTTTGTTATTGGTCGATGCAGCAATTAAATTAGAGTGTCATGGTTTGACGGTTTATTGCCGTGCAATATCAGATAATGGTCATGCTGTCTTACCTATGTTCGATGAATATTGTCCAGTTGGCGTTACCCACCAATATGACCCAGACCAAGGTCTAGTGACTCTGACCTTTCCAGCACCAGATACAGAGCTTGATGAAGACAGTCGCTTGAAAGCCCCAGCAGTGTTTGATGCGTTACGACTTATAACCAATAAAATCACCGCTATCCGCCAACACCCCCATGCCGTATTTCTTGGAGGTGCATTGGCCTATGATTTATTGGCCAGTTTTGAAACACTTCCAGACGTTGAAGACAGCGCCAACAGCTGCCCAGACTTTGTGTTTTATCTAGCAGAAACATTGGTAATAATTGATCACCAAACCAAACAAAGTGAAATTATTGGCAGTGTGTTCAGCGGTAAAAATGTAGCGAATAATTATTTTTCTGTGAGTCAACGCTTAGAGCAAGTCAAACACAAACTAGGCACTATTAAACCATTAACTGACTCTATCAAAACAGTCATAACGGATGACCATCTTGAGGTCAATAAGTCTGATCAAGAATACATAAATGATGTAATTGGGCTCAAAGAAAATATTCTAGCAGGTGATATTTTTCAAGTAGTGCCCTCACGAACGTTTAGCTTACCCTGCCCCCATCCTCACGATGCTTACCGCGCCTTAAAACAGCAAAATCCCAGTCCTTATATGTTTTTCTTGCAGGACGACAACTTTTGTATGTTTGGCGCATCGCCTGAGTCAGCCTTAAAGTACACCAAACAAACTAATCAAGTGGAAATTTATCCCATAGCCGGCACACGCCCAAGAGGCAAAAGGGCAGACGGTAGTATCGACTTAGACCTAGACTCCCGTTTAGAGCTCAACCTACAAGAAGATCAAAAAGAGCGTGCCGAGCATATTATGTTGGTCGATTTAGCTCGTAACGACGTAGCTAAGGTATGTAAACCCGGAACGCGATATGTCACTGACTTACTCAAGGTTGACCGTTATTCCCATGTGATGCATTTAGTGTCTCGAGTAGTTGGGCAATTGCGCGATGATTTAGATGCACTTAATGCATACCAAGCTTGTATGAATATGGGCACCTTAGTTGGCGCACCTAAAGTCAGTGCAGCGACACTAATTCGCCAGGTAGAAAAACAGCGTCGTGGCAGTTATGGCGGAGCAGTCGGTTATATTAACAGCCAAGGTGACATGGATACGTGTATTGTTATTCGTTCAGCATTTGTAAAAAACGATACGGCTTATATTCAAGCAGGTGCAGGGGTTGTGTTTGACTCTGATCCGCAATCAGAAGCCGATGAAACTCGTGGTAAAGCACAAGCGGTAATAGGCGCTATTATTTCTAGTTCTCAAACACCTGGTCCTCAAACAAAGGGAGCCGTATCTTGAACTCACAAGCCTCTCAATTGAATAAACAAATTTGTGTTTTTTTGTTGGATAACTTTGACTCATTTACCTACAACTTAGTAGATGAACTGAGAACTCTTGGTCTTGAGTTAATTGTTTATCGCAATAGTGTTTCAGCCGACGTGATTTTACAAAAAATGCATGATAAAGCACAGCAAACCGATGAAAACGGTCAAACTATACAAGTAATGCTAATGTTATCACCCGGACCGGGCAATCCATCTCAGGCAGGCTCAATGCTAACGTTACTAAACTTAGTCAAAGGCCAATTCCCAGTGTTGGGTATTTGTTTAGGTCATCAAGCGATTGTTGAGTCTTACGGTGGCAAAATTATCCGTGCCGATAAAGTGATGCATGGTAAATCTTCTTTGATTCAGCACTGTGCTGATAAGATGTTTGACACCATGCCACAACCATTGCCAGTAGCCCGCTACCATTCGTTAATGGCCAGTAATATGCCTGAGCAATTAACTGTATTGGCAAACTTTGAGGGCATCCCTATGGCAGTGGCACATATGAAAGATAAGATGTTGGGATTTCAATTTCATCCTGAATCTATTTTGACATCTCATGGCAGTCAGTTGCTTATGCAAAGTATTAAATTCTTAACCCAAGACAAGGTTTAGACCCTATGAACCAGATGATCCAAACAATCCTTCAACAACTTTATCAAGGCCAGGACTTAAAGCAGGAGGATGTCACCGCAGTATTTTCACAAGTGGTAACCGGTCAGGTAGATGATATTGTTTTATCGTCTTTGCTCACCGCATTAAAAATCAAAGGCGAACAACCTGAAGAAATTGCCGGCGCCGCCGCTGCACTTATAGCTAACGCAGCAGCATTTCCTCGCCCAAATTATGAATTTGCAGATATTGTGGGTACCGGTGGAGATGGCCATAATACGATTAACATCTCATCTGCATCAGCCATAGTTGCGGCAAGCTGCGGTATAAAAGTCGCTAAACACGGTAATCGAAGTGTCTCCAGTAAATCAGGCTCGGCAGATTTATTCAAAGCATTCGATTTAGAATTAAGCATGTCGCCTGACACCGCACGTCAATGTCTCGACCAATCAAACCTGTGTTTTTTGTTCGCGCCAAATTATCACTCGGGTATTCGCCACGCGATGCCGGTGCGCACCACGTTAAAAACCCGTACCTTATTTAATTTACTGGGCCCGTTAGTCAATCCAGCACGTCCCAGTCATATAATTATTGGTGTTTATGCGCCAGAATTATTGATACCTTTTGCAAAAACGTTGCAACTTTTAGGTTACAAAAAAGCCATGGTAGTGCATGGCAGTGGATTAGATGAGTTTGCCTTACATGGTAATACCCAAGTAGTGGAAGTAAATGGCAACGAATTGATTCAAAGCAGTGTCTCTCCCGCTGACTTTGGACTTGAAAACTATCCGTTAGATGCCATTGAAGGTGGCGAGCCGGAAGAAAATAAAATCCTGATTGAAAATGTGTTGCTGGGTAAAGGCCAAGCAGCCCATCAAGCTGCAGTGGCGATGAATACCGCGGCATTATTAAAACTATGCGGCAAAGTACAAACTTTCGCCCAGGGGGCTGAAATGGCAATTAATGCTATGCAACAACAGCTTCCATTAGCCACGATTAAATTGTCGGCTTCCATCAGTCAAAATCAATAAAGGACAAAGTGACTAAAAATGGCCAATGTATTAGAAAAAATCGTCCTAGACAAAAAACAAGAAATAGCGCAACGCAAAATAGATTTACCGTTAGCAAGTTTTATCGATGGTTTAACCCTTTCAGACAGAAGTTTTTATGACGCATTGGCGCAGCCCAATGCTGGCTTTGTTCTAGAGTGTAAAAAGGCATCTCCTTCTAAAGGGTTAATCCGTGAAAACTTCGATTTAGACGAAGTGATCAAAGCTTACAGCCCATATGCTGCCTGTATCTCCGTGTTAACCGATGAAAAATACTTTCAAGGTAAGTTTGAATACCTAGAATATATTCGCAGACGGGTGACCCAGCCTGTTATTAATAAAGACTTTTTTGTTGAGCCTTATCAAATACACTTAGCTCGGTATCATAATGCCGATGCGGTTCTTCTCATGTTGTCTGTTCTGGACGATGAGCAATATAAAGAGTTATCAAATCTTGCAGAGCAGTACCAACTTGACGTATTGACCGAAGTCAGTAACGAAGAAGAAGTATTGAGAGCCTGCGCACTAAAAGCCAAAGTCATCGGCATTAACAACCGCGACCTGCGAGACCTTAGTACCGACCTAGCCACGACTGAGCGTTTAGTGCCTCTAGTTAAACAACATGCAAAACATGAGCATGTGATCATCTCTGAATCTGGTATTTATAGCCATCAAGACGTTCGCAGATTAGCACCGCTGGTTGATGCGTTTTTGGTAGGCAGTTCATTAATGGGCGAAAAGGATATTGAATTAGCCGCAAAACAACTGGTATACGGGAAAGTAAAAATTTGTGGCACTACCAGTCTATCCGGTGCCAAGCTAGTCAAAGACAGTCCTGCTAGTTTTGCAGGTTTGATTTTTGCCGAAAAGTCCAAACGTTTTGTGACTTTAGAGCAAGCAAAACAAATTACTTATGCCGTGCCATTTAGCTATGTCGGCGTGTTTGTTAACGCCCCTATTGAACAAGTGGTGAATTATGCAAAAGAACTGGAGTTAGCAGCGGTTCAGTTGCACGGTCAAGAAAACCAAACTTATATCGACAGTCTTAAAAACAAGCTTCCAGCTGAATGCCAAATTTGGTTAGCTAAAGGCGTGAGAGATACGATACCCACCTTAGATGAAAATGACGTTGACTACTTTCTCTTAGATTGCCAAGTAGGTGAACAGTCAGGTGGAACAGGCCAGACTTTTAGTTGGCCATTGTTAGATGCGATAACCGAAAAGTCCAACATTGTTCTTGCAGGTGGCATCACCCCAAACAATGTTAAACAGGCAGCTAATTTACAGGTCGCCATGCTCGACTTAAATTCTGGTGTTGAAAGTGAACCGGGTATTAAGCAGCAACAAAAAATTAATCAGGCTTTTAGCCAACTTAGAGAGTACTAAGAAGTGCCTATAGCTAATAACAAGTTTTCACCATAGAGATTATATGGTGCCGAGCAACGTGTGCCGCGAGCAAAGCGCTTCGCTTACACAGAGGCTTGAGAATTAAGTTTCTTTTAAGGCTAAAATCGTTTAAAGAGTGAGAGATAGATGAATCATTTAGACAGTAAATTTGGTGACTATGGCGGTATGTATGTACCCGAGTTACTTATCCCAGCCCTCGACCAGCTTGAGCAGGTTTTCATTGATGCCCAGAAGGACCCAGAATTCCAAGCCGAATTTATGGGCTTATTAAAAGATTATGCAGGTCGCCCTACG
>JAWUXT010000179.1:0-10603 GCA_034111205.1 Paraglaciecola sp. | reverse complement strand
GCACTTAAAGATTTTCAAGTAGATGACGCTGTTGTACTGCAAAAAGGTGACGCTAACTCCGAACATGCTGCATTTACCACAGTGACGAATGGATTCTTATCCGATGGGGCCATTATAATCAGCGATACTGCTGAAGCGACTAGTGCACCTATTGCTGAATTAGACTCACAAGAATTCTTATCGTAATATTATTACGCGCTCAGTAGTCCATAACACAGTCATATTTTAATTGATTGTGTTATGTTGATGTGTCTGTTTAAAGGAATCTAAAAATCAGTGCAATCTTCGGCGCAACCCTCTAGTCAGTGGACAATCAACGCTTCACAGCGCTTAACGTCTGATCCTTTATTGGACAGCTTAGTGTTATTAACAGAGCACTTTGGTGATCCCTGCTCCGCTGAAGCCTTAACCGCTGGGCTACCCGTTACTGCTAGTTATCTGACACCTGAACTGCTTCCCCAAGCTGCATCACGGGCTGGACTTAGTGCCAAGCTGGTGCGTAAAGGATTAAACGAATTACCTTCCATGTTGCTGCCCTGCATTTTGATGCTGAAAGACAAACAGGCTTGTGTATTACAAGAGCTCAATCTGGAAGAAAATAGAGCGATTGTCACCTTGCCTGAAACAGGGGGGGAAGAGCAGCTAACCATTGAAGAATTGGAATCCAATTTTGTTGGTTATTTATTTCTTATCAAGCAGCAATATCGTGGCGACAGAAACTTTGATGTACATATCAATGACTCTAAAAAACATTGGTTATGGCAACATCTAAAAGATGCTACTCCTATCTACAGAGACGTGATTATCGCCTCTGTTATGGTGAATATTTTTGCTTTAGTGTCACCGCTTTTTGTGATGAATATCTATGACAAAGTGGTGCCAAACTTAGCCTTTGACTCTTTATGGGTGTTAGCTATTGGCGCAAGTGTGGCTTATATATTTGATTTTATCTTAAAACAATTACGAGGCTATTTGATTGACGTAGCTGGGAAAAAAGTGGATATAGAGGTCTCCTCAAAATTGTTCGCCAAAGTAGTAGGTATCCCTCTGGAAAAACGTGCACCAAGTATTGGGGGCATGGCGAAACAAATATCTGAGTTCGATAACGTGAGAGAGTTTTTTTCCTCGGCTACAATCACCGCTTTAGTCGATTTACCTTTTGCTCTGTTGTTTATGTTTTGTATATGGCTAGTGGCCGGTGATTTAGCCTTATTTCCCATCGTGGCTTCTTTACTCATTATTGGTTATACGATTTTCAAACAACCCAAACTGCGGGCCGCTATTGAAGAAAGTAATAAGTTTTCCAGTTTACGCCATGGGCACTTGATTGAGTGTTTGGGTGCGTTAGAGTCGATTAAGGCTAACGGTGCCGAAGGTGTGGTGCAAAATGCTTGGCAACAAATGATAGGCCACACCTCTAGTTGGTTACTTAAGTCTAAAATGATCACTAATTCGGTGATCAACTTTGCAAGTTTTATGGTGCAGATTTCAATTATTGGTGTTGTGGTATTAGGTGTTTACCGGGTGTCAGACAATTTGATTTCTATGGGCGGCATCATTGCAGCGGTGATGTTAACCGGGCGCGCCATTTCACCTGTGGCTAAACTTGCAGGTTTAATGACACGCTCTAATCAAACCATGAGTGCCTTAAGACAACTTGATAGTTTAATGGATCAAGAGGGGGAATTTGAGAACAAAGCCCACCTAGCAAGTCGCCCTAAGCTGTCAGGCAATATTTGTGCTGAAAATGTCAGTTTTACCTACCCGGATACAAAAAATCCTGCTTTGCAGACTATGTCGATTGATATTAAACAAGGTGAAAAAATCGCCATCGTGGGGCGAAACGGTTCGGGCAAAACCACTTTAGCAAAATTATTATTAGGGCTTTATCAGCCTACTGCTGGCAACATTCGATTTGATGGGTTAAATCATAATCAGATACATCCCAGTGATTTACGGCGAAATATTGGCTATTTACCTCAGGACATCACCTTATTTCATGGCACCATTCGTGACAATATTTTGTTTGGCACCAAACAGGTTACTGAATATCAGCTTATCAGGGCGGTGCAGCTGTCTGGGGTCAATGCTTTTACTGATCACGAAACTCAGGGCCTTGAGCAACAGGTCGGTGAAAATGGCAATACCTTATCCCGTGGTCAGCGTCAGTCGATTGCACTGGCTCGGGCTATTTTAAATACACCTCAAATATTGTTGTTAGATGAGCCTACGGCCAGCTTAGACGCCCGTGCCGAACAACAATTTATTAAATCCATCACTGCTACAGCAACGGATCGCACTTTATTGTTAATTACCCACAAGATGGACTTATTATCTTTAGTGGACAGGATCATCGTTCTCGAAAAAGGTAAATTAGTCATAGACGGTCCCAAAGATGTTGTATTGGAGAAACTCAAAGCCGGCAAAGGCAATCCGGTGGTAAATCTATGAAGGTCAGTCAAAAAGACCTAGAAATGGCCGATGATGTATATGGGGCCATGTTGACCGAAGTACCCAGCTTGCATCGGTTAATCATATGGTCAATGGCTGGGTTATTGATTAGTTTTATTGTTTGGGCTTACTTTTCTGCTTTAGATCAGGTCACCTCTGGCACGGGTAAAGTGATCCCCTCATCCCAAGTACAAATTATTCAGAGTTTAGACGGTGGGGTCCTGCAAAAATGGTTTGTACAGGAGGGCATGCAAGTCACTCAAGGTCAACCTATAGCGCGGATTGATGATACCCGGTTTCGATCAGATTTTGCCGAACAAAAGCAGGAAGTCGACAGTTTACGGGCAAATATTATTCGCTTAAGAGCTGAACTGTCGAGTATCTTGGTGGGTAACAGTGATGACTGGAAGCTGCAAATTGAAATTAGTAAACAGGTGCCTATTTACCCTGAAGATCTAAATGAAAATGCTGAATTTATGGTCAAAAGCCAACAAGAAGAATATTCAGGGCGACTGGATAACTTAATCAATCAATTGGCGATCCAAGGTCAACAAATACAACAACGTGAACAGGAAATAACGGAACTCGAATCGAAAATTAAGACCTTGGACATCAGTCATCGTCTGGCGAAAAAAGAGCTCGCATTAACCCGACCTCTAGCTGAAAAACTCATAGTGTCAAAGATAGAGTTATTCAAATTAGAACGCAGCGTCAACGATCTTAATGGTGAATTGGACTCAGTCCGTTTACTCTCTCCCCAATTAAAATCAGCACTACAAGAAGCAATCTTAAAGCGCCGTGAAAAAATATTGTCTTATCGAACTGAGGTAAGGGCACAGCTGAATGAACTTCAAAATAAATTGTCACGTATTAGTGAGTCTCAGGTGAGTGCTCAGGATAAAGTCACAAAAGCATTAATACTCTCGCCTGTGGTTGGTACGATTAAAACCATTTATATTAATACCTTAGGCGGGGTGGTGAAACCCGGTGAAACCATAGCAGAAATTGTTCCCACTGAAGATAAATTGATGGTGGAGGCGAAAATCAAGCCCAGAGATATTGGTTTTATTTACCCTGGACTACCCGCTGTTGTTAAAATTACCGCGTATGATTTTGCCCGATACGGAGGATTAACTGGTAAGGTAGAACATATTAGTGCTGATACGACTCAGGACGAAGAAGGAAATAGTTTTTATTTGATACGGGTACGTACAGATGCTTCGAGTATCAAAAATAAGCATCAGGAAGACATGCCAATTATACCGGGTATGATGGCAAATGTAGACGTGATAACAGGAAAACGCACAATATTAGAATACATATTAAATCCGCTTTTGAGGGCAAATGACGCAGCACTTCGGGAACGATAAGATTTAGGTAACTCCACTAAGCAACAAAAACATGGAATTTTTATGAATAGATGTATATTTACAAAGCGTATACAAGCAATAGTTTGTTTATTATGCTTATCTGCATTGTCTGTTAAAGGATTATATGCTCAAAGTTTAGAACAGGCGGTGGCACTGGCACTCGACACCCACCCTGATATTCGCCAAGCATTCGCTCGTTTCAAATCAAAAGAAGAAGATGTCAATCGGGCCTCGGCTGGGTATTTACCCACAGTCGATATTACTGCTGGTTATGGTTACGAATATACAAATAGCCCAAGCAACCGTCGATCTGCTTTGGGTTTTGACGATGGTGAAACAGAGCTAGGACGGGGTGAATTTGGTGTCAGTCTAAGGCAAATGTTGTTTGACGGAATGTTCACCAGCAGTGAAGTGAAGCGTACTAAATTTGAGGCCAGTGCTGAGCAATGGGCATTAATCAGTACCGCTGAAGATCTGGCACTATCGGTGAGTCAGGCCTATTTAAATTATTTAAAAAACCAACAATTGGTGACCTTATCTGAAAAAAACGTTGAGTCCCATCAGGTAATTTACGGCCAGATAAAAGAACGTACGGACTCAGGAATGGGCAGTATAGCCGATTTGTCTCAAGCAACAGGTCGTTTAGCCCGGGCTCAGTCTAATTTAATTGCTGCGCGAAACAATTATCAGGATGCACAAGCAGAATTTATTAGTTTAACTAATATCACACCAGATGATTTAGTGATGCCAGTACCCGATGCAGATATGCTGCCTAACGACAATGCTAGCGGATTGAATTTGGCTATAGAACAGCACCCTATTATAAAATCAGCTCAACAGGACATCCATGCGGCACGTGCATTTGGTGGTTCGGTAAAAGCAAATTATTATCCAAAATTATCCCTAGAAGTAGCAGCTAATGCTGATAACGATGTAGCAGGTGAAGACGGTTTCAATCGATTTGGAGACAATGTTGGTGGCCATCGCAATGATTTCTCCGTCATGTTGCGCATGCGATATAACTTATATTCAGGGGGTAAGGATGTGGCTCTGGAACGCAGTGCCGCTTATCAAACTATTGAAGCGAAAGAAATAAACTATCGTGCCCATCGTCAGGTCACAGAAAGTTATGGCCTCGCGTGGAATGCCTATTCAATGTTGGGATTACAAAAACAATATATTCAACAACACGTTGTGACTTCAAAAGACACCCAAGAAGCTTATCAACAACAATTTAGTTTGGGACAAAGAAGTTTACTGGATTTATTGGATACAGAAAACGAACTTTTTCAGGCCCGTAAAGATTACTTAGATGCTAATTTTGACGAACTAAGTGCAAGGTACAGGTTATTAAATGTGACGGGGCAATTGCTTGACTCATTGCGGGTGACACGTTCAGCTGAATGGCAAGGAGAGCATGAATATGATCAAGGAGTTAATCATGAATAAGTTACCGCTAATTAAAGTCTTACCAGTAATAAAATTATCTTTGCTACTGTGTGGGACTATTCTGTTAAGTGCTTGTGCTGGCAGTAACATAGTTAACATAGAATCAAGTGTAGAACAGTTAAATGATTTACATGACTATGATCGCGATGGTGTGATAGAAGCAAGGGAAAAATGTGCCGACACTGTGCTCGGCGCGACCATTGATAATGATGGTTGCGGCACACAACGGACTTATATCGAGCCCCTTAAAGTCGATATTAAATTTGCTAATAACTCTTACAGCATAGCGCCTTCAGCGTTACCTAAAATTCAGGAACTCGCGAGGTTTCTGGAACAAAAACCGGAATTACAAGTCGTTATTGAGGGGCATACTTCTAAGATCGGAACAGCTGAACTTAATCAAACATTATCAGATAAACGAGCAAAAGCCGTAGTATTGGTTTTGGTCAATGACTTCAATATTGCGACTGAGCGTGTTTCGTCTATAGGGTATGGTTTTGATCGCCTGGCTAATTCTGCAGACACTGCAGCAGCCCATGCCACCAATCGCCGTATTATGGCCGAGTTAAGCGAAACCGTGAGTGTGGATGACATGATGTGGACAATTTATACTGTTGACGAAGCCCAATGATAATTCGGGAGTAATATGAGGCCTAGCCGTTTTATAGCAGTAATGTTATCAAAAAAGCCAGTTCTCGTATTACTCCTCAGTATGATCTTTTTGTCTGCTATTGCCGATCCCGGAACGAAACTAGATGGCCCGAAAATAGTATCGGCATTAGCAGTAAGTTATGGCGAACGAGCAGCGAAACGAGGCACTGCTTGGCTTCATTTGATGCAAGCCAATACCCGATTATCAGAAAACGATAACCTAGAAAAAGTGAATCGCTTTTTCAATATGTTCCACTTTATTGATGATATTGATTTATGGGGTGTCAAAAATTATTGGGCTACCCCAGTGGAATTTATTGGCGTGAATGGGGGAGATTGCGAAGACTATTCTATCGCTAAATATTTTACCCTGTTGGAATTAGGTATCGCCGATGAAAAAATGAGGATCACTATGGTTAAAGCGGTCAACCTAGATCAATATCATATGGTGCTTGCATACTATGCGACGCCTGATTCTATACCTTTAATATTGGATAATATTGACGGTGTGATCAAACCAGCAAACACACGTAAGGATCTCATCCCCATATATAGCTTTAACGGCAGTCAATTATGGCTAAACAAAGATAGAGGACGCAGTGTTGCCAGCGGAAATGCTTCACGTATTAAAGCGTGGCGTGATTTGCGTCAGCGAATAAACACTGCAGAACTCAAACAACCTAAGCTTAAACTGGAGTTTTAAAGCAATGACCCTATTTCGACAAATAAACTCATTACTATTTGGACTTTTTTTATTAGTCATGACCAGTTTGGTTTATTTTCAGTTTACTCAAGCTCGTGATTTTATGAGTCAGCAAATGGAGTCTGATCTTAATAACACCATGACATCCTTAGGGTTAATGTTACAACCCCATGTAGAAACAGGCGATATGGTCTCGGCTGAAACCCTGGTGAATGTCATTTTTGAAGGGGGGTTTTATCGTAAAGTCACTCTTAAGTGGTTAGCAGATGGTAAGCAACAAATATGGGAAAACCCGTTAGTTATTAAAGGGGTTCCTCAATGGCTAATTGATTTAGATGTATTTGGAGTGCAGAAGAAGCAAACTATCATTACCTCTGGCTGGATGCAATTGGCCACTCTTGAGGTTGAGGCGCACCCAGGACTAGGTTACCAGCAACTGTGGCGAGTTATGAATGATACGATTATGATTTTATCATTATTGTTTATCATCAGTATTTTTGTGCTTAGGTATAGACTCAATTCTATTTTAAAACCGTTACATGACATAGCTCTGCAGGCCAAAGAAATTGGTCAGCGAAAATTTGGTCAGAGTATAGATACACCCCAAACGACTGAATTAAAAGATGTCGTGGGTGCAATTAATTCAATGTCAGGGCAGCTAAAACAAGTTTTTTCTTCTTTAGATCAAGAAGTCAGTGAATTAAAAGATGATAAATTGGTGGACCAAGTTTCCCACTTACCTAATCGTCAATATTTGTTTGCGCAAATTAATAATTGGTTAAATGAGCCCGGATTTGGTGGGCTTATTTTAGCTAAATTTGATTGGCTAGAAGACATTCATAGTAAATATGGCTATCAAGGCCGAGATCAAATTATCAAGGTGCTGTCTGAAAGAATGCAGACTGAATTACCGGATATTGCTGAGGGTATTATAGCTAGAATTACTAATACTGAGTTTGCATTTTTGCTTACCAAAGCAGAACAGCATCAAATTGAAACCTATTTACAAACGCTAATCCGCATAATTAACCAAGAGATATCTAAGGCAGGTTGTACTGCCAATAGTAAGTTTGCTCTTGGTGTCAGTCAGCGAATTGAGAATATGCAGCCTTCTGATTTGTTGTCTCAATCTGATAATGCGTTACAACAAGCACTTAAAGAAGGTAAAATCAGCCATTGGATAGATGCGCAGCAACCACAAAAATATAGCAGAGAGCAGTGGCGCAGTAAGCTGGTAGATGCCATTAACCAAAGTCATTTTATGTTCCAATGGCAAGCCATAAGCGATATGCACTCAGATGAAGTTATTCAACTCGAACTATATTGTCGTTTGAGTATCGACGATAAAGTGGTGAGTGCTTCGGAATTTATGCCATTTATCGAGTTATTGTCCCTTGGAGGGCAACTCGACAGGTGTTTGTTGGAGACCATTGAAAAACAAAATATTTTGAGCCTCACTAAGCAACCTGTTGCCATTAACTTAACTAATGAAAGCTTGCGTGAGCCTGAGTTTGCCCAATGGCTGACTACGTTTCTGCGACAATCGGCACATGCACATCAGATGTTTTTTGAAATGCCAGAATCGGCATTGATTAGTTCTTTTGAAGAATGTCACAAGCTAGCTGAAATAATTCGCTCAGCTGGAGCTAAAATTGGTATTGACCAGTGTGGTCGTCATATGGGTTCACTTGATTATTTACAACGATTACAACCTAACTATATTAAGCTCGATCAGTCTTTTGCCTTTTATGAAAAGTTGAATCAAGGAAATGAAATGTGCAGAGCTTTGATCAATGTTGCGAAAGGTTTAAATATCGAGGTGATCATTACCGGTATTGAAAACCAGCTGCAATTACAGCAGTTTGCGTCTCTAAGGGCTGATGGTTATCAAGGCTATATATCAGCACCACAAGACATTTCACAATAAAGCAGGCTACCCTTACTGGTATATTTACAGCGACCAATACCTTAATAAAAATTTTAGTCTGACTTAAAAAAAACGACACAAAGAGTGTCGTTTTTTTGATTACGAACTGTGCTCACATTAACTGATTTTATTAAGAGACTTTATTAAGAGACTTTATTCACCAGCTATCTGCATATTATCAATCAGCACTGAGCCTGTTTGCACACTTCCACGGGTTTCTTGCACTGCGCCTATGGCCACAATATTCATTAACATGTCGGCTAAGTTACCTGCGATAGTAATTTCATGAACAGGATATTGAATCACACCATTTTCCACCCAAAAGCCTGCTGCACCTCTAGAGTAGTCACCGGTAACAATATTAACTCCTTGCCCCATCAGTTCAGTTACCAACAAACCGGTTCCTAGTTTTGCCAGCATTTCTTTATCAGACTCACCGGTATGTTGAATAAACCAATTGTGAATACCACCTGCATGGCCAGTGGTTTGCATCTTGAGTTTTCGAGCGGAGTAACTGGTTAATAGATAATGATTGAGTAATCCATTGCTAACCACATCCATGTCTTGGGTTCTAACACCTTCATGATCAAAAGGAGAGCTAGCTAACCCCTTTAGTATATGTGGGCGTTCAGTAATATTGAGCCAATCAGGTAGTACTTGCTGGCCTAATTTATCTAACAAAAAAGATGACTTGCGATATAAGTTGCCGCCACTAATAGCGCTGATAAAATGCCCGAATAGGCCTGAAGCAATTTCCCGATCAAACAATACGGGTACCTTACAGGTCTTAATTTTTCTAGCACCTAGTCTGCCCAATGTGAATTGTGCAGCCTCAAGGCCTAATTGCTCTGGGCTGGATAACATGCCGACTTCACGACCTACTGAATAACTATAATCTCGTTGCATATCGCCGTCTTGTTCACCAATCACCACACAACTCATGCTGTAACGACTACTATTATAGCCGGCAATTAAGCCATGACTATTGCCATATACTTTGGAGCCTAAATTCGCGTTGTAAGACGCGCCATCTGAATTAGTAATCCGCGGGTCTACGTTTAATGCACTCGTTTCAGCGGCAATCACCTGCTGTATTGCATATTCGGTATCTAGTTCTATGGGGTGAAATAAGTCTAAATCAGGAAATTCAAATGCCATCAGTTCTTTGTCAGCTAAACCGGAGCAATCATCGTTACCAGTATGTTTGGCTATTTCAATGGCTTTTTCTACTGTTAGTTTTAACGCTGCGGGTGATAAATCAGCAGTCGAGGCACTGCCTCTTTTTTTACCATGGTATACAGTGATACCCAAACCGCCATCGTTTGTAAATTCAACGGTTTCCACTTCTTTAAGTCGAGAAGAGACTGCAATGCCTTCCACTTTAGACATGCTAGCCTCGGCTTGTGTCGCGCCTTTGTCCTTGGCTAATTTTAATACGTCTTCTACTATGCTTTGTATTTCAGCTAATTGTTGTTGCATAAGGCCTTCATTATTTGGCTACACTGTAGTTTATTATTGCTTGGGGGGTTACAATCTTCATTAGTGTATCACTAAAGATAATGTCATGGTCGCCCCGAAAAAAAACAAAGATGTTGAAGTTGAATTCGACGTAAGTGAAGAAGACGAACAACTCAGTAAAACCCAAATAAAAGCCCAAATGGTTGCAATGCAAAAGCTAGGGGAGTCTTTGGTTCATCTTGGTCAATCTTCTTTAGCCAAGGTTCCTATGGAGGAAGAATTGCTCGATGCAGTGATGCTTGCCCGTAAAATTTTACGTAAAAAAGAAGGATATCGACGTCAATTGCAGTTGATTGGCAAGATCATGCGTAATACAGATATCGCCGCTATCGAACATGCCTTGAATAATATTAAATCTGCGCATAAAAAATTAAATGACGCTTTTCATGGAACTGAAATGCTTAGAGATGAAATTTTACTGCAAGGTGATAGCAAAATTGAATCGACTATTGCCGAGTATCCCAAGCTTGACCGGCAAAAAGTCCGTCAATATGTGCGCCAAGCTAATAAACAGCTCGCTGAAAACAAGCCACC
>JAWUXT010000178.1:0-16178 GCA_034111205.1 Paraglaciecola sp. | reverse complement strand
CAAGCATTAAAGGGTACACCAAGTTCTTTGTGGCGCTTAAGTTCAGATAATAAAGCGGTGATCATGTCGGCTGCCCATCCTATTTATATTGATGAAACGGTAATGGGGGCCGTGGTAGTAGAACAAACTACAAATGGTATTCGTACCCTTAGAAATAAAGCTTTGGAACAGCAATTTCATTATATATTGCTGGTTATTTTAATCAGTACACTGGCGTTATTTTTAATTGCTTCACGTATTTCTTGGCGCATTCGTAAACTTAGAAATGAAACGGAAAGTGCGATTGACCATCAAGGCAAAATTATTGGAGATATTTTGCCTTCGACTACCGGTGACGAAATAGGCGATTTATCGCGCACCTTTACCCATGTGCTAAGCAGGCTAAGCCAGTACAATACTTATTTAGAGAATATGGCTTCTCGTTTGTCTCATGAGTTACGCACCCCTGTGGCGATTGTTAATTCTTCTTTAGACATTCTGTTATTGGAAGAGCAAGACCCAGAGAAAAAACAATACGTGGATCGTGCGAAACAAGGAATTACCCGATTAAGCAAAATACTCTCAAATATGAGTGAAGCAACACGATTAGAGCAGGCGATCCAAAGCAACGATCGAGAACCCTTTGATTTAGATGAATTATTAAGAGGTTGTGTGGCGGGCTATCGTTTAGCTTACGCCGCTAGAAAGTTTGATGTGCAAGTGTCGGTGTCTAATTCGACATTTCATGGTGCCCCTGAGTTATTTGCTCAGATGTTAGATAAAATCATTGCTAATGCAGTTGAATTCAGTCAAGAAAATTCTGCAATTAACCTACAAATGGTGAATAGTGATCAAGGTTATGTGCTGACCATTGCTAACCAAGGAAGTTTGCTACCAGAGAATATGCAACACCAATTACTTGATTCTATGGTCTCAGTGCGTAAACAACAAAACACCGAGCAACCACACTTAGGCTTAGGTTTGTATATCGCTAAAATCATTGCCCAATATCACCAAGGTGATATCAGAATAGATAATCTTAAAGATAAATCGGGTGTAGTGGTGACCTTAGTGTTTAAGGATTAAAAGGCCTGTGTAGCTTACGTTACTATAGCCTAAAGCAGCCTAGCCTCGTTTGTGTTTACGTGCCATTCCCCAACCTATGATACCCGCACCAATTATCGCGCCAATCCAAGCATAAGGTTCTGTGTCGGGTGAAAGCTGTTTGGCAAAGACGATTGTCATCATCGAAAAAATGCACAGTCCCCAACCAAAAATTTCGACTTTACTTAAATATTTGGAGAGAAAAAAACTCGATTCTTTGGGTTTCTTTTGCATGCCTTGCCTCAGTGGTTTTGATACTTAATATACAATGGGTCATATTTGACAATACGATACCAGCTAAATCAAAAAAACCAAGGTTTTCAGTCTAAGCATGGGTTCGCTTTCATAAACTCAGAGTTTAACTGACTGAATAAATGATGGGCGTTTATTGCGTATATAATTCAGGATGAATAAATGGGGCCATAGCAAGAATGATGGCTTGTCGGTATACACTTTCTCTTGTGGCTAAACCATTGGTTAAAAGGCCGATAGCACCCTGCTTTTGTTTGACGTTGTCAGTATTAAAAAATCTGTCCATAACATGACCTAATTCTTCACCGTTTTTCAGAGCTTGAAAGATGACGGGGGGCAAAGGCAGATTACAACTGCGTCCTATAGACATTTGCTTTTGATTTGCGATAGCTACAAATGCAAAAGTAGCGGGGCCAAATTCGAATTGGTCGACCCCGCCTTCAAGCGCAATATAAAAGTCAGCTTGAGAGTGTTGTTGGCAATATTGCACCCTATTAATAGCGCCAAGTTTTGTTTCCTCAGTATTCATAGGCTGCTCAGGTACGTTTGATGGAGCGTTTATGCCCACACATTCCACTTCTTTTAAACTCAAAACATCACATATTGCGGTTCGAGCAGCACTAATTTTTACTGGGTTTTTCGACCCGACTACAATTTTTATCATTCTGATCCCCGATGTGTCATAAAATATCAATACGGTAAATTATCTAATCGAATAGCTACAAAATTGTAGCACTAAGCGCTTTATTAATATTAAAACACTGCTCGATTACCTTGATTTAGCACGATATAATATTAGCAGTTTGTTAAATCATAAGAATAAGAGATACGTGCACCGCCATGAATAATGTACCACCAGAGTCTTTAATCCGCACTTGGGTGTGGATGATGTCCGAAAATAACGATCCAGAACTGATGAATAAAGGCCGAAAAAATCTGATTAACGCCTTTGGTAGTTTGCAAAAAGCGATTGAGTATATTGAACAACAAGTTGATTCTAGTGAAAAGAATTAAAGCTTATTTGTCTTGAAAATTCATCAGTTAAAAGGCTACATTCAATCTATTTATCTGGTCGAGTATCCACAACAATTGTTGCTGCTTGATGGCTGTTGTCGTGCAGATATCAATATGCTGGAGCAGTTTATTACTGGCGATTTAAGTAGACCCTTCTCTGACTTAAAACTGATTGTAGTTACTCATATGCACCCCGACCATGCTGGCGCAGCCCATAAATTACGTAAAATAACGGGTTGTAAGATTGCTAGCGCCAATATGCCGAAGCAGTGGTACACAGGTCTAAGCGGCAGGTTTTCGCATCTATTAGATATTGCTCTAGCCACATGGGTGGCGAATAGAATAGGCAAAACTAGAAAAAATCTATGGTATTCGCCTCATTTGAAAATTGATTATGCATTGACTGATCAAGATACATTACCTGGTTTTGATGACTGGCGTGTATTGCTGACCACAGGTCATACAGATCGTGACTTATCTGTTTTACATATAGCTTCAATGCGAATTTATGTGGCAGATTTATTAGTCAAGGTGAAAGACCGTTTTATACCGCCGATCCCAGTGAATTATCCTCACCAATATCGGGCTTCAATTTTAAAAGTACAGGTCTTACGACCTGCCTCTATTATGTTGGCCCATGGTGGTGAAGTGATGTTAACCGAGCGAGATTTTGCGCATGTGTTGACAGTGGCACCTAGAAAACCTTTTACTATCTGGACGCCAGCTAAAAATAAATTGAAGCGTTTATTACTCAGAAAAAAAGGTTAAGAATAGATAGTCTTTTTTTGAGTAATCTACTTCCAACTCCCCATAGTAGTGATTCTTCAAAGTACTACTTATTTTGAGCCGGAGTTAGTTTATATCCGCATCGCTTTCATCTCATTTACACAGTAATCTACCGCTCTAACTGTGATGGCCATAAATGTGAGAGAAGGGTTTTGTACCGCGCTTGAACAGAAGCTTGCACCATCGGTCACAAACAAATTGGCTACGTCGTGACATTGATTAAAGCTATTTAACACTGACTCTTTTGGATCTTTGCCCATCCTTGCTGTGCCGACTTCATGAATAGCCAGACCAGGGTTGTTAGTCTCGATCGAGTTATAACTATCGATTTCTGTTAGCCCTGCTTTGGTTAGCATCTCAACAGCCGTTTGTTCGGCGTCTGCCATCATTAATTTTTCGTTCTCAGACCAAGTACAATCGATGTGGATGAGTGGAATGCCCCATTTATCCGTTTTAGTGGGGTGTAATGCCATGTAATTATCAAAACGTGGCAACATTTCACCTTGTGCGTGAAGGCCCATTCTCCATCTTCCTGGTTTACTAAGTTTGTCTTTGAAGTCTGCACCTATGCCTTGCTGATTAGTATTGCCCTGCCAGTTTTCGCGGTGACTGCCACCTGACAAGCCATACCCACGAACATAAGTTTGTTTGTATAACGAAGGTTTGTACTGAAAATTAGGGACTAATATGCCAGACGGTCGTCTACCTGAATAATATTCATCATCAAAACCTTCCACTGTGCCTGTAGCACCTGCATTGTAGTTATGATCCATCAAATAATGACCCAGAACCCCAGAGCTATTAGCAATACCATTTGGGAAGGATTTAGTCTTGGTATTCAGCATAATTTGCGCAGAGCCTAAAGTCGATGCACATAAAAAAACCACTTTAGCAAAATACTCTCGAGTACTTAGATCGTCGTTATCGACCACCCTGACACCTTTCACGCGTTGGGTTTTTTCATCATAAATCAGACTATGCACCACACTGTTAGGGGCAATCGACAAGTTACCTGTTTTAGCTGCGGCGGGTAGAGTAGAGCTTTGAGTAGAAAAATAGGCTCCAAAAGAACATCCCTTTTGACATTCGTTTCTAGTTTGACAGGTAACACGGCCTTGTTCCAAATGTAATTGTGTAGGCTGGGTTAAGTGTGCAGTGCGTCCCATGATGAGATGCCTGTCTGGATATTGCTGCTCGATTTTTTGCTTCACATGTAACTCGGGAGCAGTCATTTCGAATGCTGGCAAAAATTCACTGTCAGGTAGTTGCTCAAGATTTTCTGAGCTACCACTTATGCCTGCAAATTTCTCCACATGACTGTACCAAGACTCAAGATCTTTGTAACGAATAGGCCAATCATTCCCATGGCCATCTTCCTTATTGGCAGCAAAGTCATACTCACTGAGTCGATAAGACTGACGATGCCAGATAAGGGATTTCCCACCTAATTGATTAGCTCTTATCCAATCAAATCCAGTCCCTTGTTCTGTACTGTAAGGTAGGTCTTTGTCGTTACCAAAGAATTGTTTTGTCATGTCGCTGAAGGCATAACATTTTTTTTGTACCGTGTATTTTTCTTCAGTAAGTAAATTATCGACCTTGGTTCTATTTTCAAATTCCCACGGGCCTTTGCCTTCAGTAACATAGTCTTTTCGATGTTCGACTACTCGCCCGCGCTCTATCATTAAGGTCTGCATACCGCGCTCACAAAACTCTTTAGCAGCCCAGCCTCCAGTAATACCCGAACCTACCACAATGGCATCGTATACTTGGTCGCTTTCGTGAATATATAAATCTGTTTTCATATAATTTACTCGTGATTCCGTTTGGTTATGCCCATTTGCTATCAATAGAAACTAATAATATGCCTGTGGACTCCAAGATTTTGTATCTGAATTGGCAGGGATAGAACCGATAAAACCACCAGGAACAGGTCGGTAATTAAGTACTTGGGTGGTACCTACTTCAGAGGTGAAATAGCCAAACACTATCAATGCTTTTAGAAACCTAAATTGACCTTTTTCAACATCTGACGACACGCTATCACTTTCAATGTCTATCAAAAGTTGCTGCTGTTGTTGGGGTTGCAATAATATAAATGATTGACCGAATATTTTAATCGCCTGCATATCCACTGTATTGATGATTTGCTTGCAGTCATCTTGCTGTTGTTTTGAATGGCAGTGTTGTAGCTGGTGGGGAACAAATTCATGGCATCCCACTTCGACCGCACTAGGGGTGTTCGTTTTAGGCATTATGGTTTCGCATAGGCTGTAAAGAACGCTCAACTCATGCTCTGAAAACAACGTGCCATTTTGGGATGGTTTGGGTCGCTGTACCGCAAATTGTTCAGCCACAGGTAGACTGCAACCCGACAGAACTGCTGCAGCAGTAGTTACACCAAATAAAGCTGCCATCTTTTTCATAAACAAACGACGGTTATCTTGGTCATCTGTGTGTATATCTAATTCGGTTTTATTTGAATTAGTGGACATATCAATCTCCTCAATATTATTAGTCTTAACACGTGCTTTATTTGGCAATATCAAATCATTAATGGGCACTCTGCTCAGAATTTACTTTTCGCATAAACCAATAAAACCCACCAAAAATAACAATTAAAGCAAGTGGGAAATAAAGTAAGTTATTCAATGCAGCTTGGCCTGAAGCCATTGCTAAGTCGTTACCTGTTAAGCCCGCAATTTCAGCTTCTTTTGCTGCTGAATCTATCCAGCTACCAATTACTGGATTCCACATACCTACCGCAAACATACCTGCACCACCCATTAGTGACATGCCTAATGCCCCTGTTTTAGGTGTATATTCACTGGTACAGCCAATCATTGTGGGCCAGAAGTACGTGACACCTAAAGCAAATACAATAGCAGCAAAATAAACAGCACTGCCTTGTAACTGCGTCATTAGGAACAATCCTAAACTAGTCAATATCGCTGAAATAAATAATACGCCTGCGGGGCTGAGTTTATGCACCAGTGGGCCTGCATAAAAACGACCAACGGCCATAATGCCGGTAATCAGCGCTAAGATAAGCATAGGCTGTGCACCAGAAGCGCTTAATATTTGATTGATCCATTGGCCTGGACCAAATTCGCTGACGGCTGTCATGGTCATACACACAATTAAAAACAGATATATAGGGTTAAGTAAGCCTTTTAAATTACTGCGAGTAGAGTTTTCTTCTTGGTTAAATTCAGGGAATTTAAAACCTAACATCATTATGCCGTAAATAGCTGTTGGAATTAACATAGTGGCGACTTGTGCTTCCCAGCCTAATCCCACTTGAGTCATGCCTGCAGAGACGAGAGAGCCAATCACAATGCCGCCAGGAAACCACACGTGAAACCGGTTTAACATGGTGGTTTTATTGTTGGGATAAAGTTGCGCAATAATTGGGTTACAGCCAGCTTCTACCAAACCATTAGCGATGCCAATAAGGAAAGTTGAAATCATCAAGCCCCAAAATCCATCAGCAAAAATAGTTAATACAATACCTAAGGCATGGCCAATAAAGGCTAACCAAATAATCAATTTTGCGCCGATAGCGTTATATAATATTCCGCCAAAGATCATGGCAACAGGGAAACCTAAAAAGGCCATACTGGCTATCCAGCCAAGTTCTTTTCCGCTTAAGCCATATTGCTGACCTAAATCACCTAGTATTCCTGCTCGAATAGCAAAGGTCATTGACGTCACTATTAGGGCTATACAACTTATACGAAAAATGCGCTTCGCGTCTTTTTCTGAAATGTTGGTTGTCACATCCATATCTTTCACCTTAGTTAATACCGAGTATTTTATTATTCATGGCAACGTCTTTTTCTACACCGGCAAAATCATCAAAGGCTTTGTCAGTTGGTTTAATCAGATGTTCACTAATAAATTTAGCCCCCTCTGCTGCACCGTCTAGGGGATGTTTAATGCAACATTCCCATTCCATCACGGCCCATCCATCAAAGTTGTATTGGGTCATTTTGCTGAAAATAGCTTTAAAATCGATTTGACCATCGCCTAAAGAGCGAAAGCGTCCTGGCCTATCTATCCAATCTTGATAGCCGCCATATACACCACACCGTCCATTCGGGTTGAATTCAGCATCTTTTACATGGAAGGCTTTAATCCGCTCATGATAAATGTCGATAAAAGCAAGGTAGTCGAGTTGTTGTAAAACAAAGTGGCTTGGGTCATATAAAATATTAGCTCGTGGGTGATTGTCAACCGCGGCTAAAAAACGTTCAAAGGTCACACCGTCATGTAAATCTTCGCCTGGATGCAATTCATAACATACGTCTACACCGGCCTCATCAAAGGCGTTTAAAATAGGTAACCAACGTTTGGCTAATTCTGCAAAGCCCTGTTCTACCAAACCGTCAGGGCGCTGTGGCCATGGGTAAATGGTGTGCCACAATAAAGCGCCAGAAAAAGTGGCATGACCTTTTAAGCCCAACCGTTGACTGGCTTTAGCAGCGTATTTCATTTGTTGAATTGCCCACTCGGTGCGTGCCTTGGGATTATTTTGTAGATGTTTTGGGGCAAAACCGTCAAACATCTGGTCATAAGCAGGGTTTACTGCCACTAACTGGCCTTGCAGGTGAGTAGATAGCTCGGTGATTTCTAAACCAGCTTGACTGGCAATGCCTTTGATTTCGTCACAGTAGTCTTGGCTGTTTGCCGCTGTTTCTAAATCAAATAAGCGGTCATCCCATGTAGGAACTTGAATGCCTTTAAAGCCTAATCCTGCTGCCCAATTACAAATCTCAGGAAAAGAATTAAACGGAGTGTCATCGCCAGCAAATTGCGCAAGGTATATGCCTGGGCCTTTGATTTGTTTCATTAGGATACTCCTGAATTTATGGTGGAGGATAAATCGAAATCATGCCATTTCAATTTGGACTGACTAAATTTAACCGTGTTTTCGATAAAAGCCATACCTCGAACTGCTTGTTCAATGCCAGGAACGTCGAATGTTTCGTTTGTGCACGACACACCTTGTTCAAATGCTTGGATCTGTTTCGCAAAATTTTGATAAATATTGGCGAAGGCTTCTAAATAACCTTCAGGATGCCCAGCGGGAATTCGCATGGCTGCCTGAGCAGCAGCGCAAAACTCACCCACACCCGTGCGGATCAATTGGGTCGATTTGGTGTTAGATTTAAGCCATAAACTATTAGGCTCCATTTGTGACCAGTCGATACTGCCTTCATCTCCGTATATCCGCAAACGCAGATTGTTTTCTTCGCCTACCGCTATCTGACTAGACATCAACACCCCTCGAGCGCCATTATCAAAGCGTAATAATACGGTGCCATCGTCGTCGAGCTGTCGGCCATCAACCACCGCATTTAAATCTGCACACATGGCTGAAATTTTTGTGTTTGTCACGTATTCAGCCAAATTAGCAGCATGTACCCCAATGTCACCCATACAGCAGCTGACACCTGCTCTTGATGGGTCAACACGCCACTGCGCCTGTTTACTAAGCTCATCATCTTTACTTGCCAACCAATCCTGGCTGTATTCCACAACCACTTTTCTGATCTTCCCTAAAACGCCAGTGGCGATTAAGTGCTTGGCTTGTTTAATCAAAGGGTAACCGTTGTAGGTATGAGTGAGTCCGTATAGTTGAGCCGAGGTTTTTAATACATCAGCTAAATGCAACGCTTCTTGAAGCGTGAAAGTAGCTGGCTTATCACTGAGTACATGAAACCCTGCTTCTAATGCTGCTTTAGCCACAGGAAAATGCAAATGATTAGGCGTTACAATAGACACAAATTGCATTCTTTGGTGCTTTGGTAACTCCGCTTCTGCAGCGAACATTTGTACATAATCGGCATAACAGCGCTCAGCAGGTAAGTAGAGTTTTTTACCAGAAGATATACTTTTTGCGGGATCCGAACTGAAAGCACCGCATACTAGTTCAATATTACCGTCTAGATTAGCTGCCATACGATGCACTGCACCAATAAATGCGTCTTGGCCTCCACCGACCATTCCCATTCTTATTTTTGTGGATTGTTCCATGCTGTTACCAAGTATTGACTTATGAGATTAATCAAATAATCAAAAGTTAAATTTATGTTAATTATGCTAGCGTATTAACGATACTTGTGCCTAAGATAAATTCGGCAATTCAATGCAATAAATTCGGCGTGTTACCTTTTTATACGATTTTTGAATACAACCACCTTTGTCGTTCACCTTTGGTTTAGAATGATTAAAAGAACAAAAACGCATTATTACACCACTATATATAAGAAGTTAGTAAGCTTATTAGTGAAAGGAAAAGCATGAGATTAATAACTGGTTTGTTAGGGATAATGATTTTTTCGGCATCGGCCCAAATGCCGGGCTTTGATATTTATATAGGTGATTTAAGTCTGCAAGATAGTCAGCTGAAGGTAAGTCAGCTTAAAGCCCTTACCAAGAGAGCAGCATATGATAACCAGCCTTTGTTTTTACCTGATGGTAATTCAATACTATATAGCGCTGCGCTGACCACTAACAACCTTGAGCAAACTGACAGTATGCTTATTTCACTTGAGTCTGGTGGGATCTCAAATCTTTCAAATTCAACAGAAAGTGAGTATTCACCAACGTTAATGCCCAATGGAAACAGTTTCTCTGTCATTCGGGCTGTGAACGACCAGCAAAAATTATGGCGCTATCCATTATACCCTCAACAACAATCAGCTAAGCCTGCAAGTGAGTTGCTGACTAACATTAACCCCATTGGGTACCACGCTTGGGTAGATGATAACCGAGTGATGTTGTTTGTTCTTGGAGAGCCCCAGACGCTGCAAATTGCTGATGTGCGAAAGCAGTCGAGCCAGGTACTGGATAAAAATATTGGCCCAAGTTTGTTTGCTATACCACAAACGGTATTGATGAGTTACACCGTATCGATTGGTGAAGGGGAAGATACTCAGTGGCAATTGAAAAGTTATCATCCTGAAACAGGCCAGATAGAACTGTTAACCACCTTGCCTAAAGGGGCATATTATTATGCTTGGGCCGGCAATGGTTATGCTATTGCCGCAGTGGATAGCATATTGATGCAGTGGGATAAGACAAATGTTGATGGGGGCTGGCGGCCATTCGCGGATGTTTCTGATGTCTGCCCAATGGGAGTAACGCGTTTAACAAGTAACGCACAAAATAATAAAATTGCACTAGTCTGCACATTATAATTCGCTCGCTATCCAGCGCGAGTTGAATTTTGTTCTATTGTTAGAGTAGCTCATAGGTATTGTAAATAGCTTTGACTTTGTATGAAACATTTGCCCATACTTACTGTGTAATATTTTTTAACCGATACCGAGCAATGAGGTTCATTGCGTTGGCGATACTCAAAAATAGGAAATAGGCATGTTTAAGCAATTATTTATTGACCACCCAAAGTCTGTCAACGAAACATACATACAACATTTTTTTACCGCAATGAGTTTTTCAATGAAGCTTTTTAAGGCAGCAATAGCCTGCTTTATACATGCTTTAGTGCCAGGTTTATGCATAAAAACCGGCAGCAAATCGATATCGGAGTTGCATCTAAAGATGCTCACTTTTAGGGTTAAAGGTAGCAGTGAGGTAACTGCAACTGAACATCTTGAAGGTTCGATAGAATATATGATCTAGCGAGTGTGTAGATTGTTAAAGGTGGATCAGCTTAGGAATAATATTTTTTTAGCATTTTGAGCATGACATACCTCGCCAATTTTAAGCACACCCGTTTTAGTCATCATTTCACGACCCACATCTGCTGACACAGAAACGACTAAGCCTCCGTTTGTTTGAGGATCAAGCAAACACTTAAGCACCGCTAAATCTATATTATTGGTATCACATTGATTTAGCATCGGCATAAGCTGTGGCATTAATGTGGATTCAAATCCAAGGCAGCTCAAATCAAGTGCGCCACTCATTAATGGCACATTGTCGGTTGAAAGTTTTATACAATATTCTGTTCCTTTAAGCATTTCTAAAAGGTGCCCAATAAGACCGAATCCAGTTACGTCGGTGGCGGCATGTACCTCTTTATCTTTTAGGGTCAAAAAAAACGGACGATTTGATTGCAACAAACTACTCCACAAGGCTGTAATACTTTGTGTTGTTGCCGCACCTTGGGTATCTGCCGCGAGTATAATGCCAGAGCCTAATGGTTTATTTAAAAGTAACCAATCACCCTCTTGAAGGGTGTTTTTTTGCCAATACGAATTACCTGCTGCATTAACTACTAACGCTAAGTGCGTCTCAACCCCTTCAGTGCTGTGACCACCTACTAAGGTAGTTTCATGGTGTAGCAAAGTTTCTGTTACGCCTTGCATTAAGCGTTTAAAGTCCCGTTTGGTCAACCGCGGATGTTGAAACTTTAAATTTACCCAGACCTGGGCGCTGGTCGGTTGCAAGCCCATGGCGTATAAATCATTGATGGCGTGATGGGTCGTGGCGACCCCCAATTTATAATAATCGTCACTAAAAGCGCGAAAACCATCCATGCTTTGCAATAACGAGGTGTTGTTAATAACCGCAGCAACAGGTGCATCTTCTGCCTGTGTTAAATCAGTATCAAAGTTTTTGTTTGGAAAAATACTGAGCTCTTTCAGCGTATCGCTTAATAATTCAGGGCCAATTTTACTGCCACACCCAGCGCAATGCATGGGTACATTGTTCATTTTAGGCATCGCAGGTAGGTTTTTAGAAAACAAAGCCATAAACTTTTGGTCGATATGATTTTTCCATCGCCAAACCCACTCGCCATTTGAGCTTAACCAGCCCCGTTGGCCCACAGCAATTTTGCCACCAAGTGAAATCAGTGATAAAAAATCGGTTTGCAACGACAGCGGTGTCATCGTTTGTTGGCTAAATACAGCATGCAAATTTTTGGTTAAAAAGGGTGCCGAACGCACCGCGTAGACACCCGCTTTGGGCCGAGGTGATTTAATCATTGTCGCCACATCACCGCAGGCAAAAACATCCTTGTGGGACGTGCTTTGTAAGAACTCATTCACAGCAATAAAACCGTTTTCGTCAGTATCCAGTCCGGCAAGTTTTGGCCATATAGGCGCAGTGGCTGGCGTGCACCAAATAGACTGTTGAATACTCAGTGAGCTGCCTGTGTCTGACTCAATTTCATTTTTAGTGACGCGGGAAACTCGAAACCCAGTAATTAAATCGATGTCGTAATGCTTGAGTGCAATAGCCACCTGTTTTTGTACATTTTTATGAGAACCCGGTAGCAATGTAGCGCCAGACTGCACCAACGACAGCTTTAAAGCCTCGCCTGCCTGCCTAAACCGATAAGCAATGGCCAGTACTATTTCGATACCTGCCGCACCGCCACCAATAACCGCCCAGTGGGCGGTATTTTGTGCGGAACTCTTATCGTTAGTATCTTTGGTTTTTTCGGCAAGTAGTTTTCGCCACGTAGCAGTAAGTTGACTGACGGGTTTTACTCCAACAGCAAATTCACGGGCACCTTCAACATTGACGTTGGGCGTTGAACCGGTATTTATCGATACTTTGTCGTAGCCGATGCTGGCTTGGTTTTCTAACTGAATTGTTTTATTAGCGACATCAATGCCGTTAACGCGACCGTGAATTAAACGAACCTGAGCCGCTTTGCACAGTTTATTTAAATCTAAGTGTGTTTCTTCTTCACTGTAATGCCCAGCAATGTAACCAGGTAACATGCCTGAATAAGGCGTTAACAAGGTATCGGTAATCAGTGTTAGGCGAACATTGTCTATGGGTTGCATCGCCAGCATTCTTAATACCAGTGAATGTGTATGCCCACCGCCGATAAAAACTAAGTCACGTTCATGCATGATGTTGGTTTCTTATCAAAGTATTGGCAATCGTTTTATAGTTCGCGCACACAGTGTTCATGATAATACTTCTAAACAACATTATTGTGTGGCCAGCCATTGAATGATCTCCTGATGAGATCCTTTAAAAATAGTCTTTTCATTCTTTTGCTGATACTGATACTCGTATATTGGGTCGTAATATTCACTGAGCAATACGTTAATAATATCGTCAAACCCAGACCACTGGTTTTGACTTTTCAGTGCAATAATAGCTGAGTCGAGCATTGAGTTAATTAATGCGAAGCGATCCCCCCCTAAGCGTTTTTTTATACGTGAAATTGCATCTCGAATAAACTCATCCAGTAAGTCGTAAGACATATCGGGGTTACTTTTTTGATAATGTTCGAAGGCATCCATAAAGTAGTCTCGGCGGATGCGGGCAATACGCTCTTCATAAGGGGCTTCGAGTAAAATGTTACTCGCTAACTTAGTTGCCTCCAAATACTCTGGCAATATTACAATGCGACCAATTAGGCGTGATTCATCTTCAATCAGTACCGGTGAATCGTTCACATGGATACGTTTTAACCATGCCACTGACCAAGCGTTTTCAAAATTAATTTGTGTAGGCTGCGGGACAAAGGTTTTACCAAAGGCGCTGCCCCTGTGGTTTGCTAGACCCTCTAGGTCAATAGAATTAGGCCAATCGTTGATCACTTCTGTTTTACCGCTGCCGGTTTTACCAGAGAGAACAAGAAACCGACCTTCACTGGCTCGTTGTTGTAATTGCTCGAGCAGATAAGTGCGCATCGCTTTATAGCCACCTTCCACATAAGGTCGGTCTATGCCTACCTCATTTAGCCATTGCTGAGTAATGTGAGAGCGTAACCCGCCTCTAAAGCAATAAAAAATTCCGTCAGGGTGCTCATTAATGAAATTTTTCCATTGTTGTAAACGTTGCGCTTTTATATCCCCAAAAACTAATTGGTGGCCGAGTTCAAGCGCCGCCTCAGAACCGTGCTCTTTATAGCAGGTACCTACTGCTTCGCGCTCGTCATCGTTCATCAATAGCGCATTGATGCTACAAGGAAAAGCCCCTTTAATAAACTCGATGGGAGCACGTAAGTCTATCATCGGAGTATCGGATAAAAACAGCTGTTTGAAGTCGGTGATAGGTTGCAAAATGAGGACTCAGATGGTGTGAAAACGTATTATGACGCGCTACGGGGGGGTAACTCAAATAAGATTAAGTATTTATTGATTTACGGTAACAAACATTTTGCCAGTATACTGATAAAATAGGATGTCAATTCTGATCAGATCATTCTGTCAAATAGGCTTAATGTCTCTTTCATTAGCCTTGTTTGCTCCGCAACTAATTTATGTAATTGCCCATGCTCTGGCTCTGGTAATTTTCGCAGCTCGTCAGTAATCCCTCGTTGTCTTTTAATGGCGTCTCTTAATGAAATTTGTAAAACCTTGGTACTAATGCGGCTCATATAAACATCCTTAGTAATGTTTGTGTTAAACATTAAGATAAAAACGGGTTTAAAATAGTTCATCCTGAAAATACTGTGTAGTTGCACTCGCCAATAAAGCTTCTCTTAAGTGCATTTCAGTGAATGAGTTGAAGCAAAAAAGGGTGTGTATGTTTGACTATTGTGGTGTCAAGAAAGTTGAATACACACGCGTTATATTCCAATGGCTGAAGTATGGAATATGTTAAGTTCTAATTTTTTGACCCTGATCAAAACTTGTGCGAAAACAGTCCTAGTTGGTTCGATTTTATCTCAGTTTATGTTCTTGTTAACAGGCTCTTCGGCCTGAACTCGCTAAAATTTGAAAGGCATCATCAAAGTTTGAACCGCTTTTTCATAGCCTGAGTCACACCTTGTATGCTTTGGCTATTGGCACAAACCCTTTGGATTCATGGCATAATAATCACGCGCATCGTATCGTCACTGTGAAAGTGCGCGTCTTTGTCAGCAAAAACATTCATAGCCTCCACGAGCACGGACTTCTTCAACGTTTGATTTGAGTTTTGCGAGTAGTTTATTATTAGGTGCGACCACAATAACTGGTATTTCGTCGTCGATTAACGCTAACGGCCCATGTTTAAGTTCACTTTCCATAGCTATGGGGTATTGATCGCCTCTACCTAAAAACAAGCGGTGATGTTTATCGGAAAATTCTTTAGCTAGCGCTTATATCCCATCGGTTAACGCCAGTGTTTCTTCTACCTTATTCACCCTATTTGCTATCTCTGCTCTATACCGAAATTTGCATAAAGAGGGGGGAATAAATGGTGAAACTAGTAAAACTACCTATTTACACGGGGGCTAAAAAACATACACTTAATGTTGTCCACTTTATAGCCCTTACGTATCGTATTTGTCTAAGATATAACGATGGTGCTGGGTAAAAATAAATTCAAGCATCAGAATGGTGTTTTGCAAGTCAATCCACGTTTACGTGATTAATAACCAAAATTAATAACGTAAAAAACCATTATAAAAATAAATGACCTTTCTAAAATGATCACATTTAAGGTCGACTGCCATTTTTTAAAAGGAGGTTTTGATGTTGTGTCTACTGCAATTGAAGCTAAGAAAAAGTCCACGTGTATGGAGTGTTAATGCGCAAGTACTATTATAACGCTATCGGAGCGTGCTTGATCTCTTTGTTGGGGTGGTTGTCTTATTCGGTGATCGAAAAACAGATACAGTTTGCTGTATCTGAAACATTAAATACGACATTAAAAATCACTCAACAGGGTATAGAGTCTTGGGTAAGTGAAAACAAACATACGGTAAATACTTTGGCTGCTTCGGATACAGTTATTGAGCTAACCAAGCAACTTCTTGATATTGAACGCACACCAAAATCCTTATTGAACTCGTCAGTTCAGAATCAAATACGAAAATTTATTCAGCCAACTTTGACGTGGCATAATCTGAGTGGGTTTTTTCTAATCTCTCTTGATAATATCAACCTTGCGTCAACACGGGAGGAGAACATTGGCACAGTGAACTTACTCATCAGTCAGGCAGGTATTATGCAAAAACTGAATAAGGGCGAAACAGTTGTGACCTTACCTCAACCTTCCGATATTCCATTACCGAATGCACAAGGCATATTGACTCCTTTTTACCCCACGATGTTTATGGCCGCCCCTATCAAAGATGAAAATCATAAGATCATCGCTTTCCTCTCTTTGCGGAT
>JAWUXT010000177.1:0-11500 GCA_034111205.1 Paraglaciecola sp. | reverse complement strand
CGGATTACAATGGAAATTTAGCAGAACTGCAAAAACAGGGGTGTTAGCGATCTAAAAGATACAAAAAAAAATTAAAGATATTGAACCACAGAGGGAAAAAAGTCCACAGAGAAAAACAAAAAAAGGGATTGAGCATAATTCATTATTTTACATCACCATGCGCTGTTATCCCTTATTATCCTCTGTGCCCTCCTATACCCCTGTGCTGAATAATCTTTTCTATTTATGCGCCAACCGAGTTGCGCCAACCGAGTTGCGCCAACAGCTCTTGCACTTAGCAGTCTAAAATCTATCGCTAAGAGTTTTTCACTATTTGAGCACGGTAGGCTTCAATGTCATCACGTAAATTCGCTGCTTTTTCAAATTCTAAATCTTTAGCCGCTTTAAACATGACTTTTTCCAGTTCGCTAATTTTTTGCAAAAGTTGTGGTGTGCTGAGCGCGTTATATTTTTTGCTCGACTCTGCCACTAACCTGAGTTTCACCTTACTGTCAGAGCTGCCATCGCCGACGTCCATGATGTCGGTGATGGGTTTATTCATCTGCGTAGGCACAATACCATGTTTAAGATTGTAAGCACGTTGTATGTCCCGCCTTCTATCTGTTTCTTCAATCGCTCGTTGCATCGACCCCGTGATCCTATCAGCATATAAAATTGCTCGGCCATTTATGTGCCGAGCTGCCCTACCCATGGTTTGAATAAGTGATTTATCAGAACGTAAAAAACCTTCTTTATCTGCATCAAGAATAGCCACTAACGACACTTCTGGCATATCAAGACCTTCTCGAAGCAAGTTGATCCCGACTAACACATCAAATTTACCAATACGTAAATCGCGTATAATTTCGATGCGCTCTACTGTGTCGATATCTGAGTGTAAATAACGGGCCTTTACACCATGCTCATCCAGATAATCACTTAAGTCTTCAGACATACGTTTGGTCAAGGTAGTAACGAGTACTCTTTCGTTCACTGCCACACACTTATGGATCTCAGAAAGTAAATCATCCACTTGGGTGCCAACTGGCCGTATCTCTATTTCAGGATCAAGCAAACCTGTGGGACGGACTAGTTGCTCTACTATGTCGTCTGGTGCAATAGCCAGTTCAAATTTACCCGGTGTGGCAGAAACATAAATTGTTTGCGGGCTAATTTGTTCAAACTCCTCAAACTTTAGAGGCCTATTATCTAGTGCAGATGGCAATCTGAATCCATATTCCACTAAGGTTTCTTTACGGGATCTGTCACCTTTATACATGGCACCAATTTGTGACACAGTAACGTGAGACTCATCGATAAACATTAAGCCATCCGCTGGGAAATAATCAATCAGAGTTGGCGGCGGGTCTCCTGGCGCTCGGCCTGACAAATAACGGGAATAGTTTTCAATCCCAGAGCAATAACCTAACTCTTGCATCATTTCCATATCAAATTGACAGCGCTGGGACACTCGCTGCTCTTCGACTAATTTATTGACAGATTTAAGTTGCTCACGCCTTTCTTTGAGTTCGACTTTGATATGTTCAATCGCATCAATGATTTTTTCTCTGGGTGTGACGTAATGAGTTTTAGGGAAAACAGTGGCGCGCGTCACTGTTTTCTCAACAGCACCTGTAAGTGGATCGAATATGCTGATGCGCTCAACTTCTTCGTCAAATAATTCTACTCTGATACCATGGCGCTCTGAGTCAGCAGGAAATATGTCAATGACATCACCGCGCACCCTAAACGTGCCTCGGTCAAATGCGACATCATTACGGGAATATTGAATTTCAACCAGACGACGTAAAATATCACGCTGATTCATGATGTCGCCTTGACGAAAATGCACCAACATCTTCATGTAAGACTCAGGATCGCCCAAACCATAGATAGCCGAAACACTAGAAACAATAATAACGTCGCGTCTTTCCATCAGAGATTTAGTGGCTGATAGACGCATTTGTTCGATATGTGCGTTTATCGATGCGTCTTTCTCAATAAAAGTGTCACTCGAGGGCACATAGGCTTCGGGCTGATAATAATCGTAATAAGATACAAAATATTCCACTGCATTATTTGGGAAAAACTCTTTCATTTCTCCGTAAAGTTGTGCAGCTAGGGTTTTATTGTGTGCCAAGATCAATGTCGGACGCTGCACTTTCTCTATCACATTAGCCATAGTAAATGTTTTACCAGAACCTGTGACACCTAATAATATTTGTCGTGCAAGGCCATCTTCTAGGCCTTCTACTAACGCTTTAATCGCACTGGGCTGGTCGCCGGCCGGTGAATAACTGGAGGATAATTCAAATGCTCTACTCATAAATCTTATTTACTCAATACACTTTGTTCAAATCGAGAGGCGAGGATGGTTTTACACCAAATAAAAGCAATGCAGCCAACGGTAATGTTAGCTATTGCTCCCGCCCAAAAAAGTCCGGATAAATCAAACCAATAACTGCCTAAAAAAGAAAAAGGCACAAAAAACACAAATAAACGCATAAAATTTAATGATAGGGCTGACATAGGCATATGCATGGCATTAAAGGATGAGTTGGTCAAAATAGTCACACCTTGCAATCCATATCCTAAGGGTACAATCATTAGAAACATTATTATGGTTGAGGCAACATTTGACTCATCGGTAAATATATCGGCAATGACACCTGAGAGCAGGGCCAAAATAGCGAAAATAAACAGCTGCCATACAATCACAAATTTGACACATAAACTATAGGCCTGCCCTACTCGCTCAAGCTTATTCGCTCCAAAATTTTGACTAATAAAAGGTGGCAATGACATGGATAAGGACAATACTACTATACTAGCAATAGATTCTAATCGGCCACCGACTCCCCATGCGGCAACGGCTTCTGGCCCATAATCTGCAACAATTGCTGTTACTATTCCGGCAGAAATAGGGGTTAACATGTTTGCACCCGCTGCAGGTAATCCGATCTTTAAAATACCCCCAGCACTGCGTTTTAACTGTTGCCAATTAAGTAATTTAGGTTCAATCAACTTACGCTTTACAGCCAATATATATAAAATATAAAACAAACCCACGGCCCAAGCTATAAGGGTAGCGATAGCCGCACCTTGTATTCCAAGGGCAGGCACTGGGCCCCAGCCGAATATAAGAATGGGATCCAGTATCACGTTAATAAGACCACCAAAGGCCATCACATAACTAGGTGTTTTGGTATCACCAGAAGCGCGCAACACACTGTTGCCAACCATTGGCATTGCCAAAAAGACCCCAGCAGCGTACCACACCAACATATACTCTTTAATAAAGACTAGCTGCAGTGAGTCAGCCCCCATCAAGCGAAATATTGGTTCAATAGTGATAACGCCGATAACAGCCAAAATAATCGCCAGTACCATGGCAAGCATCAATGCACCGGTTGCGGTCTCCTTCGCTTGGTGCTGTTGCCCTGAGCCAAGCAACTTAGCGATAATAGCCGAGGTACCAATACCCAACCCAATATTGAGACTAATAACCGTAAAGGTAACTGGAAAAGTAAAACTGATAGCAGCAAGTTGTTGCGTGCCTAACATACCGATAAAAAAGGTATCTACCAGCCCAAACGTCATGAGCACCACCATTCCAATTATCATGGGTAGAGTCATTTTACGCAGTGTCAGAGCAATATCTTGGTTAAGCAAATCAGGGGGTGACGATGTTTTAGTGCTTGAGGTCAATATTACTCTCTCTTAATTTAATATATTGATGGATAAAAAGGTCAACTAACTCGGGAACACGTGTCACTTGATTAATCTTACACATTTGAAAATCTGTAAAAGTGTCTTTTGCACGCTCTTGAAGATACTTATAATACGCGATTTCAATATTACTTTTATTATATTTACCGCCATCAATGTTATGAAATTGTTACAAACTCAACATTCATTAGATGTATGCTTTTGAATACACTTGAGTGTCTGTTTTTTGACGTTTTTACTTTTATGCCAATACTTCACAGTAAAATAAATTGATTGTTTTAAAAACCTTCGATTAAAATTTAAAAAATAATCTGGATGTTTTAGCATAATTTTTAATTTCTCTTTAAAAACAACACACAAGCGAAATTCAATACAATTCAGACCTAAGTTTTTATTTTATGATGAAACCAAAAAAAACCATATCCAATTGTTTTTAAATGATTTTTTAAATTAATCCAATATTGCTCACTTCAACTCTTGACATTTAATCGATAATTATCAACTTACTTATCAGAATTTAATCCACAAGGTTATCCACAGGTTTCGTGGATAACTGCCTTGACCCTATAATTGGCGTACATTGGCACCACTGTCTGCTTTTATTTTGGTTGGTAACCACTAACCTTCTCATAGTTACCAAAGGTTACACTTTCATTAAATACTGGCAATACGTACAGTGTTCAACAAATCATTAATAACAATTAGCTATAACGAAATGGAAAAACGGTCTTTGATTTAAAATTAAATTGGCAAACTTAAATCGCACAATTTTAAATCAATAAAACTGTGTTTATTTATATCTGTTGTTATTACGTACAGATTGCGTGAAAGTTTATAAATATATACATAAAACCTCACTTTGACTGTTGACAGCGAGCGGTATGCTCATTATTATTCCGCCCCGTTGAAAAGCCACCTAGTTAGTAACTAAGTGAGGTTTACGACGTAAGTATAAAGTTCCCCCTTAGCTCAGCTGGTTAGAGCGACGGACTGTTAATCCGCAGGTCCCCTGTTCGAGTCGGGGAGGGGGAGCCAATTCAATACTCAGCCATTTCCTTATTCATTACTTTTAGTTATCTATCCTTATTTCAATAATAAACACCATATAGTAATGAACTTTTGAATATCAAGTTGTTAATGGTCACTTAAATACAGATAATAAGGATGCGTTAATAACTCTTGGCTAATATTCACTTTACATGACCGAATTCTTACTACTTTTAATTGGCACTGTGCTGGTGAACAACTTCGTGTTGGTTCAATTCCTAGGCTTGTGCCCATTTATGGGTGTATCAGGTAAGTTAGAAACAGCTATTGGCATGTCTATGGCCACTACTTTTGTACTAACATTGGCCTCTATCTCCAGCTATCTAGTCGAACACTATATATTATTACCTCTTGGTATCGGTTATTTGCGTACCCTGAGTTTTATTCTGGTGATAGCAGTAGTTGTTCAGTTCACTGAAATGGTAGTACACAAAACTAGCCCCACTTTATATCGCCTGTTAGGAATCTTTTTGCCACTCATCACCACTAACTGCGCGGTGTTAGGCGTAGCACTACTTAATATTAACCAGCAACATGATTTTGTTGAATCGGTTATTTATGGCTTTGGTGCGGCAGTAGGTTTCTCTTTAGTACTCATATTATTTTCAGCCATGCGTGAACGTTTAGCTGTTGCTGACGTACCAAAACCTTTTAAAGGGGCTTCTATAGGTATGATCACTGCAGGTTTAATGTCTTTAGCTTTCATGGGCTTTACTGGCTTGGTTAAGTTTTAATGTCACTAGGATTTGCTATTTTAACTGCCTTACTAGCCATAGGTCTGTTGGCACTATTTTTTGGACTTATTCTTGGATTTGCTGCGGTAAAATTTAAAGTTGAAAGCGACCCTTTAGTTGAACAAATAGATCAAATACTACCACAAACCCAGTGTGGACAATGTGGGTACCCTGGTTGTAAACCTTATGCTCAAGCAATAGCTGATGGCGACGAGATAAATAAATGCCCGCCAGGTGGCGATGCCACCATAAAAAAACTTGCTAACCTTATGGGTGTAGAAGCTACATCTTTAGATGCAGCACATGGCTCAGAAGATATCAAAATGGTTGCCTATATTCGTGAAGACGAATGTATAGGTTGCACTAAATGCATTCAGGCATGTCCTGTAGATGCCATAATAGGTGCTGCCAAACAGATGCATACCGTGATAGTCGATGAATGCACAGGTTGTGATTTATGTGTAGAGCCCTGCCCTGTTGATTGCATCGATATGTTGCCCTTGGCAAATAGTGCCTCATCTTGGCGCTGGGATATCGATACCATTCCTATAAAGCAGATAGGCTAGTCAAGAATAATGCAAAATAACTTCAACGACATCATTGAAAAACTAGACAACGAAGAATTGTGGGACTTTCCCGGAGGCGTGTTTCCTGCTGAACGCAAATCATTGTCGAACCAAACTCCAATAGTCAGATTGCCTATTCCTGAACGCCTTTATGTGCCAGTTAAACAACATATAGGTATCGAAGGTCATTTAATTGTTGAAGTCGGTCAGAAAGTGTTCAAAGGCCAAGCATTGACCAAAAGCATGAACCCTTTTGCCGTCCCAATTCACGCTTCCACATCGGGTGAAATAACAGCAATACACAAACATGTGTCAGCGCATCCTTCTGGTTTACCCGAGTTGACGGTTGAAATAAGCAGTGACCAACTAGACAAATGGACTCAACTTAGCCCTTTAGTGGATTATCAAAACCAACCAAAGATGCAAGTATTAACAGCTATTTGTGATGCCGGAATCAGTGGTATGGGCGGTGCTGGCTTTCCCACCCATATTAAGTCTTCGCCTAAAAAAGATGTCGATTTTTTAATTATCAACGGTATCGAATGTGAACCTTACATTACCTCTGATGACCGTTTAATGCGCGAACATGCGTGGCAAATACGTCAAGGTATCGACGTGTTGTGCCATCTAATTAAGCCCAAACAAGTATTGATAGGTATAGAGAATAACAAACCTGAAGCCATAGAAGCGCTGCAAGTGGCGTGTCGAGAAAGCTCCAACTATCGTGTATGTATTGTGCCGACCAAGTACCCTGCTGGCGGCGAAAAGCAACTAATTCAAGTGCTGACCAACCGAGAAGTACCTGCTCAGGGGCTACCGGTGGATGTAGGTGTTATCATGCATAATGTGGGCACTTGTTTTGCAATAGCGGATGCCATTTTTTCAGGTAAACCGCTCATCGAGCGCGTGGTAACAGTCACGGGTGAAGCAATAGAAAATCCCGGTAATATGTGGGCGCTGATTGGCAGCCCTGTTGCCCATCTGTTGGCACACTGTAAATATAAGCAAGCAGGTCAGAAGCAACCCAATATCATAATGGGGGGCCCAATGATGGGCTTTAGTATATCCGGTGATTTGGTACCCGTGGTAAAAACCACAAATTGTCTTTTGGCACCGACTGACAATGAAATTTCTGGTAACAACGAACAAGCCTGTATTCGCTGCAGTGCATGCGCCGATGTTTGTCCTGCTAGCTTGTTACCACAACAATTGTTTTGGCATTCGAAAGCCAAGGAATTAGATAAAGCTCAAGAATATAATTTATTTGATTGTATTGAATGTGGAGCTTGTGCCTATGTTTGCCCCAGTGAGATACCTTTAGTCCACTATTATCGCATCGCTAAGTCTGAAATAAGAGTAGAGCAAGAAGACAAACAAAAGTCAGATAAAGCGCGTGACCGTTTTGAAAAGCGCGAAGCGAGGTTAGTTGCCGATCAACAGGCTAGAGACGAAAAACATCGCTTAGCTGCAGAATCTAGAAAACAAGCTATGGCGAGTAGTGGTAACAATGCTAAAGACAAAATTGCCGCAGCCTTAGCCAGAGCAAAAGCCAAAAAACAAAGCGCCACTGAAGTGGACGAAAAGCCACAGGAGCCAACTGCAGCAATCTCTCCTGATAATTCAGAGCAAGAAGCAAAAGCTGAAGCAGCAGATACATCCACAAAAGCAGCCAGTTCGAATCAAAGAGTTCAAGCCGCCATCGCTAGAGCAAAGGCCAAAAAGGCAGCCGCTGAAGTAGCCATTACCGACACTAAACTAAAAGATACAACCGACACAAGTGATGTGATAGAAAAAGAGCTTGAGGTAAAACAACAAGAAATTGAAGTTAAAGTGGTATCAAAGCCACCTTCCAAGGCCAAGCTAAATACTCAAGCTGATGTCATTGATAGCCCACTCTTAGCAGTTGTCGCCCCGCAACCTCAGGAGCGGCGCCTAGCTGACAGTAAACAAGCTAAAATAGCCGCTGCGGTAGCAAAAGCAAAGGCTAAACGCGAAGCACAAAAAATTGCAAACAGCCAAGACGAACCAAGTCCAGTGTCCGCAGCTAAGGTGGATGACTCAACTACTGACAATTCAGTTGAACTAGCCAAAACAGAAGAACAACAGATAGACATGAAAAAACGCAGAATTGCTGCGGCGGTAGCTAAAGCCAAGGCCAAAAAATCAGCTGAAAAAGCAGCGAATGAAAAACAAGACAAACCCTTATGAGATTTAAGTTAGCCAGCTCACCCCATCAGCATATTCGCCGTGATACCGGTCAAGTGATGCGTTTAGTTATTCTTGCTATGGTCCCGGGTATTTTAATGCAAACGTGGTTCTTTGGTTGGGGCACGATCATTCAAATAGTGCTTGCAGTCATTACCGCTGTGGTGACCGAAGCGGCCATTTTAGAAATGCGTAAACGCGACTTTGAGCGAGCGTTAAAAGATTATAGTGCGGTTTTAGCCGCGATATTATTAGCAGTGAGTATTCCACCTTTTGCCCCTTGGTGGGTAATTGTTATAGGTACATTTTTCGGTATTGGCATAGTTAAACAATTGTATGGTGGCTTAGGTTTTAATGTATTTAATCCAGCGATGGCGGCTTATGTCATGCTGTTGGTCTCTTTTCCTGTACAAATGACTCAATGGCTACCACCTGCCAGCCTTGCCCAATATAGTCATAACTTTATGGATGCGATGTACGCTGTATTTACTGGTTTCAGTGTTGAGGGTTTTAGCCTTGCACAATTAAAAACAGGCATCGATGGCGTCACTATGGCCACAGGACTAGACACCGTCAAAACGGGAATTGTTCAGGGACTTACCTATTCAGAAACAATTGAATTCCCCATTTTTGATAGCGTGATTTCTGGGTTAGGTGTGGCATCAAGTTGGATAAGTCTAGGATATCTGCTTGGCGGCTTATATTTACTCAAACAAAAAGTCATTAACTGGCATATACCGGTCAGTATGCTGGCTGGCTTGTTCATCTGCTCATTAGTTATGTCGCTGGTAGACAGTGACTTATACCCATCTAGCCTATTCCACTTATTCAATGGAAGTATCATTATCGGTGCATTTTTTATTGCTACCGACCCTGTTTCTGGTTCGACTACGAACAAAGGCAGGTTGATTTTTGGTGCAGCTATTGGAGTATGGGTGTATTTGATAAGAGAATGGGGAGGTTATCCTGATGCCGTCGCTTTTGCCGTATTGATCATGAATATGGCAGTACCTTTAATTGATTATTATACGCGTCCACGCACCTATGGTCATTCGTCAAACAAGCGACTCCCCATAGATAAGGAAAAGTCATGACAAAGAGTATCCAGCATACTATGACTAAAAATGGTTTGATCTTAGCCGTTTTCGCCATAGTCACAACTGGGCTGATTGCACTTACATACTTTGGTACCAAAGATCAGATTGCTTTGCAGCAACAACAAAAATTATTATCGATTCTCAATGCAGTCATTGATGAAAGTCTTTATGACAATGCCATTCAGTTAGACTGTACCTTGGTCAATTCAACTGAATTGTTAGGCTCGAATCAAGCTCAACATATTTACCGTGCCACTAAACAAGGTCAAGCTGTTGCGGTGGCTATAGAAACAACTGCTCCAGACGGGTATAGCGGTAAAATCCAATTAGTGGTGGGCATAACCAGTTCACAACCTGATGCAGCTAAAGTAAGGGGCGTCAGAATACTCGAACACAAAGAAACACCAGGCTTAGGTGACAAAATTGATTTGCGGATTAGCAATTGGGTATTGGACTTCGATAATCAAGTTTATAATGCAGAAATAGCCACAAATTGGGCCGTTAAAAAAGACGGTGGACAGTTTGATCAGTTTACGGGGGCTACCATTACCCCTAGAGCAGTGGTTAACGCGGTTAAATTAAGTGTCGAATATTACTTAGCAAATAAAGCCGCTATTTTTAAAGCTCCCAATGCCTGCTCGGTAAGTAATATGACTGAAAAAGTGAGCCAAAGTAATGAATGAATTTAAAGAGTTAAGCTGGCAAGGACTTTGGAAAAACAACCCTGCACTAGTGCAACTATTAGGTTTATGCCCTTTGCTTGCCGTGACAGCCACCATTACCAATGGCTTAGGTTTAGGCCTTGCTACCACTCTCGTATTGATTGGTTCAAATACCACAGTGTCGATAATCCGTAATTGGGTGCCTAGTGAGATTCGGATCCCAATTTTTGTGATGATCATCGCTTCTTTTGTGACCATAGTGCAGCTTTTAATGAATGCTTACACTTTTACACTGTATCAAGCTCTAGGGATTTTTATTCCACTGATAGTTACTAATTGCGCCATTATCGGACGGGCTGAAGCCTATGCCTCTAAAAACACCGTGGGGAAATCAGCTTTTGATGGCTTGATGATGGGACTAGGTTTTACCGTTGTGTTGGTATTATTAGGCGCGATGCGCGAATTATTAGGCTATGGCACCTTGTTTGACGGTGCTAATTTATTGTTAGGTGATTGGGCTACGATCTTAAAAATCACTGTATTTGAAACAGACAGCCCCTTTTTATTAGCTATTTTACCCCCCGGTGCTTTTTTATGTATGGGCCTATTGATCGCACTTAAGAACTTATTAGATAGCCATATGGAAAAATTGTTTGCTGCCAAGATTGAAGAAAAAGTGGTACAGCGGGCTCGAGTTACTACAGAGAGCTGAAGCTACAAGATACATATCTGGTCGCCCGCGACACAATATTTATTAGAGTGTAAAATGATATCAAATGAATAAACTCAAACGTTTAGAAATGTTGACTCGCTGGCGCGAAGCTAACCCGCATCCTGAAACAGAGCTTAATTTCTCTAGCCCCTTTGAGCTGCTAATTGCGGTAATTTTATCTGCACAAGCAACCGATGTAAGTGTTAATAAAGCTACAGATAAGCTATACCCAGTAGCGAATACCCCAGAGGCTATTTATACCCTAGGTGTGGATGGGTTAAAAAACTACATCAAGACCATTGGTTTGTTTAATGCCAAGGCTGAGAACGTAATTAAAACCTGTGGCATGTTAATTAATCTGCATGAGTCAGTAGTACCACAAGATAGAGAGGCACTAGAAGCCTTACCAGGCGTGGGCCGAAAAACAGCTAACGTGGTATTAAATACTGCTTTTGGCTGGCCTACCATAGCCGTAGACACCCACATCTTTAGAGTCTCAAACAGAACCAAGTTAGCCATGGGCAAAAACGTTGATTTAGTTGAGCAAAAATTGTTAAAGGTGGTACCTCCCGAATTTAAGGTCGATGTGCATCATTGGTTGATTTTACATGGTAGGTATACATGCATTGCCCGTAAACCTCGCTGTGGTTCTTGTACCATCGAAGACTTGTGCGAGTTCAAAGATAAAACCGAATAGAAAGCGTTCAAAGTAGTTGTCTCAACACCACTCTGATATTCTGGGCTCTAAAATCCCCATTGTCAGTAAGAA
>JAWUXT010000176.1:0-13669 GCA_034111205.1 Paraglaciecola sp. | reverse complement strand
GGTGCAGTGACTAACCTAACTGACTACGGATGTTTTGTAGAAATCGAAGACGGCGTTGAAGGTTTGGTTCACGTTTCAGAAATGGATTGGACTAATAAAAACATCCACCCATCTAAATTAGTCAACCTTGGTGACGTATGTGAAGTTATGGTGCTTGAAATTGACGAAGAGCGTCGTCGTATTTCTCTTGGCCTTAAACAATGTATACCTAACCCTTGGGAAGAGTTCGCTAAAGCACAAAGCAAAGGCGACAAAGTTAGTGGTAAGATCAAATCTATCACTGATTTCGGTATCTTCATTGGTCTTGATGGCGGCATAGATGGTTTAGTTCACTTGTCTGATATTTCTTGGAACAAGACTGGCGAAGAAGCTGTTAGCGATTATAAGAAAGGCGACGAAATATCTGCTGTTGTTCTTCAAGTTGACCCAGAGCGTGAACGTATCTCTCTTGGTGTTAAACAAATCGAAGAAGACCCTTTCAATCAGTACATCACTGATACTAAGAAAGGCACTATCGTAACTGGAATGATTACGGCAGTTGACGCTAAAGGCGTAACCGTTAAGCTTGGTGATGAAGTTGAAGGTTATATCCGTGTAGCTGACTTAGCTCGCGACCGTGTTGAAGATGCAACTACAGTAGTCAGTGTTGATACTGAGATTGAAGCCAAGTTTATGGGCGTTGATCGTAAGAATCGCATCGTTAACTTATCTGTTAAAGCGAAAGACCATGCAGATGAGAAAGACGCGCTAGATAAAGTGAATCAACAAGAAGATGTTGGTTTCACCAACGCGTTTGCTGATGCATTTAAAGCCGCTAAAAGCGACTAATTGACGTAATACTCAAACGTGTTAGTTATTTTTTTAAACTTGAATAGTTTTGACAAATAGCTCAACACGTTTATTATCGGTAATAACAGTTTTTTAATTGACGGAGAGTTTAATTAATGACCAAGTCAGAACTTATAGAAAGACTGGCCGATAAGATGCGTCAGGTTCCTTCCAAGGACGTGGAGTCATCGATAAAAGAAATGCTAGAACAGATGGCGCAAACTTTACAAAAAGGTGAGCGTATAGAAATCAGAGGTTTTGGTAGCTTTTCTTTGCATTATCGTGCCCCGCGAGTTGGTCGTAATCCTAAAACTGGTGAAACTGTGAAATTAGACGGTAAATACGTCCCACATTTTAAACCAGGTAAAGAATTACGAGAAAGAGTCAACGAGAGTTTAGTTAGTTGATTTTTTAATAATATTTTTAAGAACGGCACTCCAATTAGGGTGCCGTTTTTGTTAGAGTTACTACAATGTTATATCACTTCATCATGCAGACACACATTGAGTAATCAAAGTTGTATCCAAAGACACGCTAGCAACCATTATCATTTTAAATTAGAAAAGCCAAAGGGGGCGAAATGAAAGTTAAAGGATTATTGTTACTACTCTTTGTATTATTAATGCTTATTGTTGCTGGGTTTGTTGGTTCACAGAACAGTCACCTAGTGCCAATAAATTATATATTAGCTGAGACAGAAATACGTATGTCAGTATTGTTAGCTGTGACGTTTTTTTTAGGCGTTTTATTCTCAGTTTTGATATTTATTGGTTATATTCTACGTTTAAAGTGGCGTATCAGCAGTTTAGAACGCAAAAACAAAAAACTCTCACAGCCCACTAACGTTATATAATGTTAGAACTCCTCTTTTTGTTATTACCAGTTGCCGCCGGATATGGCTGGGTAATGGGTCGAAACAGTGCCCGTCAAGCGCAACAAAGACACTCAAGTATATTAGCCAAGCACTATTATCGAGGCCTAAATTTTTTACTTTCTGATGAGCCTGATAAAGCGGTTGATACTTTAATAAAAATGATTGATTTGGACAGTGATACTGTTGAAACCCATATTGCAATGGGCAAATTTTTCAGACACCGAGGCGAGCTTGACCGAGCTATTAGAGTTCATCAAAACCTAGTCAGTAAAGAACAAATTTCAGCCTTACAACGAGAATCTGCTTTATATGAATTGGGTCGAGATTACATTCTGGCTGGATTTTTAGAGCGGGCAGAAAACGCGTTTTTGCAGTTGTTGAATAGCCAAAAACACTTCATTAATGCGCAAATTCAATTGTTCAATATTTATCAAACTACCAAAGAGTGGCCAAGAGCCATTGAATTAGCAGAACAAATGATAGGTGCAGGTGGTGACAGTGATGAACTCTGCATTCGGGTTGCTCACTTTTACTGTGAGCAGGCAAGTATTGAAATAAAAAATAATAACTTAATAGAAGCAGAAGCGAATCTCAAAAAGGCAGTGACTGCTGATGAAAAAGCGGTACGTCCGTGGCTGTTGTTAGGTGAAATTGCCATGCAACAACTAAAATACGATGACGCTATTGATTGTTTAAGTCAAATTCCTAGTCGTGATGTGAGTTGGTTAAGTGAGGCCGTACCTTTAATTGAGGAGTGTGCAGAGCAACTAAATGATCATGCAAAGCTGAACAAAGTATTAGATGAATACTGGCAACAGTGCGCTACGGCTTACCTTGCTAAAGTTAAACTTATGGCAAAAGACGGCAAAGTGGAAAATGCAGCACAAGTGTTGCTAGAACAATTAAAAAAACATCCCACTATGAAAGGTTTCAAAACCCTAATGGGTTTGTACATTGATTTACAAGACCATGAGCAATCGACTAATAGTCTGATATTGCTAAAAGACTTAGTTGAAGAACAAATACAACAACGACCTAAATATAAATGTCATAGCTGTGGGTTTGCTGGGAGTAAAATTCACTGGCTTTGCCCTTCATGTAAAAAATGGGGAGTGGTTAAACCTATTAAAGGTTTAGACGGAGAGTAATTTGATAGACAAGACTGTGACAAGAATTAAATCAGATCCAAAAATTGTAGTGGCTCTTGATTTTGATCAAATAAGCAATGCTGAAGCTTTTGTTGATAAACTCGACCCAAAACTGTGTCGACTAAAAGTGGGCAAAGAAATGTTCACTCATTTCGGGCCTAGTTTTGTAACCAGCCTTGTAAATAAAAACTATGATGTTTTTCTAGACTTAAAATTTCATGATATTCCTAACACCGTCGCTAAAGCTTGCCAAGCAGCTGCAGACTTAGGAGTATGGATGGTTAATGTACATGCCTCCGGTGGCCCTAAAATGATGGAGTATGCTAGGAAAAGCTTAGATAAGTATGCTGCTAACAAGCCTCTTTTGATTGCTGTTACAGTCTTGACTAGCATGGATCAACAGCAATTAAGCGCCATTGGTATTAATTCAACACCTGAGCAACAAGTTTTGAAATTGGCTCAATTGACGTATGATAGTGATTTAGATGGGGTAGTGTGTTCGGCGCAAGAGTCTAAGTTACTTAAATCCCACTTTCTTAAACCTAGCACTGTTAATAATTTTAAATTAGTCACTCCAGGTATCCGCCCTGAAGGTTCAGCCAAAGGCGACCAAATACGAGTGATGACACCAAAAGAAGCGATGCAAGCGGGTTCTGACTATTTAGTGATAGGCCGACCGATTACCCAATCAGCCGACCCACTTAACACCATAATTGAGATTAATAACTCAATCATTTTATAGAGTCTTTAACGAATTAAGAGTCTTTAACGAATTAAAGAGTTTCTAACGCCGTTTTAGCATCCATATACTCAAGATTTAGTTCTTTACCTAAAGCATCAACAACTGCTTTGTAAGTAATTTTACCTTGATGCACATTAAGACCGTTTAATAAATGTGGGTCATCTAACATGGCCTGTTTAGGGCCTTTATTGGCTAGGGCTAGACCAAAAGGTAGCGTGGCGTTATTGAGTGCCATAGTTGATGTGCGAGCGACACCACCCGGCATATTGGCGACACAATAATGAACAACTTCATCTATGATATATACGGGATCTTGGTGTGTGGTGGCTCTTGATGTTTCAAAACATCCACCTTGATCAATAGCAACATCTACTACGACCGATCCTGGTTTCATATTTTTGATATGTTCACGATTGAGCAGCTTAGGTGCTGCAGCACCTGGCACTAATACTGCGCCAATTACTAAGTCTGCTCTGGAAGTATAATATTCGATGCTTTCTGCGGTTGAAAAAACTGTTGCGAGTCTGCCTTCAAAAATATCATCTAGTTCACGCAAACGATTCAGTGACCTGTCTAATATAGTCACATCAGCACCTATGCCCATTGCCATTTTGGCTGCGTTTAAACCCACAACTCCACCACCTATAACCACTACCTTACCTGGAGCCACACCAGGCACTCCACCCAATAGAGTGCCACTTCCACCTTGAGCTTTCTCTAAATAATGTGCTCCGGCTTGTACTGACATTCTTCCTGCTACTTCACTCATAGGCGCTAAAAGTGGCAAGGTATTTCTATTGTCAGTAACGGTTTCATAAGCAATACAGGTTGCGCCTGATTCGACTAATAATTTAGTTTGTATGGGATCGGGTGCCAAGTGGAGATAGGTATACAAGGTCTGACCCGGACGCAACATCTTACATTCATTTGCCTGGGGCTCTTTTACTTTCACTATCATATCGGCTTTGGCGAAAATTTTTGCTGCGCTATCAATTATCTCTGCACCAGCTTCTATATAGTGTTCATCGGTAAAACCAATGGAATGGCCAGCTTGGGTTTCAACCCATACTTGATGTGAGTGCTGCACAAATTCTTTAACAGCAGCAGGGGTCAAGCCCACTCTATATTCATGATTCTTAATTTCTTTTGGTACGCCGATCAACATGACTCATTCCAATTATAAATATTCTAGAAGCAAAATTATAAATTATTATTAGAAGTAAGTTGTTTTGTATTCTGACATTCAAAAGTATATTATTCTGTTAAATAACTACTTATCAGAAGATTATATGTTAATAAAAACCCCTAAACATATTGATAGGATCGATAGAAATATTCTTATTGAGTTGCAAAAAAATGGGAAAATTACTAATTCGGAGCTTGCTAATAAAATCGGTTTGAGTGCTAGCCCCTGTTTAGAAAGGGTTAAGAGGTTAGAGGCGCAAGGTTATATTACAGGTTATCATGCTCGAGTTGATCCTTCATTGTTGGGCGCTGCTATGTTAGTTTTTGTGGAAATTACCTTAACAAAAACATCTGTAGACATTTTTGAAGAATTTTCTACTGCGGTGCGAAAACATGAAGATATTCAAGAATGTCATTTAGTTTCAGGTAATTTCGATTTTTTGCTTAAGGCTAGAGTTGCGGATATGTCCAGCTATCGAAAGTTACTTGGTGATACCTTATTACGTTTACCGGGAGTGAGTGAGTCTCGAACTTATGTGGTCATGGAGGAGATAAAAGAGTCGACTCAAGTCAAAATAAGCCTGAGATAACATTCATTGCTCTGGATTGATTGATTTGCGAGCGGTAAGTACCAGCAAACTAGGATTTTTAGGACTGCACTGGTATCTTATACGCATGAATTTTAATAGGACCTAGAATCCTAGTTACTTATAACGATAATAGACACTATGGCGAGACTCACAGGCATTCAAAGAATTATGGAAGTAGGCATGATCATCAGTTGTGTCTTCGCGTTTTTTCTATTACTAGCTATGGCTTCTTTTCATCCTGCTGACCCAGGTTGGAGTCAAGCAGGGTTACAAAGTAATGTACATAACTGGGTAGGGCCAATAGGTGCTTGGTTTGCAGACATTTTGTTTTTTATTTTGGGATCGTTTGCGTATAGCTTGCCTTTTTGTTGTGCGTTTTTAGGTTGGTTTTTATTTCAACAAACTAAAACGTTATTAGAGATTGATTATCTGACGATTGGATTGCGACTGATAGGTGTAATTTTACTAGTATTAGGTGCGACGGGTTTGTTAAGTCTGAATGTAGAAGACATCCATAACTATACTTCAGGTGGTATGGTCGGTGACGTGTTGAGTTCGTCATTAATCCCTTATTTTAGTTTGGTAGGCACGACACTTTTATTATTATGTTTTTTCTGCACCGGTTTTACACTTTTAAGTGGTATTTCATGGGTTGCGATTGTTGACAAAATTGGCGAGTGGACAATTTACATTAGCCGTTATATTTATCATACACCCGCTAAGTTCAAAGGATCTTCTCATCTTCTTTTACCCTTTAAAAAGGCAGAGCCTGAGCCTGCTACTATAGCTAATGCTGATGATGATTTTTGGGGTAGTGAAACCAAAAATAGTAGTTATGATCTACAAAACGACAAGGTATATTCAGCTGAGCCTGTTGTGCCGCAAAGTATTTTAGATGAACCACCGCCTGTAAAGAAAAACCCTGTTTCCATCAGCGAATTAAAAAGGAAGATTAGCCTTTCGAGGAATTCTCCAAAAGTAGAGCCGGTCATGACAGAAGCCGAACTAGAACCGGAATCTGTATCGGATTTAGGTGCTGATAAAGAGCAAGGACCCATGCCTTCTTTCGATTTGTTAGAACGCGCAGATAAAATTAAAAACCCCATTACACCAGAAGAATTAGAAATTGTGTCGCGTTTGCTCGAAGCCAAACTAGCTGATTTTAATATCGAAGCCAGAGTGGTAGGGGTATATCCTGGTCCTGTTATCACACGCTTTGAAATGGATTTAGCGCCGGGTGTAAAAGTCAGTAAAATTACGACTTTATCAAAAGATTTGGCTCGTTCTATGTCCGCTATTTCGGTGCGTGTGGTTGAAGTTATTCCTGGTAAATCTGTTATTGGTTTAGAGCTGCCAAATAAAAAACGCGACATGGTGCGTTTAAGCGAAGTAATAAGCGCCGATGTGTTTCAAACTTCTGAGTCGCCACTGACTATGGTGTTAGGCGCGGATATCTCGGGTAAACCAGTGGTGGTCGATCTGGCAAAAATGCCACACCTTTTAGTTGCGGGTACCACAGGTTCTGGTAAGTCGGTGGGTGTCAACGTTATGATCCTCAGCCTGTTATACAAATCTACACCTGAAGATGTGCGGATGATCATGATTGATCCCAAAATGTTGGAATTATCGGTTTATGAAGGAATTCCTCATTTGTTAACCGAAGTTGTCACCGACATGAAAGAAGCTGCCAATGCACTGCGTTGGTGTGTGGGTGAGATGGAACGACGTTATAAATTGATGTCTTCCCTTGGGGTCAGGAATCTAAAAGGCTATAACACCAAAGTATTGAATGCGATTGAAGCGGGTGAGCCTATTCGCGACCCCTTGTGGAAGTTTGAAGAAAGCATGGAAACAGTGGCTCCTTTCTTAGAGAAACTGCCTGCGATAGTCGTTGTGGTGGATGAATTTGCCGACATGATGATGATTGTTGGTAAAAAAGTCGAAGAGTTAATTGCGCGTATTGCTCAAAAAGCGCGTGCTGCTGGTATTCATCTAGTGCTTGCAACGCAAAGACCTTCTGTTGATGTGATTACCGGTTTGATTAAAGCTAACATTCCAACCCGTATTGCGTTTCAGGTATCCTCTAAAATTGATTCTCGGACTATCCTCGATCAGGGTGGGGCAGAGGCATTGTTAGGGGCAGGGGATATGTTGTATTTACCTCCTGGAACAGGCGTTCCGACTCGAATTCATGGTGCATTTGTGGATGATCACGAAGTACATGCTGTAGTCGCCGACTGGAAAAAGCGCGGTGCACCACAATATATAGATGAGATTTTAAACGGTGATGCAAATACAGAGATCCTTTTACCAGGTGAACAGTCAGAAGATGCCGATCAAGAATATGATGTGTTTTATGATGAAGCAGTAGCCTTTGTGACAGAGAGCAGACGGGCATCGGTATCTGGCGTGCAGCGAAAGTTCAGAATTGGTTACAACCGCGCAGCAAGACTAGTTGAACAAATGGAACAAAGCGGCGTCGTAACTTCACCTGGGCATAATGGCAATCGTGAAGTATTGGCCGCTGCTGCCCCTAGAGATTAACCCTACAAGAAGTAATAATAAATGAACAAATTATACCGACTTAAAAAGCTGATTTTATTTAGCGTAGTCTTAATAAATAGTACCTTTGCCTTCGCAACGGATATGGATGCCAAACAGCATCTAAAAATTAAGCTGGCTAAGCTTGCAACTTATGAAGCCCATTTTACGCAAACTGTGGTCGATATTGAAAATACATTACTGCAGCAAGCCACTGGACGGATCGTATTACAACAACCTAACAAATTATATTGGGAGTTGTTTGAACCTAACGAAAGTGTGCTATTAGCTGATGGTGAAAACATTTGGAATATTGACCCCTTTTTAGAACAAGTTGTGGTTTACGCTGCTGACTCTGCACTAGAAAATAATCCGCTGATTTTATTAACTAACCCTGATAGCAGTAAGTGGCAAGAATTTGAAGTAAGCCAAGTAGAAAGCCAATTTATCATTACGCCACGTGAGCTAAATGGCGGTATCGAGTCATTACGTTTGGTATTTAAAGGTGACAGCTTAGTTGAGCTTGAAAGCCAAGATGGACAACAACAAAAGAGCTTATTGTTGTTTACCGAAATAAAACAAAATCATGCATTACCTGCGGAAACTTTTATTTTTGTCATGCCTGACGGTTATGAGCTGGATAATCAGCGATAACTATGACAGTTGAATTTGATTTTGCAGATACTAATAACGTCTCAAATAGCGACATGAAAAATGACTCAGTTGTTCAGTTTGCTCCTCTAGCGGCTCGTATGCGACCTCAAGTGATTGACCAGTATTTTGGTCAGCAACATATCATTGGTCCAGATAAACCTCTAAGAGCCGCACTATTGCGTGGTCAATGTCATTCGATGATCTTGTGGGGGCCACCAGGCACAGGTAAAACCACGTTAGCTGAGTTGGTTGCCAACCATTGCGAAGCCCATATTGAACGTTTATCAGCTGTCAGTAGTGGGGTTAAAGATATTCGTCAAGCCATAGACAACGCTAAACATTACGCGAATCAGCATCGACAGCGCACCATTTTGTTTGTAGACGAAGTACACCGTTTTAATAAGAGCCAACAAGATGCCTTTTTACCTTACATAGAAGACGGCACAGTGACGTTTATTGGTGCGACCACTGAAAACCCTTCTTTCGAACTCAACAATGCTTTGTTATCCAGAGCTAGAGTATATGTACTTAAAGGCTTAAGCGTCGAAGATCTCAGTGACGTCATTACTCAAGCGTTAACCGATAAAGAGCGTGGTTTAGGACTTACCGGTATTACTTTAGATGATCACGCAAAGTCAATGTTGATTAATATGGCAGCAGGTGACGCAAGACGTTTGTTAAATTATCTAGAACTCAGCGCTGACTTTTTGCCAACAGACTCTGTAGACAAAATACTCAGCGTAGACATGGTAAAACTCGCAGTAGGCGAAAAAGTTGCACAATATGATAAAAATGGTGATCAGTTTTACGATTTAATTTCAGCTTTTCATAAGTCGGTACGTGGCTCCGCGCCTGATGCTGCACTGTATTGGTACGCACGTATGTTAGTAGCTGGATGCGACCCACTTTATGTTGCTCGGCGTCTATTGGCGATTTCCACAGAAGACATTGGTAACGCTGATCCTAGGGCGATGCAAATATGCCTTAACGCATGGGATATATTTCAGCGTGTTGGACCTGCAGAAGGTGAAAGGGCGATCGCCCAAGCAATCCTCTATTGTGCGAGTGCAGCAAAAAGTAATGCTGTTTATCTGGCGTTTAATGCCGCTGTACAACACGCCAAAGATACACCTGATTCTGCGGTGCCAGAACATTTAAGAAATGCCCCGACCAGCCTGATGAAAGACTTAGGTTATGGAAAAGAATACCGTTATGCCCATAATGAAGCTCATGCTTACGCAGCAGGAGAAAACTATTTTCCCGAAGACCTGCGTGACACTCAATATTATCAACCTAGCTCCCGTGGCTTAGAAAAAAAGCTACTAGAAAAATTAAACTTTTTAAAAGAGCTCGATTTAAACAGCACAGAGCAAAGGTATAAATAATATGCATACAGCAACGATGTATGTTTTTATCGCATTGGGCGGTGCAACTGGCGCATGTTTGCGTTATTTTCTTTCACAACTGATGCTTCAATGGTTTGGCAAAGGCTTTCCTTTTGGTACACTTCTAGTCAATGTTGTTGGTTCATTTTTCCTTGGCTTTTTGTATTCATTACTGGAGCATGGTCAATTAGAAGCTGCCCTATGGCGCACAACAATCGGAATTGGTTTTCTTGGTGCACTCACCACATTTTCCACATTCTCAGTAGACACGTTAATGCTCTTTCAACAGGGCCTGTGGTTCAAAGCCGCACTTAACGTAATTTTAAACATATTATGTTGCCTATTTGCAGCATGGTTAGGCACTCAATTAGTGAAAGGTTAGATAAAACACAATGTTAGATCCAAAATGTTTACGTGGCGATATTCAACTGACTGCAGAAAAACTTAAAAGAAGAGGGTTTGAATTAGACGTAAATTCATTTATAGAATTTGAAGAAAAGCGCAAGTCATTACAAATTAAGACCCAAGAATTACAAAACGAACGCAATGTACGTTCTAAATCTATTGGTAAAGCTAAAGCGTCGGGCGAAGATATTCAGCCTCTTTTGGCAGAAGTGGGCAAGTTAGGTGATGAACTAGATTCTGCAAAAGCGGAGTTGTCTGAGTTGTTAGAAGAAATTGCCTCTAAGTCACAAACTATTCCTAATTTACCTGACGACTCAGTGCCTCAAGGTGAAGATGAAAATGACAACCTTGAAATCAGTCGTTGGGGCACACCACGTCAATTTGATTTTGAAGTAAAGGATCATGTAGACCTTGGTGAAAGTCTCAATAAAGGTGTCGATTTTGATGCTGGAGCGAAACTTGCTGGTTCACGTTTTGTAGTGATGCGAGGCCAAGTTGCTCGACTTAATCGGGCTATTGCTCAGTTTATGTTGGACTTGCATACTCAAGAGCACGGTTATGAAGAAACCAATGTACCTTTATTAGTTAATCATGAAAGTATGACAGGCACGGGGCAATTTCCTAAATTTATGGGTGATGCTTTTCATACTCAACCTGCTACAGAAGAAGGGCAGGGTTTGTCACTTATTCCTACTTCAGAAGTACCTTTAGCCAATATTGCTCGTGATGAGATTTACGCAGTTAAAGATCTACCTCTGAAAATGACAGCTTTTACACCTTGTTTTCGCAGTGAGGCGGGTTCTTATGGCCGTGATACTCGTGGTCTTATTCGTTTACATCAATTTGAAAAAGTTGAATTGGTCCAGTTGGTTGAACCTTCAACTTCTTTTGCAGTATTAGAAGAGTTAACAGGGCATGCCGAAAAAGTACTGCAGTTATTAGAATTACCTTATCGTAAAATGTTGTTATGTACGGGTGATATGGGCTTTGGTGCTTGTAAAACCTACGATCTCGAAGTGTGGTTACCGGCTCAAGATACCTATCGTGAAATTTCATCATGTTCAAATATGTGGGACTTCCAAGCTCGCAGAATGCAAGCCCGCTTTCGTGGTGCTCAAGGTGATAAACCTGAGTTATTGCATACTCTTAATGGTTCTGGATTAGCTGTAGGGCGTACTCTTGTTGCGATTTTAGAGAATAATCAGCAAGCCGATGGGTCTGTGACTGTGCCTAGAGTATTGCAGCCTTATATGGGGGGGGTGCAGAAGATTGGTTAGAGGATTGGGTTTTATTTGAAATGGAAAAGGTGAGCTTGGGCTCACCTTTTTTGTTTTTAAAGCTATGCGCTTCGCTTATAAAGCATTCACTTCGTTCACTTATGTGCTTCGCACACGGCATCTCGATAACTGCTCCTGCGTTATTCTACCTTCCGTCGTCCTTGGCGGTCGCATGGCAGTTTTCACACAGCATCCCTTCTATGCGACCTACTTTTTGCCAAAAGCCAAAAAAAGTAGGCAAAAAATGCCGCTCGAGGGCAATGCTCTTCATCCAATTATTAGGTGAATTTAGCACTTACTCTTTCACTGCCAGATGTTAACGCTTCAAATTAGTCACTCACACGTCCGTGATGATCGGCACCCAATCTCGTCCTCCATGTCGAGCTGTTCAACTGGGCAAAGCCGTGCTTCTAAGAAAACCAGTTTCACCCCTGCAAATTCACCTAATAATTGGCGAGCTTTGAGTCGAGAGTAAATTAAGAGCATCGGCGTTGCCGACTAAAAGGTTGCTTCGCAATTAATGATCATGGATGTTCTGTTAATTGTTCCTAACTCCCCCAGAGGCTCTAACAATATCACCAGCGTCTGGCTTTTGAAGCAAGTAAGATTGTAATCCACGATAATCATCGTCAGACAAATAATCTGGAAGTATCTCTGTGAACTTGGTAGTTTCAATAAAAATCATTTGCATAATTATACGGCATCGCCGTATTTAATCAGCAAGCAAAGTGAGCTGCGTATAAGGCTTAACATATGGGGTAATTACTTGCTGGCTATACTGCGCGAAGCGCCAGCCAGTGAGTAATTGTCCCAGTGAGCTTGCGAGCGAAATAATGTTTTTGTTATGTTACATTTACGTGAACATTTTTGCGTAATGCTAAATAAAGCAAAGGCCCAACAGACACAAACACAGCTGTTAGTAGAGCAAATGGCATCCAGTACATCACTGTTTTATTGAGCTGCTTGGCATCGTAATACATCCATACAATTGCCAATATAGCCATAATGTATAAATCAATTACTACTTGGGCAGTGTCAGGGCTAGTCATTAACTGATAGCCGAAACTAAGCAATGATTGCTCTGCTATAGACATTGTGTAAGCTGTATACAGTACAAATGGAATTAACAGAAAAATCGCCAATCCTTTAATTTTCAAAGTGATTCCTTGAGCTCAAATTATTGATCTTGAAACATAACGCCAAGCGCACCAGAAAACGTGAGTGCTTTGGCCGAAGGCCAGCGAGTGGTTTTCTGAGTGACGCGCCTATGCAGCATTCTCACTTTCAACATCCCAGCCAGGAAATACAAGCACAGCAGGATGACATTTTAACGCCCTTGCAAGAGCTTTAGCCCTCTCTACTCCTAAATTGACTCTCTCGTTTTCTATAGCTGAAATTGTTGATTGAGGAATATTGGCAAGTTGAGCTAATTCGTTCTGACTTAACTCTTGTAGTTCACGCATGATTCGTACAGATTCACCACTTGATATTGCTATTCGTTTTTTTGCAACCTTAAAATCACTCATTATGACCTCCTTCGATAATCATGGGGAGTTACCTCAACGACACTGACAAATAATTCGTTATTTTCAATAGTGTAAATCACCCGATATTGTTGATTTAAGCGAGATGACCTATATCCTTTCCAATTACCTGATAGCATTTCGTCCTTAAACCCTTTGATCATCTTCAAGCCTGATGGCCCTGTGATCTCTACAATGTCTTTCCATTTTTCGTAACGCTTTTGGATTTCTATCGGAGCTTTCGAAAGTTGTTTATCTAGTCGTTTATGTTCTAATATCTTCCACATACTATAAAGTATATATACCCATTTAGGTATGTCAAGTGATCAGACTGCATAACGAGGCTGTAGATTAACTCGTTTAAAATTCATTTAGGTCATCCACAAACGATATCTGAGTTCATAACTCGATTCAATCGATTACTTAATTTGACCTTCAATATTAAAAATAGTGATTGAGTGTTGTTTTGACGGGCGTTTAGACGAGGTTTTAGTGGCTTTATTGAGGGTGCAAAGGG
>JAWUXT010000175.1:0-8128 GCA_034111205.1 Paraglaciecola sp. | reverse complement strand
TTCGGATACAGCAGATAATGCAGAACGGCCTGACAAACTTGCGCCAAATATCACTACTTTTATTACTGTGTTGCTCACTATTTTTGACGCTCGGTTGAAAACTTCTGCATATTTAACTCATCTTTAAAATAGTGGGATATAGCTTTGGCCATAGATTTTTATCGGCTAGCACTGAATTGACTTGAATCCTACCTACAGACAATATTTAAGCGGTGCTAACTGCATCCACTGTCATAACAGTACCAGTGATAACCGAGGCTTGTTCACTCAGTAAATACAGCACCACAGTAGCTCACTTACCTTCATCTTTATCAGTTTTAAAGTGTGGCGAACTTAGCACTTTTAAACCTTTAAAAGCAAACTCTGCAAGGGCCTTGTAACGTCTTTTATTGACAACATCTAGGATCACTTGTTGATCAATATTCAGATAATCATGAACTAACGCATTACGCAGACCAATTATCTTGCGCCAATCAAGCTCTTTATTTGTCCACTGTCCGCTTTGATCTAGTAATATAAACGCGCTGTTAGCATCTGATGCTATGCCTAAACCTTGGTGTTTTACCCAATGTTTAGAAATACCAATACAAGCTTCTATCAAGACTTGAAGTAATCTTTCAGCTGCCAAAGATTCAAATTGGTTTAACGAACGATCAATGCTCGCTAATTGATCGAGTTGAGAAACAAGTTCTTGGATATGATCCTGCATACTAGCGCTATAGGCATTAAGCATTTTGTTGCCTACCATACTGATAATCAAGTTCCCACATCGACATGATCCGCTGCTCTTCTTTATATCGTCTAACCGTATCTTGACCATATAGAGGCGTATCGTCTTCTACTACCACCATGGCGATGGGTAATGGCGCAATATTGATATCCAAAATAGAAATGTCTACATCTAACATTTCTTTCCACTTAATAGCCAACACTTCAGGTCTGAGTCGATTATCCAACACATCCCGCAAAGGTTTATCAAAAGCCACCGCTAAATCATAATCACTTTTAGGGTGTGCCGTATTTCTTGCTCTTGAGCCGTAAAGCCATAAAACCACTAACTCTGGGTCATTGGCGGCTAGACTTTTAAGTTGTTGTATTATTTCTTGTTGTGTCATTATTTATTAACCAATAATTATGCCGTACTTCCGGCATCCACTGTCAATACAGTACCAGTAATAGCCGATGCTCGTTCACTGAGCAAATATATCACCATTGCTGCGGCATCGTCCACGGTAGCTAGCTTTCCTAACGGGCTGCGCCTTTTGATACTTTCCAACTTATCGCCTAGTAAGCTGCTGGTCATATCGGTTTGCATATAACCTGGGGCGACACAATTAACGGTGATACCTGCTTTACCCACTTCACGGGCTAATGATTTACTAAACCCTTCTAATGCGGCCTTACTGGCAGCATAAACACTTAGGCCGTTAAAACCTGTTTTGGCAATAATAGAAGATATATTAATGATCCGCCCTTTTCGATTCAACAACATCGAACGCACCAAATATTTACTCAATAAAATTGGAGATTGCATATTCAGGCGCATTAAATGTTCAATGGCAGAATTAGGCATAGTGGCCAGCACACCATCATGACCGGCGGCAGCGTTATTAATCAGGGCGTAAGGTCGTCCATATTGTTTGATCAGTTGCTTGCACAACTCAGGTATTTTGTCCAAGTCGGCTAAATCAGCAGCGTGAAAGTTAACGAGCTCTGGATACACTTGCTGCAGAGCTCTTAAGGGCTCTGAGAGTTGCCGTGCAATAGCAATCACGGCATAACCGTTGGCAGCGGCTTGTTGACTAATGGCTAAACCTAGACCTTTGCTGGCACCTGTTATTATGACGTAATCAGTCATACTGCGGCTTCCTGTTTAATTTACCACTTGGATCGTGGTCTATATTCTTGACTATATTGATCTTGGTGGGTATTTCAAAGCGTTGCAATTGCTTTTTACACATTTTCAACACTTGTTGTTTGACCTCTTGCTCAACTTTGGCGTCAATTATCATCACATCTGCTACCACTAACTCACCCAACAAGGCACTTTTTTTAGCGTACACCTTCGCTTGGCTAATATCAGCACATTGCAACAATACTTGCTCGACCTTTTCTGGATGTACCTTATTGCCACCAACGTTGATCGTACCTGTTGCTCTTCCCAAAAAGAGCACTCTGTCGTCGATCACTTGGACTTTATCTAAGGAGTCCACATAGCCTAGTTCATTAGTTTGTAGTGCCAATGATTGACAGATGTGATGTTGCGGTTTAATCAGTAAATGTTGTTCATCTGACACCTTTAACGCGACAGTAAGTGTCTGGTCTTTAAGCCATTTGGCAGGGAAACCAGCGCGACCATCGCTCACTATAAAACCGACTCCAGCTTCTGTCGAAGCATAAATATGTCGCACATTTGCATTCGGGAACAAACGCTTCAAAGTATCCAACAGATTTTGGTCGGCAATTTCCCCCCCTAGCGTAATATGGCTCAGAGCTAATTCACTCAATTGTCTCGTCATCAGAAGTTGTCGCCACAAACTGGGGGTAGCAGATAAAGCCGTGACATCTGCATGTTTTAAAAATGCCATCTGAGCTAAAGGCTCGTAATCAGCTACATCCACTAAGTCAGCACCACTTAATAGCGACTGTAACACCACTTGTAATCCCGCAAATCTGTAGGGTTGATACAACAAAGCCCAGCACAATGCTTGTAATTTTTGACTGTGTTTGGTGTTTGCAGTCAATGATAACAAAGAGTGGGAACACCACTTTGGCTCACCTGTAGTACCAGACGTCGCCATGAACCAAGTTGTCGCGACACTATCTACAGCTTCAGACTTCAATCGCGGGGGTATTGAGTCTACAACAGCGGCATCACTTTCAAGCGGCCAATCTATAATATCGTTGTGAGGTATTGTCACATTTGGAGGACGTAAATAAATTGCTGAACAGCAACCATCAAATGCAATCAGTGCAGTGACAAAATCGGCCAAATTTGTATACCGGATAGCTATACTGCGTTGATAAAACTGCGGATACTGCTCCCTAATTTGCTCAGCCTTTGTTATCAGCACAGTGATAGAACTGTGTTGACCTGCAGCGGTTATCACCCCTGTTTTGGGCAGATTAGTTAATTGATTAGACAGGCTTAGCATGATGGATTTACCGATTATTAGCGCATTGTTGATACATAGCTAAGAATTCAGCAAAAGTGCTTGGGTAAGTATCAAGGGCCAATTCAGTAAACGGGTCATAACCCAAGTCTTCTTCTAGCTGTGCCACTAACATGGCATAGCCTAACGAGTCTAAACCACATTCAAGCAACTGTGTATCTGGGTTTATCGATTCGACTAACTGACAGTCGCTCAACTCAGCAACTTGTTGCATTGCATCTTTAATTTGTTGTTCTAAGTTCAGCATTTTTTTGTATCCTAAGCTATTCTAAAAATTGCATATGGGCAGCTGCGAGTGCAATCTTTTTTGGTAATTTTTTGAGTATTTTGCCACGATTTTCAGCCCACTGCTTAAGTTCATAACTGTAATGCTGTATATCGAAATATTGGCCGTTGCGTTCGCCGCCTTTTTTAAGGCTAAGTGGTTTATATTCAAACACTTTATGCATGTTATTTGCTGCATGGTTGAACGATAATACTTGCGCTAGCAAATGACTAAATTGACGGTGACTTGCACAAAAATCTAAAGCTGCAAATTCCAACATAATACCACTACCCGGCCACACGTTAGTCTCGCCCAAATAACAGCCCCATTCTGGCGTGGCTGTATTCATATCTGAAAAATTAAGTACTCCAATGGGTCGCTGGTCTTGTAAAAAAATATAAGACTGACGGCTGTTATCACCTTTAAGCTTTTCAAACCAAGCACAGTGCTCTAACCATTTTACCAGCGCACTGCTATGCATATTTTGCATAATTCTAGGGCTGTTTCGCCATTGCCATACCAGCTGCAAATGTTCTTCTTGTAGCGGCTTAAAAGCATGTTCAGGTATCCCTGCTTTCATAAAGTATTTTCACTTGTCTTTTTTTGCTCTGACATCAACTCAACAATATTTTTGGCCCCATCAACCACAGCATATAATAATGCTTTTTGATGCATCCCAAGCAACCGTTCTGGTTGCTCCCACAAGGACAACCCCTGCGTGACCCATTCATCAGAGCTTGTAGCATCACTATTGACCACCTGACACCAACCTTGAATTGCCGCATTTTGGCTGGCTAACGTTTGGTTTTCTGCCACTACCACCAATATTGATGGTGTTGCACAAGCTAGCAACTCAAACTGGCTGCCTCCTGCTGCCGACAAAGCGAGCTTGGTGTTAAGCAACACTGCGGCCATATTTTGGCAGTCGTGTAGGTGGGTGATATTTAATAAACTGTTTTTGATTAAATTAGTAAGGTCACTCACCCCATTATAAGCTGCGCCAGTAATCACAATGATTGGCATAGATGCATTAGCGTTATCCAAAGATTGTAACGCTTTATTAGTCAAACCGTTAGGATCACTACCGCCAAACATCAGGGTTAAGCTGTTACGGTCTGGCCACTGTCTATTCGTTAGCTGCAGGAATTCCTGCCTTAATACTTGATAACTCGGTCCGATAGCCAATAACGCTTTAGGCGCAGTTAGGTGATAATGATGTGAAGTCGCGTTAAGCGCACCGTTGATAACCATATCGGCATAAAGTGCACCGCTGTTATTGATATCGTCGAAAACAGCTAAATTAAAGGCATGACATTGTAGCAACTGGCGATAAGCCTGATCAAATTGATAGCCATCAAGCACCAACCAATCAGCGCATAAATCTATGCATTGTTTAGCTAACCATTCTGGCTCTGTACTGCTCTCAATATCAGTCATGGGTAGAATGGTTCCTATCCAATCTGCTCGGTTACAACAAAACTGCAGGGAACGCGGTGACATAAAAAAATTTACCACATGACCAGACTGAACCAAGCTCTGCGCTAGGGCCATACAACGCATAACGTGTCCTAAACCGATATTGGGTTCACCCTCGACTCGAAATACTACGCGCATCAGCTATTACTCACACTAGCACTCAAACATCGACCAATCTAATGGAGTGCCTTTAACCAAAGCATGTTTAGCAACTTTACCTAATACATTGTCCCAGTGTTTAGGTGCCAATCCAAAAGCTGGGCGCACTATTCTTAGATTGGTTGAACTTAAGACTTGTCCCTGCAGTATATTTTCACTCACATAGATTGAACGACGATACTGTTTCGACTTTTCTTCTGCTTGGGTGCCACCATACTTAACTTGTCCTAACGCTTGATAGGCTCTTTTGGTCTCAGTCACTAAAGAGGCTAATTCATCAGGCTGTAACGAAAAAGCAGCATCCACGCCCCCCGCTTGTCGGTCTAAAACAAAATGTTTTTCAATAACAGTGGCACCGAGTGCAACTGCCGCAATAGACACGCCAATACCTGCGGTATGATCAGAAAGGCCCACTTGGCAGCCAAAGGCATCGCGTAAATGTGGGATAGTCAAAATGTTAGACTGGGTTGGTTGCGCTGGGTACGTGCTGGTGCATTTTAATAAAATGATATCTTCACAACCTGCCTGCCTAGCCACATTAACGGCCTGTTCAATCTCCGTTAAACTGGCCATGCCGGTAGATAATATTAATGGTTTTTTCTTACTAGCTGCTTTGCGAATCAGTGGTAAGTCGGTTAACTCAAATGAGGCAATTTTAAAACATGGAACGTTCAAATCATCTAAAAACTCCACAGCCTGTTCATCAAATGGTGAGCTAAATGCCAGCATACCTAAGGACTTAGCTTTATCGAACAAGGGTTGATGCCACGCGTATGGCGTAGCCGCTTTTCGATATAAAGCGTGTAACGACTCGCCTTGCCACAAGCTGTCTTCTTCTTGAATAACGAAGTGTTCGTTATTCACGTCTAGTGTCATACTATCAGCTGTAAAAGTTTGTAATTTTATGGCATGGGCACCGGCTTTTGCGGCCGCTTCCACCATCGACATGGCAACATCAAGTTGCTGATTGTGATTACCGCTCAGTTCGGCTATAACAAATGGAGGAAAACCTGCGCCGATACTGCGCTCACCTAGTTTTATTTCATTCATCTTTTTGCTCCTTGATATGAATGAAAATCGATTCAATACTTTCTACCAAGTCCTCTGGTTTATCGCAGTTACAATCTACAGCAGCAATACTGTTTTGACTGACGCTATGCTGCATACATGGAGACAGCGGGTTAGTTGCAAATTCTGGCATTAACAACGCAGCCTCGCTGTTGCCACTGACAAGTAACGTCGCACAATCAACTGCTTGAGCATACCAACGATTACCACTTGGTTTACATACCATTAAGTCACTGGCTGAGAGCATTTTTAAGAGTGAGCGAATGTCCTGTTTGGCCTCGACATCACTCCAAACAACAAAGCCTTTTTGTTCTAATAGTTTTTTTAAACGATCGGCATAGGGATAAAGGTACCCATCGTCAGATTGAGCAAAACATAAACCAATCACTTTGTTGGCTTTCGCTTTTTTAGCTAATCGTTTATCAGCGCTGACAACGATAGATTGTTCTAATTTGTCATCGACCAAACCACAGCACTTTGTTAAATAATACTCTGGATATCCGCCTTCGTAAACGGTCTCGTGTTGCCACCAGCGAGCATGCAAGCGGTGCATATTGACAAACGAACTCGCCATGAAAGCTTGCGTTGAATTAACATACTCAGCTTGCAGACTTTTGTCTTGTACTTGGTGCAACAATTGCTGCACCGACATATTTAAATAATTACCACTGACTGGCTCACCGGCATCGCTAAGAAAGCGCGCCAGAAAACACGGCATAAAGGTAGTATCTAAATTAACTATTTGACTGTAGTTTTCACCGATAATATCTTCTGCTAATCCTAAAAATGACTCCATCGCAAGAAAGAAATCGTCAGGCCACTGCTGCTCAGTAATATGTTTTACCTGCACACTCGGTTCGGCTAATTTAATTAATTCTGCACCGTCTGCAAATGTCAAAAAGTGGAGCTCTGCGTCAGGGAGTTTTTTTTGAAAATAGCGTAATACAGGCAGGCCAATCGCACAGACATCAGCCGAACTTAGCATTCTGACCAACAATACTTTTTCAGTCTTAGACTCGACTAATTCATTCACTATGTTGCCCCTGAACGTAAGCTTGAAACATCAGTTCTGCCCGTTGCCAATCTTCTGGCGTATCGATATCCTGTACTAAATGCCGAGGTAAAACCACTGGTAGGCTATGCTGACTAAAAATTTTTCGATTTGATAAATAAGCATCCGTTGTACCCCAATAAAACTGGCCAGCATCATGGTATGCCTCTTCTAGATCCTGAGAGCGTTTACCAATGTCGTCAGGAAACATCGGAGCTACACCTGCTTGAGTTTTGAGCAACGCCCGTTGCACCGGAAACGCAAAACTAGTGACTGAAAACGCAAAAGACTTTTCGCTTTGCTGTTCTAGGGAGTCTAAACCTTGCTTTAAAAACTTGGCTTGTAAAAACGGCGCAGTGGCGTAGATACAACAACAAAATTTAGGTTTATAAAAATGCTCTATACAAAACTTGATGCCGTGATTAGTGACTGGGCGTGTACCAACCACATCATTTGACAACTCTTGATGGCGAATAAAAGGCACATCGGCTCCATAAGCTTTTGCTACCTCGGCTACTTCTTCGCTGTCAGTAGAGACGATAATCTTGTCAAACAAACCAGATGCTTTGGCCGCATCTATCGAGTATGCGATAAGGGGTTTTCCAGCAAAATTTTTAATATTTTTAAGGGGAATTCGCTTGCTGCCACCACGTGCAGGAATGATAGCAATATTCATAACAGCACCTCGTGAAGCACAGCAATCACTTTTGCCTGTTCTATATCAGTTAAACTTGGAAACAAGGGCAATGTTAAAGCGTTTTGATAAAAATGCTCAGAGACCGGAAAATCACCTAGTTTAAAACCCAGTTGCTGATAATAAGGTTGCAAATGAATCGGGATATAATGCACATTTACGCCCACCCCTTTATCATGAAGTTGCTGGTAAACATGTTGGCGATCATGTTGTGTTAGCTCGACCATATATAAATGCCATGC
>JAWUXT010000174.1:0-10583 GCA_034111205.1 Paraglaciecola sp. | reverse complement strand
TATACAACAACAAGAAGAGCATGAACGTAAATTACAAGAGCAGCTCGAACAGCAACAGCAAAGTTTACAGGGCAGTGAGCAGAGTATTCATTCTTTAGAAGAAAAACAGGCTCAGTTAACAGAGCAATTACAAGCGGTACAGCAGGAGTACTCAAACAGTAAAGAGAGTTTAAGCGACCAACACAGTGATCACACTGAGTTAGCAGATCAGTTACATAAACTGGAACAGGATTTACACTACAGTCAATCGCAGTTAAGTGATAAAGAAACGGCTCTGCAGGAAGCGAAACAAGAGTTAGAGTCGAATCAGGCAAAACTAGTTGAACAAGAGAGCGCATTGTTATCTGCACATAAGGAAGAGCTGCAACAAGCCATAGAGCAGCAACCGGTGCAAGAAAACAAAGCACCATCTGAAATTGCCAAAATTGTGATGCCCAGTAACCCTGCTATTTGGTTTGATTTATTGCCATACTTACAAAATCAGAATGTGACTAAACCTTTGCCAGTTGCCCTAAATGAGCTGATGGATGAGTTAGAAAACGGCATCAAAGAAACTGATATTGCCGTAGATGAAGATGACGTGACTTGTATCTTACGCGGTGCCCGAAAGCTGGTGATTGTGGCAAATAAAGTTAATTCCGAAGCATTAACCGACGTGGTAACAAGGTTAGAAGCTGACTGTCGTCAAGGACTTGTCGATAATATATCTATTTCCTGGCCTACAGTGCAACGGTCCTTAAACAATACCTTACGCGTCATTTATTCGCATTTGAATAATTGATATCAGTGTTAAAAGAACATTTTCGCTATCGAATTATTGTCTGCGATTAAAGGCCTAGAATATTAGTTAAAGCTAAATCTAAATCGTTTTTAGGTGGGTTTGTATTAAACTGGAGTGGCATAGTTAATTTTGCCACCTAAGAACAGATGTTATGTCGGATCTATTCGTAAACTAACAGCACTAACCTGAACAAACTTAGTATGGTCTATTTCAGGACTAAAAGACTACATTGTCAGACTAACTGACATTAGGATTCTGAACGATATCATCAACAGATATCAAAAAAGTGATCAATATATTCAGTTTGGACTACGACTGATTCTCGCTCCATACGGTCTGTCAGTTCAAGTGTGATCTAGTACATAGTTCATTTCAGATGAAACGCGACATTGGGTAGCAGACCACTGTTGGTAACGCATTTGTCCATTCGCGCACAACTAAATCTCTTTGCTCTTGATCATTTTCGATTTAACTTTATTGTTGGCAGAAATGTTTGTTATTTATCATCTATTATAAACGGCCACCTAATAAATCTGGCAGGCGTTGGGGTGTGAAAATCTCAATCCAATAGCCGTCTGGATCTTTAATAAAGGCAATGCCTTTCATGCCGCCATCGTTCGGTTTCTTCTTAAATTCAACGCTTAAAGATTCAAATCGTTCACAGGCATCGTCAATATTAGGAACCGCAAAACCAATGTGACCAAAGCCTTTAGGCTGTTCGTTGCCACTATGATATGACACACTGTCGTCGCTCTCATCGCCCCAATTATGGGTAAGTTCTAACATCGCAGGGCGACTAAAGGTTTGCACAATGCGCTGATTGTCATCGTTAGACCAATCACTGAGACACTCTGGTGGAATACATGCCAGAAAATATAGTGTGAACTTCATTTCATCGAAATCTAATCGTTTTATAAGCGTCATTCCTAACACTGAGGTATAAAACTTTAGTGTGCGTTCAGGGTCTTTAATTCTTAACATGGTTTGATTAAACACAAACTCATGGGTGGCTGGGTCGTGTTCCTCTGTCAAGCCTTGGGCTTGGTCAAAATGACGGCTCATATTGTCTCCTGTGTTCTGTTTTATTAAGGCTTTGCATGCACATGCTATCTTACATTTAGTATGTATTGAAAGGGTTTGTGACGTTATCGATGCAGTGAATTGTTTTAGTGATTTGAGTGTGATTTTTATTTACATTCTATAAATAATTTTTTTATTTAAACCGTTAATTTTAGATAATGTATAAATATCTATTGTAGTCATTTTATTTTGCTAAAAAATTACCTTCAGTTTCGGATGTCTAATTAAGGAGGGCGCTTGGTGTTAGCTCATTGCTGATTGTCAGATTGGAGCTAATTCAGCTTAGGCATCACAGCATTCGTGCAATATTATTTGGTTGTTGTATAAAACTCAGAAATATAACTTCCACCTTTAATGTTTGCTACAAGTCGAAGTTTGTAACGTTGTCCTGAATCACCGATTAGTTCTCTCAAATTAGTTTCGGTATGCCAATAGTAGGGATTTTGTATCATGCCTAAAGGATAGGCAGTTGGCTGATTGTTTTTATCAACCAGAAATATTGTTGCGCTGTCTAAGGGAAACGTTGAATTGACAGTTGTTAAGTTGTCTTTGTCAAAGACATTCACTTCGAAATCGCCCGCTCTTAAAATACACTCTTGATTGATGACATCACAGTCTTCAAAGGGCACTAACTGGATCACTTTCTCTTTTTCAGCTTGGTCTTCTTCATAATAATCTGCAGCAATATACCCAATGACAGCTAAAATTGGTGCCACCATAAATGCAGTTCTTGTATGTTTATTCATATTTTATCTTTTATAAGGCTTTAAATTTTTTGATAATTACATATCAAATAAAAGCTAAAGAGAAACTCTTTAGCTTTTATTATTCAATGACCATCTTTATCAAATCATGTTAATAACACGATTCGTCCAGTCATGCTTAGTGATCGCTGATTGCAGCGGTGCCACCAGGGCGACGCATGTTGTCAACTAAATCTTGAACATGTTTAGGCGCTGGTCCTGTAAACTGCAGCATGATAGAAGCGACGCCAAAGTTAACTAATGCACCCACTACACCAAAGGCATTAGGCGAGATACCAAAGAACCAGTTTGGACCCATACTCCCTAAGAAATCTGTACCAGGAATAAACATAATACCTTTGTGTTGGAATACATAAAGCATGGTGACTCCGATACCAAAACACATCCCCGCAATGGCTGCTGTGCCACTCATTTTCTTAGAGAATATGCCCATCATCAGTGCCGGGAATATTGATGACGCTGCCAAACCAAAGGCCAACGCTACCGTCCCTGCGGCAAATCCAGGCGGATTTAAACCAAGGTAACCCGAGACTAAAATGGCAAGTGTCATCACAATTCGACCCGTCAGCAACTCATTTTTCTCTGACAAGTTGGGTGTTAATACACCTTTCATCAAATCATGAGAAATTGATGATGATATCGCGAGTAGTAAACCTGCAGCTGTTGACAGTGCAGCTGCTAAACCACCGGCAGCCACTAATGCAATGACCCAGTTAGGTAAGTTAGCAATAGCAGGGTTCGCTAGTACCATAATATCATTGTCAACTTTCACCATTTCATTGGTTGCTTTGTCTGCTGAATATTGAATTTTACCGTCACCATTTTTATCTTCAAATGCTAATAAACCTGTTTTCTCCCAGTCTTTAAACCACTGAGGTCGCTTTTCATATTCTAAATGTTGACCGGCAGTAGGTTCGATTGTATTCATCAAATTAAGACGTGCCATTGCGCCAACAGCAGGAGCAACCGTATATAATAACGAGATGAAAACTAATGCATAACCTGCTGAAGAACGGGCAGCTTGTGCAGAAGGAACCGTAAAGAAGCGCATGATAACGTGGGGTAAACCAGCCGTACCAATCATTAGCGACATGGTATAAGCGAACATATCTAATGAGCCATTCATGTTGCTTGTGGTGTATTCTTTAAAGCCTAATTCAGTTACAACTAGGTCCAACTTATCAAGTAAATAAACACCACTACCATCAGCCAGTGTCGAGCCTAAACCAAGTTGTGGAATGGGATTACCGGTTAATTGGAAAGAGATGAAAACGGCAGGTATGGTATAAGCAAAGATCATCACAACGTATTGCGCTATTTGCGTATAAGTAATGCCCTTCATTCCACCTAGTACAGCGTAGAACCAAACAACGGCCATACCGATAGCCAAGCCTAAACCGTAGTCAACTTCTAAGAAGCGAGAAAATGCCACACCCACGCCTTTCATTTGACCAATGATATAGGTTAATGATGCGATGATTAAACAAATAACCGCGACAATGCGAGCCGTTTTTGAGTAATAACGATCAGCAATAAATTCAGGCACAGTGAACTTACCGTGTTTACGCATATACGGTGCTAGCAACATGGCTAATAATACATAGCCACCTGTCCAACCCATTAAAAATACAGATCCGCCATATCCTAGAAAGGCAATTAAACCTGCCATTGAAATGAATGACGCTGCACTCATCCAATCAGCACCAATTGCCATGCCATTTTGGATGGGGGTTATGCCGCCGCCTGCCACATAAAAATCACTGGTTGAAGCGGCACGAGCCCACCATGCTATAACGAAATATAGGGTGAAAGTGCCAAACACTGCGATGTAGGTATATAGTTTTAACTCTTCCATTATGATCCGTCCACAGACTCGTATTTTTTATCAAGTTTGTTCATTTTGTGGCTATACCAAAAAATTAACCCAACAAAAGTATAAATTGAACCCTGCTGAGCAAACCAAAATCCAAGTTTATACCCACCGAGACGAAACTCGTTTAGTGGCTCTACTAATAACAAGCCAAAGCCAAATGATACAATAAACCAAATGACTAGGCATATTGCTATTAAGCGCAGGTTCTCCTGCCAATATGTTGTTTTATTTTCCATCTTATTCTCCAAGCACTGCATGCTGTTTTATTTATTACATACTCTGTGTTTTGTTGTAATAACTCTTTTGTTTCGAGAAAAAGTTTGAATATAGACATGCCGTTAAGGGGTCCGCAACAAACTTGAAGATATCTTATAACAATTCATATACAACTTTGACTATCTACAACACTAGCAAGTTTTTTTTTCATCAGATATACCACCTTGGACTTATATCAGCATTTACTCGTTGACTTAGTGCTTAAGTCAACCAAAATTAGCTATGTAAAATTAAGAAATACTCTTGAATTTGTTTTTAAGTTTTTTTAAGAAAACTACCAAAAGGTCTTGATATAGACAATGAACTAGCAGAAGTCAGCGCTTTTGTAGCCAGCATTGTACCCTTCGATTTATTACCTGACACCATACTTGAAGCTAATAAGAGAGCATTTAAAAGATGCGTTTAAAATCATTAAATCAATGCAAAATTATCGCCAATAAGCCGTTCTTTAAGGAGTTACCTAGTTACGTAATAGTCTATTCGGTTACGAAGCGCGCAGAAAACGGTCTTTAAAAAAGTGCCTGGGGCCCTCCATGATTTTTTATCTATGCCGTTTCCTAGCGAGGCAACATCTTTATCAGTGCTTCCTATTCTGTCTGTAGACTTTGAAACAACGGGGTTAAATACGATGACTGACAAACTGCTTAGCGTTGGTTTTGTCAGCATCGAGAAACCCCAAATTAAACTAGGCAGTTGTTACTATCAAATTATTAACACTGAGCACTACCTTGATGCAGACAATGTGATTATTCATCAAATTACTGACCAACAAAAGTCTCAAGGAAAATCTTTACGGGTTGTCGTCGAGGCGTTATTAAAAGCCTTAGCATGGAAGGTGATGTTGATACATTTTGCCCGAATTGAGAAGCAATTTCTAAGGCGATTTTGTCTAGAATTATATGGCGTGTCACCCCCTTTAATGCTCTTGGATACCTTAGTGATGACGAAACGTAAGCTTGTTCGAAGTGCCATTGCTACAGCTGAAATACTTCTGGTACAGCAGAAAACAGGCGCAACAAAACTAAAGCATTTATTCTAAATAAGCTGATATCCATCAAGCTAGCACAGTGTACCTTTAGCTAAGTTAACTCACTTATACGCCCAAATTTACTGCTTGGGTAAACAGGGCAGGTTAAGCATAAAAGCATTAGCTCACACCAAAGTATTTAACCGCTTTACACTAGGTGCGTAAATTGCATTCACTTTGAGGCATTTGTTGGCAACGCTCTATTGGCTATCCTATTGGTCCACAGCGCTCCCAACATGGCGAGTATAAAGCCGGGAATGGCAATTAATTTGGGTACTTCATCTGCAACAACCCAAGCAATGAGTGCACCCACACCAGGTACCATAAACATAATTGAAGCCACTTTTGCTATAGATCCTTGCCTAACCATGGTGAACATTAACAATATGCCTACAATCGAATTGCCTAAGACTAAAAAGGCGATGGCTCCCCAAAAAGGCAAAGCGTTTTCAAAAACCAGTCCTTCAAACGCCAATGCAAATGGAATAGAAATAACCGATGCAAACGCATATTGTACCCACGTGGCCACAATGGGATGTACACCTATCTTGCGCTGTTTTTCAATTACCTGACCAATGGATAACGAGACGACTGCAGTGAAACCCAGTATTGCGCCTAATAAGTACCCCTCGTTTCCTTGCATATCAACCCCTACTATCAGTGCTGCACCTAGCAGTCCTAAAGTCAAACTAGCCCATATGTTCCAAGCTGGTACCTTTCGCGCTAATAACGCACTTGCTATGATAACCAGTACCGGTTGTGAGGCTGCAAACAACGCCATAATACTGGCACTTGCGCCTAACTTCATTCCTACATAAATGCTCCCAAAATGCCCTATGTGTAAAAACAATCCCGTTCCAATGAGAGCGTAAGATTTTCGAAAATTAGGAATAGGTAAACGCCACAAAATAACCAAAGGAGTCAGCGCTAAAAAAGCTCCTACAAAACGAAAGGCGAGTAAATTTAAAGGTTGGGTATAAACCAACGCTAATTTTGCCATTGCATAACCAGCGCTCCAGACGAGCAAAAAGATAAGGGGATAGAAAGGTTTTATGTTTGAAAGCACGGGCATTGCTTGATTAAATATGAATAGGGTGATGCTACCATGCAAATAAACACGGTCACATAGGACTGAAGTCTCATATCACCCATTAAATCTTTACAGTATTGTTGAGTAAAGTAGGGACACAAGGCGCAGTTTGCTAAATCGTTACTTACACTAATTTACGAAGGTATATCGTTATGTCTTACGCAACAGAATATCAAGCCTCAATTGACTCACCCACAATATTTTGGGGCGATAAGGCTAAACAATTGCCTTGGTTTAAAGCGCCTGAAAAAATATTGTCTACTGATAAAAATGGTATTCAAAGATGGTTTGCTGATGGCGAAATGAATACCTGCTATATGGCCCTAGATCATCATGTTGCACAGGGGCGTGGCGAGCAAGTCGCACTCATTTATGACTCACCTGTTACCGCAACAAAAAAGCAATTTAGTTATCGCGAGTTACTTGAAAAAGTATCTCGTCTTGCAGGCTTATTGCAAGCCAACGGCGTGGGTAAGGGCGACAGAGTGGTCATTTACATGCCTATGATTAGCGAAGCTGTTATTGCGATGCTGGCGGCAGCTCGTATTGGTGCCGTGCATTCGGTAGTGTTTGGTGGTTTTTCTGCCCACGAGCTTGCTGTACGTATTGATGATGCACAACCGAAACTATTGATAACTGCATCATGTGGGGTCGAGGTTAACCGTATTATTGAATACAAACCTATGATAGATGAGGCTATTGAACTTGCGACTTATAAGCCGGCGCGAGTTATCTTGTTGCAACGTCAACAGTGCATTGCGAACATGCAACACGGCCGCGACATTGATTGGGCTGATGCCTTAGGTTCAGCGCCACTTGCCGATTGTGTTAGCGTAAGCGGAACCGATCCGCTTTATATCCTCTATACATCAGGAACAACCGGCAAACCTAAGGGGGTTGTTCGCGATAATGGCGGGCATGCCGTTGCCTTAAAATACTCAATGTCGGCAGTCTACAATATGCAACCGGGTGATGTGTTTTGGGCGGCGTCAGATATAGGTTGGGTAGTGGGGCATTCTTATATTGTGTATGCGCCACTGTTACATGGGTGCACGACTATAGTGTATGAAGGTAAGCCAGTAAAAACCCCTGATGCTAGCGCATTTTGGCGAGTGATTGAAGAGTATGCAGTCAAAGCTATTTTTGCTGCACCCACCGCATTTAGAGCTATTCGCAAAGAAGATCCTGATGCTAAATTACTGGCTAAGTACGACTTATCCTGCTTAGAAAGTGTGTTTATGGCAGGCGAGCGACTAGATCCACCCACCTATAAATGGACCAAGCAAATAACCGGAAAGCCGGTTATCGATCATTGGTGGCAAACAGAAACAGGCTGGGCCATTGCTGCAAACTTAATCGGGATTGAAAGGCTACCTACAAAACCTGGTTCGGCGACCAAAGCAGTGCCTGGTTTTAATGTACAGATACTTAATGCAAACGGACTGCCTCTTCCACCGAATACGCAAGGTGCTATTGCGATTAAATTACCTTTGCCTCCTAGTTGCCTTAGCACTATTTGGGGCGATTTTGATCGCTTTGATTCGGGCTATCTAAGCGAATATCCTGGTTATTATTGTTCAGGCGATGGTGGCTACATCGACGAAGACGGCTATTTGTTTGTAATGGGTCGCACCGACGACGTTATTAATGTTGCTGGGCATCGCTTATCAACAGGTGAAATGGAAGAGATTATCGCCGCTCATGACGCCGTAGCAGAATGCACTGTTATCGGTGTTTACGATAATATCAAAGGTCAAGTGCCAGTAGGGTTAACCCTATTAAAAGATGGTGTGAATATAAGTGCGGCAGACTTACAAGCTGAGTTAGTCGCTATGGTACGAAAAGAAATAGGTGCCGTTGCCTGTTTGAAGCAAACACTGATTGTTGAGCGTTTGCCCAAAACCCGATCAGGAAAAATACTGCGTAAATTGTTACGCCAGATAGCAGAAAATCAAGAGTTTGTTATCCCTTCCACTATCGATGATCCTGCAAGTATCGACGAAATTAAGGCGATTATGCAAAACAATGGATTGGTAAAACCAATAGCGCAAGCGTGAAGTTAGTGCATTAAGCTTTATTGATTAGGTGAGTTGTATAAATTAGATATAAGTTAACCATTTTCAAATTTTAAAGCGGCTAACTTGACTTAACTACTCAGTTTAATGAGGACTGATTATTAGGCGTGGAAGTTAGCAATGTAAGCAGCGGGTAGGCCGCATACATTGCTTTGTTTGTGAGGGCTATTTTCGTCAATTACGATGAACAACTGTAATACGAGGTTCCACCCAGTTCAAAAAACTCAAATGGTTTTAGCTTGTAGTATTTATCCTCAATTTCCTGCGACTGCTCGGCGTATGGCTGCGTCATTATTTCCTGCAACTCTCTTACTAGCGCGTAGTTTCCAGCGGTCGCTTGCTGATACGCAGGCACTACAAACCATTCCCTCAAGATATATTTTGGATTGACGAGTTTCATCTGCCTAGAGATTTCATCGTCACTGCGCGGCGCAGCAACATTATCGTTGGCGATGAGCGACTTCCATTTTGCAAGCCATTCTGACCAGCGTAGGTCCATGTCTTCTGAGTCCTTATAGAAGCTTTTTTTGAGTGGGGCAATGTTCTCAGGCAGCATTGAAAGCTCGCGGAAAAAGATAGTGTAATCGACTGGCGTTTGCGCCATCAGAGGTTCGAGCTCACTAAACAACGCCTTGTTAAAAGTGCTAAGTCCAAGTTTGCCGGCCCACATCTTTTCCATTTGAGCTTGCATCACGTTTGAAAAGCCATCTTGGATTTCATCAAGCTTCTGTAGATAGTCCTGTTGCAGCGAGTCTGGTTTTAGAGAGCCCTGTTGTAGAGGCTCCTGATACGACGCCAGCAATGGCCGCAATGCGTTACAAAAGCTTTTGAAGTTTTGTTGTGCTGCCACTGGTTGGTTCATAAACGAGAAATGATGGCCTCCACCGGTCCATGATTGGAAGTGCGGGTCATACACATCGCAAAAACCATAAGGACCGTAATCAAGTGTGAATCCACCTACTGAGCAATTGTCGCTGTTAAAATTGCCCTGACAAAAACCAACGCGGATCCAGTTTGCTACAAGAGATGTAAGGCGGTTGCGAAACTCACGCGCTAGCATCAACACTTTTTCGGCAGTGGTTAGTTGATAGTCGATGACATCAGCATACTCACGTTCGATCGCGTGCAAGACGATTTTCTCTAACTCCTGCATCGCTTTTGAGTGTTCATTTTTGCGGGCACGACGACCAAAGAGCTCAAGTTGACCGACTCGGATGAAAGACGGTGCAACGCGGGTCGAGATGGCGACCGGCTCACATATAAGCATGTCGGGATCCTTGGAGCGTGAGCCCTCAGAGTACCAAGGTCGTTTAACCTTTTCCGACTTAGAAACATACAAGCTCAAAGACCTTGATGTGGGCACTCCAAGCGAATGCATATGATCCTGTACAAGAAACTCTCGGATACTCGACCGCAATACAGCTCGGCCGTCCGCGCCGCGGCAATAGGGTGTGCGTCCACCACCTTTAAGCTGCATTTCCCAGCGTTGGTCTTGGATGACTGCCTCAAGCACTGAAACGGCGCGACCATCTCCATATCCGTTGCCGGTTTGGAACGGGCACTGCTGCACATATTCGGCACCATATATGGAAAGAGCGTACCCAGTCGCCCAACCGA
>JAWUXT010000173.1:0-7283 GCA_034111205.1 Paraglaciecola sp. | reverse complement strand
ATCTTTGTCGACCCCAAAAGGCAACTTGTTGTTGCCATGAATGGTAATTGGGAAAATGCCACCGAACCTGAACTTAATAAACAACGTTTTGATTTTATAGACACTGTTCGCGGGATCATTGATCAAGAGGATTAGTCTACTCAACAGCGCGGAACTGGATTGAAGATATTTACAGAGACAGCCATGGTAACCTTGCCATGGTAACCTTACGTTAATTAAGCTGTCTGTCTGTGTCATATACTTTTTGAAGCACTGCAATAAATTGCATTTAAGGCAAGCGTATCAAGTGCAATAAGAGTCCTTGAATGGCAAGGGCTGAGTTAGTTTAAACTCATAAAGTATTGATTTAACTCGGCTTAGGCACTATAACTCACTACAGTGATTGTCTGAAATTGAGCGACACATTCGAATTATTCACCCTGCCTGAAGGCTCACACATTAATGCATCACTAACAAATCAATCTCCCCTTGAAGTGTACCAATCACAATTGGGCTATAAGCTTGTTGAGGATCCATCTCAACAAGCTGCAATACATGCCTTAGATGTCCTATTTGGCCATTTAACAAAACATGAAGCATCATCCCTTTCGCCTATTCAGGGGTTATACCTATGGGGCGATGTGGGGCGAGGTAAAACCTACCTGATGGACTTGTTTTATGATTGCTTGCCTGATGAGGGAAAGCTGCGGCTGCATTTTCATCGTTTTATGGCGCGTATTCATCAAGAACTGAACGAACATTCTGGGGAGCAAGACCCTTTAGTGCGGATTGCTCATGAGTGGTCGAAAACATGTCGAGTGTTATGTTTTGATGAGTTTTTTGTTTCTGACATTGCCGATGCCATGATCTTGGCAGGTTTATTTGAATGTTTGTTTAAACAAGGGGTGGTGTTGGTTGCGACATCAAATATGCCAATCGAAGATTTATACAAAAACGGTTTAGCTCGGCACAAGTTTTTGCCCTGTATTGCTATGTTGCAACAACATACCGAGATGCTGCATCTCAATGGTAAGCGAGATCACCGGCTACATTTAACCATCGTAGAGATAAATACGCCTGCCACTAGAGCCTCATCATCCCCTTCATCACTTAATATGGGTATCAAGGGAGAAATTGATTTTGACACTATCTTTATGGGGTTAACTCAAAAATTTCCCCCAAAGATATCCATACCAGCAGTTTAACCATCTGCCATCGAGATATTCCTGTGATCAAAGCCACAGATTTTGACCAACCCAACACCGTAGTTTGGTTCGATTTTACTGTATTGTGTGCTGGTCATCGCTCGCAGTTAGATTACATGGAAATTGCTAATCGCTTTAACACTGTAATGCTCAGCGATGTGCCCTGTCTAAGTGGTGAAGTGCGCGGCTGGATCAAGGCCCGTGGCACAGAGGATGGTGTCGGTGCCAATCAAGCCATGAGTACCGGAGAACGAGTTGTGTCTTACGCCAGCAATGACGATAGTGCCAGACGGTTTATCAGCCTGATTGATGAATTGTACGACCAAGATGTCACCCTGTTTTTAAGCTCGGATGTTCCCTTATCCGAGCTTTATAAAGAAGGCGCGTTAACCTTTGAGTTTCGCCGAACCTATAGTCGCTTGATGGAAATGGGGCGGATGGGCATGGCTTTTTAGACACAAAAAAACCGGCTTACTGCTATTAAAGTTACTGCCTTCTGTGCTTAACAGTAACTACTAACCGATATAGCCATGATAAATTATTATTAAATGATGATGGTTGTCTGCGTAAAATCCCTCAGAAATCTGTCACATCAGACTTAGCTTTGTAACTCTTTCAGAATATACACTGTCTTGGGCGACTCCAGACGCCAGCTTAATCGAGGTTCACCTTCCTGTATATTACAGGCTAAATAACAGCGCATCCCTTGTTCATTTTGGCCGAAATGTCTGTACTGATGTAACGCTTGTTGGCGATCTTTTTCATAAGCGTGCGAAAACGTATTCATTTCCTGAGAATGCGCTAGTGCATTGTAGTTTGGGCACAACCAATTAAACGCACTTGTTAACCAGCTATCCTGATTTAGCAGCTTGGTTAATTGTGACTTTTCTTCAAACGCCCCGCTTATCAGCAAAACATCACTAGAGCTAGAAGCCTGTAGCTTAATGTTAAACCTAGTGGAGTCGGTTAACGCTAGGTTGGCACACAATAAGTGCACTCGTTTTAGTATCAGTCTGGTTTCTTCTAACATGTAGTCGTCAATATTTTCTAATATTTGCCCCTGCCTAACCTCACCTGTTTGCCAAATAGATAATTCTGGCAATAGGTAGTCAAGTACAGGGCTGCTAGCTAAAGCGCTCTTTTTAGATTTTTGCAGAAGGGGAACATGCAAAGAATTAATAATTATTTGCGTAGAACTAAACATAGACACGAGTAACACCATTGATTTGATTTCTGACATTACTCGTGTTCAGCACAGTTTGTGCCAATCTAAAATACCTTATTAAAATCATAGGCATGCAAGGGATTCATATGTAATTAAAGTAACATGACAACTTTTTGACTTGGGCTAACTAGAACGTAATCATCAGCAAACGGATACTGAACAAGCAAGCGCGAATTCGGAAACTGAATCTGATGCCTCGGCGCAAAGCAATAACAATGCACAGGCAAATGCTAACGGACAAGCAAACAGTAGCGGACAGACAAACACTGATACCAACACTGAACAACAGCGACTTAGATTTAGGTATTTAAGCTTACTCAATCCCAAGCATACGCAGGCTTATCGCCGGCGTTCTTTTTATATATAGGATGAGTGGTTAAGATGAAATTATTTTTTGAAAAGAGGGCATGTGTTGTGGCTTTAGCAATAAGTTCACTGGCATTGGCAGCACCTCAGTCCAGTTTTAAAGTCAATGGTTCTGGTGTTAATGATACGTGCATGGCCTTACCTTACCTCTTGTATGTGCTCTTTGAAAATAACGTCGTGACAATCATTGTCAATCTTTAACGTTATTGAAGTTGTCAAAACAAACTTATTTCCTAAACTTAGTTTTAATTTATAACCCTTTCAAATGAGACCGCAAGCCAAGTTTACCGCGACAATTGATAATGACTAAAGATGTGGCTGCAATATTAGAAATTCCAATTGGCACCTTAATGAGTCGCCTATCACGAGCTAGAAATTCATTGTTGAATTTGGTCAGGCCAACAGAGTTAGAGGAAAACGCATGAACATTAGCACAACAACTTGATGTTAAGCGAAACAGCCATAAGACGGCTGCTGTGAATAATGTGGTTCAAATATCGGCTTGGAAAAAATGGACTGCTGATATAAAAACACCCTATGCCATGGCAGCTGGTGTTGCACTAGTAGCAAGTGTCGCTATGTTGAATTTGTCTCAGCAAACGACTGACCTTGGCTTTTCCACTGATATTGCCGCAGTGTTAGATACTGAGTTGAGTGGTGAGACCGCCTACCTCGAAGACGGAAGTACGGTAAAAGCGCAGCTGAGTTTTGCAAATCAACAGGGGCAACTGTGTCGCCAGTATCAAGTGGCCAGCAGTGACTACCGTTCGGCAAAAAATGGCACAGTCGGCTACAGTGAGCAAAAAATTACTGGCGACGTCAAATTGAAAGAAACTGTGAATTGTTGACCTGTGAAACCCGTACTCATCCATCCACATAGGTGGGGGTAAATATCAATAATAATCGTAAAGAAGTGCATAGCATATTGGACATACGCATGGGTAAAGGCGTAAAACCTAATGAAGACAGCTATGGTGCTCAAGATGTAGTTGATGATCTAAGTGAGAGTCATTTTTTTTAACGGATGGGTTGATGGGGAAATATTGCATTGATTGTATGCCTTCTCTATATGTCAGGTTAACTAATACGCTTGCACCCCAAACTTCAACAATAACCTTGGTAAAATATCATCTAAATTTTGCACATCAGTCTCGTCCAGTTCAATAAGCTTCAATCCATACTTTTGATAAATAGTTGTTTTTTTTTCTTTATAAGCAAGAGACTTAGGATCATTATTGGGTCCCCAATACTCGATATAGACTTTGCCTGTTGGGATATAGAAGTCACAATATACGTTTTCTTCAATAGGTAACTTGCGTTCGTAGGCATGGACTATTTCAGCTATATACAGCCAGTTATCAATCATCATCTCAGCTTTAGAGCGAACATAGTGACCGTCTGTCGTCCTATGTTTGGCTTCAAACTTCTCTTTAAATTCCATTGCGGTTGAGACGGCATTGGTATCGTTCGATGAAATAAATAAGGGTGCATTAGACCCCGTAATATCGTTTATAGAATTCAGTAGTAAATTAGACTGAGTGATTGTTTCTGGCCACCTAACATAAGGCACACCTGAACGAGCATCTTCACTTTGAAGTGCCCCTTTTTTGAGGCCTTGTTCTGTGACAACCCAGCCCTTCAAGCTTTTATTAATCCATCCAAGCTCTGAAAAAAGATAATTCAACTTGTTTGCTGAGATACCAAATTCTTTGCCAATTTTAGTTGAGCTAACTAATTCAATAGCGATGTCAGGGCTTTGATGTGCAGGTAATTGCGTTAAATCAAAATCTTCAGGCCATTCAATGTAATTACCAAGCTTTACCGACGTTTTAATTCTTCCCCCCGCCAGTTTACCCTTTGCAGTTAAGGCCCATTTCTCAAGCTCACGCACAATATAGTTAACTTCTTGAAGCTTAGTGAAAAGAACCTTCGGCTCAATACTAAGACGCTTAGCTGTGGCAGTGGTAGAAAAGTATTTGATGGTTCATTTCCTAAACTAGTGAAAGTAAATGAGTTTATATGAATAGAATAGCTAACGGCAATAGAACTATCTTTTGAATGTTGATTCCTCACGGCAATTTTTTAGTCGGCCAATCTGATGTTTTGATCTACCCTCGACTCCAGTCGAGTATTGCCTTCGAGCTTTTGTCGGTAGGCGCATGCCTTGATTTTAATTATTAATTTGGCGTAGACAATAAAAAACCGGCTTTCGCCGGTTCTTCAAATATTTTCTAAAAACTCATAGATCGAAGGCTAACCTAGACCTAGACCCTAAACTGCTGCACCGAGCTTTGTAATTCCTCTGCAAGCTTAGCCACTTCATGACTAGACTCAGATGTCTGATTCGCTCCGATTGTAGTTTCTTCAGCAATATTCACTATATTTTCAAGTTTTTCACTGATTTCTAGTGAGACTACGTTTTGTTCACGAGCAGATTGTTCAATCTGGCTACTGACGTCATATGCTTTGTGAACTGCATCGGTAATTGATTCCAGTGCGACTGTCGCATTCTCAGTTTGTTCAACACAAAGTGTGGTTTGTTCTTTGCTCTGATTCATTACAGATACCGCTTTTTCTGCACCGGCTTGCAATACTTCAATCATGGAGTTGATTTCTTGGGTTGATTGTTGAGTTCGACTGGCTAACGTTCTTACTTCGTCTGCGACTACAGCAAACCCACGACCCTGTTCACCAGCTCTTGCGGCTTCGATAGCGGCATTCAGAGCAAGTAGGTTAGTTTGGTCAGCAACGCCCCTGATGACATCTAAAATACCGCCTATGCTAGCGCTGTCTTGATGTAACTTGTTTATTACTGCCGCAGCTTCCTCTACGTCTTTAGCTAAGACTAGAATAGTTCTTTTGTTTTCTTCTGAAATCACTTTGACTTTTTCTGCTTCAGAGTCAGCATGTTTAATTTGGTTTAAGGTGTCTTCGGCACTTTTAGTTACTAGTTGCGACGTACTGTGCATTTCGGTGGTGGCAGCGGCAACTTGTGCGACCTGTGATTTTTGTTCTTGGATTGAGCGTGTAGTTTGCGCCGTTACCGTAGATGTTTGTTCAGCTGCAGCTGCCAATTGAGCGGCCCGTGAACTGATACCTGATATCAAGGTTTTTAAGCTATCGATTAAGTTATTACAGTTTTTGGCTAAATCACCGAATTCATCTTGCGCAGAATCGTCGAGTCTCTGAGTTAAGTCACCTGTAGAAACGAAATTAAGCATTTCGTTAACTTTGTTTAGTGGTTTTATAATAGCTTGTACGGTCCCATAAGCGATAGCTGCTGCAATAAGCACCGATATCAAGCCTATAATAATGGTAATTATTTTGCCTGTGGTAACAGAGTCTGCAACGTCTTCTTTGGCATATTTTGCTTTGGCGTCCGCAAGCTTTAATAAATCATTCAGTTTTTGAACCGCATCTTCGATGTTTGCTTCTGAGGCTGTGTATGCAGAACCGGCTTGCAAGCGACTGTTTAAACGTTTGATTTGTGACTGAATTAGGCCATTGGGTGAGGATATAGAATCGGTAACGTCAGTAATTAAGTCATATAGATCGCTTAATGTACCACTGTCATCTCTATCTCCTGCAGTGGTTTGAACTTGAGTTGTTTTGTCTTTGATTTGATCAACAACTAATTTGACTTCATTGCCTATGGTGTCTGCTCTGACTAACGTTTGTGTCTTGACGTATTCTGCACCTACAGTCAGCAATGAGCTAAGACTTGATTCAAGCCCATTAGCTATTTCCGCTGCTTTAGTCAACTGACTATTGCTCTGCACTTTTTCTAAATCCGCAAAATCAACAATGAAAGTTGAACCATCGTCGGCGTTATCCTCAATATTGCTGAGCACATCTAATACTCTGTTACCAAACTCTAAGTCGGCTTTTTTGTTGTCAAATATTGTGTTTACATTATCGATGTACTGACGATAAATCTCTTCTGTTTCAATCAATGATTCTCTTAAATCTGGCTCTTTACTGACCACACTGGTGAGGATGCGTAATTCATTATCAAAATTGGTTTGACTGTCTTCGAAAGCGGTCTTCTTTGTTCTCAAACCATCTAGGGTTGTCTCATAATAAGACTCTGTGGTGAGACGGCCCATATTTAAGAAGGACACTTTTAGTTGACTACTACCGCTCACTGTAGGGAGGGCTAATGTATTAACCTCTTCAGTGGCAGTATCTATACTAGATAGACTTGATACCGCTACTACTCCTAATACAACTAATAAAAGTGTAATGAATCCAAATCCACCGACGACACGGGTAGCTACAGTAATTTTCATTGAATGGCCCTAAATCAAGTTGGCAGTATCCGTACCGGCTTTATATATTTTATCATTTGACTGCTAAATGCAGCCCATTCTTAATCTAATAAGACTATACCCGACTGAGTAATAATTTGTAGTCTTAGAATTTTTTTCTTAGACTAAAGTCATATAAAATTCCACAATACTAAATATCGACTGACTACGATTAATCTTGAAAGTTTACCGAACAAATTT
>JAWUXT010000172.1:0-13427 GCA_034111205.1 Paraglaciecola sp. | reverse complement strand
GCTGAGCTTGCTTACGGTGAACAAGGTGCAGGCGGTGCTATTGGCCCCCACAGCACACTAATATTTGATGTTGAATTACTCGATATCATTGCTTAGTTAGTAACAGTAATATTCTGAAGGTCGGCAATGCCGGCCTTTTTTTATGTTTGCCCAGCGAAGCTGGCAAACCCGTCCGCTTGAAAGATAGCGGAGTCACCCTGACTAAGGGGAAGACAATCCGAATGGCAAGGGCGCTACTGGCTAACGGTAAGGTCTGAAGGAAGCCATAGGAAGTTAGAGGTACACAACTAACCGTAACCTGTTTCGGCGGCATTGGTGGGTAAGCGTCCATAATAGCGCGAAGCCCAATACTTAGTCAGACCAATGCTGTGCTTGAGGGTGGCATTTCTAACAGGGAGCTATAACGCGGTTACCGGAACAGTAACTGGGGAAGCCTGGCATCTAAACTTACTTGTAAGTAAGTGGCTTGAATTCAAGAGGAAACTCAAGATTTAACGTCGGTGTGAGGTGGCAGATGAACCCGTAGTAGTGAGTAAGGCTAGGCCTGTGAAAGCCAGTAATGGTGTGGAGGACAAAACCAAGCCGACTATCAGCAATGTGTTTGATAGGATCAATCTTAGCCAAAATCTTTGATTGATTGCGAAGGGGGGAAGTGATTTATAAATCACAACGTGTAGTGGAATTTATATCGGGTCTACGAGTTGCCTAATAAGGCAAGGTCTCCTTGATTGGCTGAGAGTGAAATCAAGGCTGAGGATGGAACTGGGCACGGGGAGTAATTATTTCTCTTTACTAGAGGCAAAATAAAGGTGGTTAAGTACATTGCATTATAGGGATAAATCCCTCGCTAGAAGGCTTGCTGCGATAATGAAACAAACCTAACCGATACAAAGGAAACCAAAGCCAAGTGATGTGAGACAATAATGTGAGAGTGCATTTTAGCCTTTATGGGCGTTTGTTATCACTACAAGCGCTTTATCTGGCATACAAACAAGTGAAAAAGAATCGAGGCGCTGCCGGAATTGACGGTCAGAGCATAGGTGACTTTACGCAAAATTTGGAAAAAGAGCTTAAACAATTATTGCTTGAACTCAAAGAAAAGCGCTACCAAGCGCAACCAGTCAAGCGTGTTGAAATCGACAAAGACGATGGAGGCAAACGGTTACTGGGCATTCCAACAGTTCGAGACCGCATTGTTCAACAATGTTTATCGAATATCATGACCCCTATATTTGACCCACACTTTCATCCATCGAGTTATGGGTATCGCGTGGGGCGAAGCTGTCATCAAGCTATCAGCAAAGCGACGTTATTTATACGCAGGTACAACAAACGCCACGTAGTTGATATGGATTTGTCGAAATGTTTTGATACGCTTGACCATGAGTTGATTTTAAAATTCGTGAGAAAACGTATTACAGACGGCAGTATTTTAAACTTGATAAAACAGTTTCTCAACAGCGGTGTAATGATAGGCTCAACGTTTGAAAATAGTAAGATTGGTAGCCCACAAGGTGGCGTAATTAGCCCGCTATTATCAAATATCTACCTAGATGAGTTTGACCAAGAAATGATGAGAAGACAGCACCGAATAGTGCGTTATGCTGATGATATCTTGATATTCTGTACCTCAACATCAGGCGCAGTAAACGCATTGAAAGTAGCGAGTCAACTACTAGAAGTGACACTGAAACTTAAAGTGAATGAGCATAAGACCCATATAGCACATAGCGATACGGGGATAAAATTCTTAGGGGTGATAATTGGTAGCAATTACACGCGTATTCAAGAAAAGAAACTCAAACACTTCAAAGTAAAAGTGAAACAATTCACTAAGCGTAATGGAGCCGGTAATTTAGCGACAGTGCTAAAAAGACTTAACCCAGTACTGAGGGGATTTGTAAATTACTTCAAAATAGCGAATATAAGCAGCATTTTACAGCAACTGTTTACTTGGATCCGGCGAAGATTAAGGGCGGTACAACTGAGGTTGTGGAAAAAGCCGATGAGATTACATAGGCGATTGAAACAATTAAAGTTTAAGCCTCCTTTTAAGTTTATCAAGATGAATTCATGGCGAAGTGCTAAGAGTCCATTGGCAAACTACGCTATGCCCAACAAATGGTTTAAAGAAATGGGTTTGTATCAGATAGATAAACTTAAAACAGGGGTTCTTGCTTCTTATTACTAAATGAATGAGAAATAGTAAATTGCATGAGCCGTATACGAGATCCGTACGTACGGTTCTGTGAGAGGGATGGGGCATAAGCCTCACCCTACTCGATGTCTAGAGTTTGTATCTGTTTCTCTGTGCAGCGAAGCCTCTTTGAACTCTGTGGTGCAAAAAAATCATTTTTATAATGGTTAAAATTAACTACAATAAAAGGGGTCAGAGTCAATTTAAATGAACTATACTCACTTTATTCCTAAAAGATAGGTTATTTAAATGGCGAGAAAGCAACGAGTTTCGAGTATAGGCGTGGCTGAACACTTAATCCAGAGAGGGAATAATCGTCAGGCAATATTTGCATGTGAAGAGGATATGCAGGCCTATGTTGGCTGGCTTAAAACGTATTCTAAAAAATATAAAGTCAGTGTTCATGTATGGGTGTTAATGACCAATCATGTTCATCTTCTGTGCACTCCCAGTAGCGTTAATGGTATTTCTCAGATGATGCAGTCTCTTGGTAGAATGTATGTGACTTATTTTAATCGCAGTTACAAACGAACAGGAACGTTATGGGAAGGGCGGTTTAAATCCTGTTTGGTGCAAGAAGAAACCTACCTTATGCAAGTCTACCGTTATATAGAGATGAACCCAGTGAGGGCATCTATGGTCGATGAGCCAGCCGATTACTTTTGGTCAAGTTATCAATGTAATGCCCTTGGTAAAAAGAGTGATTTGTTAACACCTCATTCAATTTACATGCGGCTTGGTAGAAATGAACAGGCGCGTCAGTTGGCGTATCGCGGATTGTTTGTACATCAGTTAGAAGATAAGGTGTTGGAAGATATTCGTAAAGGGATTAACAAGGGATTAGCGCTAGGTAATGATGATTTTTTTGCTGATATAGAGAGTCTCACAGGGCGACGTGTTATTGAAGGAAAGCGAGGCAGACCGGTCGGTTGGCGAAAGAACAAAAGTGATGTCAAAACTTTAAATTGACTCTGACCCCTTTTATTAAAAAGACTAAACCCAACTGGTTACCTACGCACGTTCAATAAGCGCTTACTTCACATCGTTTGTTCGCTTTGAAACAATGCACAATAGGTTTTAGGAGATTGCCGCCTTCAGCAATTTATCACATCCAGGACTTCTGACTTGACTCGACCTGATAAAGGCCTACGTCAATCAATTCATAGGCTAACGTTTGACTGATCAACGGCACCTTGAGTGAGCCGGATGCGAGTACAAATCTTACTGAAGCTAATTGACGTTTTTTCATCAACAAATTCTGCTTAAATTGGGTCTGTTGTAGCTTGTAGGTAGGGAAACAATAATAATCGACGCCGATTAACCCTTTTCTTATGTACACGAAATGTTCATCTCTGGCGACGCCCCAGCGCTTCCAACGTAAAACTACTAAAGCACACAAAGCAATAAACAATGCGCTCACCAGTGCTGAAATCATCAGTTTGTCATCCATCAGTGTGTTGTATGTTGCGAGCAACCAAATGGGCATTAACAAATAAACGATATTGCGAAAAATAAAACGCTTGCTAATGGGTTCAAACCCATTATTGCAGACTAAAGTATTCAGTGAGTTGTTGGGATAGGCATCATTGATTAGCGCTTGGCATTCATCGGGTTTAATCGATGGCACAATAATTTTACTGCTAGTTGCGGATGAGCTGTTATTTTTACCAAAGGAATTGCTTTGTTCAAACTTGAGGTTAATCCGTTTAAGTATTACGTCTAACCAGTCCTGTTTTTGCACTATCATTTGCAAACGACTTAAACCCATACTGACTTCGTGTTTGGTGAATAACCCACTGCGCCTGATGTATTTATCATCGAGTTTACTCAGGGTGTAACCGTAAAAACTAACAATCGCCCCGATGACTGAAAAGCTTACCAATACCAACATGACGAGCATTGTGAGTGACAATGCATACAAACCTACCTCAAATAGCGAATGAGTCTGTAAGCTAAATAATTCAGTGAAATCAATTCCTAAGGTGTTTAACCATTCGCTAATCGACTCAAATATATTGTCGTAAAAAGGTGCCATCCCGCCCAAAAAGATCCAAATTCTATTGCTGGTAATACCATGTATGACTAAATCAGATAACTGACGTTGGTTAAGTACTTTTTCTTGCTTACCTTGGTTAGTTACTGTGGCATTTAACTTATCCGTTGTATTGGCAGTTAAATTATCCTGATTGGCATCTGTTTGGCTTTGGTCCTGTATACGGATTTTCAGCTGTTCAGCAAAATCTAATTTTATCGCCACTAATTTTGCTTCGTTTTTAGCTGAACCGGCTGTATCCAATTGCAAACAGGCATGGCCGCTAAATCGATAATAAATGGGTTGTTCTATTTTGACATTTTGTACTCTGGAAAACGGTAGGTTTAAATGTTTCTTACTGAATATCCCCGAACGTATCTCGATATTGTTATCTGTTAATCGGTAGCGATATACTTTAAAGCTGAAAAATGCGAAAAGTAGCAATAGTACAAATGCCGTCAAAATGCTGGGAAACCAGATATAAGGATGTTCAAGCACACTTTTATAACTTACTGCTAATGCGGGTATCAGATAGATAATATTACCGAACAAATGTTTGAATACACCAACAGCGAAATACAAAATAGCCACAGGCGATAAAACTTGCCAATCATCTTGGGCTGGTAATTTATCAGTTAGACTTGTGTTATCACAGGCCGCTGAATTAAGTTGTTTATCCATGTTTGACGACATCTTTATGCTGCAATATAAACTGGCGTAGTTGTTGGGCCGTCTCTAGCGGTAAACCAGGTATTTGAAAGGTATGCATTTCACCTCCTGCACTGAATACTTGCAATGTTGCTAAACCGGCTTTTCGTTCGATAGGGCCACGTTTTAGCTCAATATGCTGAATACGGGTAATGGGTTGACTCACTACGCTTCTAAAAAACAAGCCGCTTAAATAATGTAAATCTGATTCTCTAAGAGCATAGGATTTAAGTTGATCTTGAGCATGACCTAACCATGTGAACAAAAAGCCTAACACAGCTGTGGCCCATATAACGAAGGGCAGGGAATTAAGCAATTGATTTGGTAAATTTATAAAAGGCTGGAAGTAAAAAGCCAAACCCAACACACAAATTAGTAAAGTACAGCCTAAGTTAATTAATCGATTTAATGGTGCATATTGTTCAGATAAGGATTGTTTTTCTAGGCTCAAAATTGCTGGTAAGTGAGCAATAGTGATGCTTGGATTGGTGAAGTTATTTTCTAACATGGCATTCCATAAAGAGTGAGAACAATGGGGATGTTGGTAGTTGTAAAGAGCCATACTATCTGAGTTTCCAGATAAGTGCTGGGTTGCTTGGCCTCCTTATGCGAAGCTGAGGTTAGATATATACAAAAGATCACTACGCCTTTACTGCATCAAACACATAATTCAGGCACAATCTGCGTATAAACCTCTAATTAAAAATGATTAAATCACTATGAGTAATATCGCTATCTTCGGCGCCAATGGACGCATGGGCCGAGTCTTGATCGAAGCCATCGAGCAAAGTGTGGATGACAAATTGACCGCTGCTGCTGTAAGAGCCAGCTCTAACTTCGTGGGATTTGATGTGGGAGAGCTCGCGGGAATAGGCAAAAAAGGCTTGTTGATTTGTGATGATTTGTATTTACATATTGAACAAATAGAGGTGCTGATTGATTTTACCTTGCCGGCTGCACTCACTGAAAACCTGGCTTTTTGTGTCGCCCACAACAAACCTATAATAATTGGCACCACAGGATTAAATACTAAACAAAAGGCGGCGTTAGATTCTGCAGCCAAACATATTCCTATTGTTTTTGCTGCTAACTATAGTGTGGGTGTTAATTTGATGCTTAATTTAGTCAGACAAGCGGCATCTGTTATGGCGGATACAGCTGATATTGAAATTTTAGAAGCTCACCATCGATTTAAGAAAGATGCACCTTCAGGTACCGCGATGGCAATTGGGCAGGCAATAGCCGATGAAATTGGACGGGATTTGTCTGAATGTGCAGTTTACGGTCGAGAAGGTGACACCGGTGAGCGAGAGCATAAAACGATTGGTTTTGCTACTGTTAGGGCCGGCGATGTAGTGGGTGAGCATACCGCTTTGTTTGCTGACATCGGTGAAAGGTTAGAGATTACTCATAAAGCTTCAAGTCGTTTGACATTTGCAAAAGGAGCCGTAAAAGCGGCAAGTTGGATTATCGACAAACCAGCAGGCTTGTACGATATGGAAGACGTGTTGGGTTTTAAATGATGCTATTCAATAACTTGTGAATAGCTACTTTTAACCCTTATGTATAAAAAGTATGGTTAAACGGTTATTTATGCATTTTATTAATTGTGAATAGACCTGAAACACCCTTGTATGTATAATATTCCGGATTTGCCAAAATTTAGTGATATCGTTTAGATTTCATCATTTTATGATTTGCAAGTTGACTAAATATCTATATAAATCAATTGTTTGTATGGGTATTCATGGACTCTGTTACTCGTTTGGAACAGTCGGAGTCCAAGGTTAAAACCGTTTAATATATAACCTGGAGGTTGATTTGGCTAATTCTGCCCTTTTAGTACTTGAAGATGGTTCTGTCTTTAAAGGTACTGCTATTGGAGCTTCTGGTGTGTCAGTGGGTGAGGTCGTGTTTAATACCTCTATGACAGGCTATCAGGAAATTCTAACAGACCCGTCTTACGCAGAACAAATTGTCACCCTCACTTACCCTCATATCGGTAACACGGGTATAAATTCTGAAGATTGTGAATCACATAAAGTTTGGGCCAAAGGTCTAATTATTCGCGACTTACCTCTTCTTGTTAGTAATTTTCGCAGTGAAATGAGCTTATCTGAATATCTTGAAGAAAATAATATTCTTGGTATTGCAGACATTGATACCCGAAGATTGACACGGATTTTGCGCGACAAAGGTGCACAAAGTGGTTGTATCATTGCCAGTAATAGCCTTGATGACATTCCATTGGATGAATCATTAGCATTATCTAAAGCACAGGCTTTTGGTGGTCTTAAAGGCATGGATTTAGCCAAAGAAGTCACTTGCACTGAAGCTTACCAATGGACCGATGGAAGTTGGGTGTTAGGTGAAGGTTACCAAGCCGCTTTAGATAACCCCGCTTTTCACGTGGTTGCCTATGATTTTGGTGTGAAACGTAATATTTTACGGATGTTAGTCGACCGTGGCTGTAAGCTCACAGTGGTACCAGCCAAAACAACAGCTGAAGCAGTACTCGCGTTAAAACCAGACGGGGTGTTTTTGTCAAATGGCCCCGGAGACCCTGAACCTTGTGATTATGCTGTTTCCGCCATTAAAGAATTGTTAGAAACTAATATTCCGATTTTTGGTATTTGTTTAGGTCATCAGTTATTAGCCTTAGCTAGTGGTGCCAAAACAGTCAAAATGAAATTTGGTCATCATGGTGCTAACCATCCTGTTAAGGATATTAAAGGCGAACGGGTGATGATTACCAGCCAAAACCATGGCTTTGCGGTAGATGAAAGTAATTTACCGGATACCTTAGAGGTGACTCATGTGTCGTTATTCGATAAATCTTTACAAGGTATTCATCGCACAGACAAGCCAGCTTTTAGTTTTCAAGGTCATCCAGAAGCTAGTCCAGGGCCACATGATGCAGCGCCATTATTCGATCATTTCATAGCGTTGATGCAGCAGAACCAATAAAGCACGTACCATCTAAGTACGCACCTTTTAAAGTACAAGAATTAGTAGAGTAATTAGTGACATGCCAAAACGTACCGACATAAAAAGCATCTTGATTTTAGGCGCTGGCCCTATCGTAATAGGGCAAGCTTGTGAATTTGACTATTCAGGTGCACAAGCTTGTAAAGCACTGCGCGAAGAAGGTTTTCGTGTGATCTTGGTTAATTCAAACCCAGCCACTATCATGACCGACCCGGAAATGGCTGATGCCACTTACATTGAGCCAATTCACTGGGAAGTGGTGAAGAAGATCATCGAGAAAGAACGTCCTGATGCCATTTTGCCCACTATGGGCGGACAAACTGCCTTAAACTGCGCCCTTGATTTGAATAAACACGGTGTACTGGCAGAGTTTGGTGTTGAAATGATCGGTGCCACGGCAGATGCAATTGATAAAGCAGAAGACCGAGAGCGGTTTGATAAAGCCATGAAATCTATTGGCTTAGAATGCCCATATGCTGAAATTGCACATACCATAGAAGAAGCTTTTGATGTCAGTACACGTATAGGGTTTCCTTGTATTATTCGCCCATCATTCACAATGGGCGGTTCAGGCGGCGGTATTGCTTACAATAAACAAGAGTTTGAAGAAATATGTCGTCGCGGATTAGACTTATCACCTACAAGCGAGTTGCTAATTGATGAATCATTGATTGGCTGGAAAGAATATGAAATGGAAGTGGTCAGAGACAAAGCTGACAACGTCATTATTGTTTGTACCATTGAAAATATTGATCCTATGGGTGTGCATACAGGTGATTCCATCACTGTTGCCCCAGCACAAACCTTAACCGACAAAGAGTTTCAAATCATGCGTAACGCTGCCATTGCAGTTTTACGTGAAATCGGCGTGGAAACGGGCGGTTCAAATGTTCAGTTCGGGGTGGATCCAAAAACAGGTCGTTTAGTGGTTATTGAGATGAACCCACGTGTATCTCGTTCTTCTGCGTTGGCATCAAAAGCGACGGGTTTCCCTATTGCGAAAGTCGCAGCCAAATTAGCCATAGGTTATACACTTGATGAATTGGCGAACGATATCACTGGCGGGTTAACCCCAGCTTCGTTCGAACCTACTATTGATTACGTAGTGACGAAAATACCGCGCTTTAACTTTGAAAAATTTGCTGGTGCTAATGACCGTTTAACCACTCAAATGAAATCTGTAGGTGAAGTAATGGCCATCGGTCGTAACTTACAAGAGTCATTACAAAAAGCGTTACGGGGATTAGAGGTAGGTGTGAATGGCCTAGACTCCATTATTGATATTACTGCGCCAGAGGCTAAAACTACTATTGTTCGTGAATTGCGCGAGCCCGGTGCTGAACGTATTTGGTATATTGCAGATGCGATGCGCATGGGAATGTCAGTCGATGAAATATTCGAGTTAACTAATATCGATAGATGGTACTTGGTGCAGATTGAAGAATTGATCATCCTTGAACAACAGATCCTAACGTCTGGTTTGTCTTCGATAGATGAAGACTTGATGAAAATACTCAAACGCAAGGGGTTTGCCGATTCTAGAATTGCTGATTTAACCGGCGTAGATGAAACGGACGTGCGTGAAATGCGTCGCGGTTTTGATATTCATCCTGTGTACAAACGCGTAGATACTTGTGCGGCTGAATTTTCCTCCGACACCGCTTATATGTATTCTACATACGATGAAGAGTGTGAGGCTAACCCAACCGACAATGATAAAATTATGGTGTTAGGTGGTGGTCCAAACCGCATAGGTCAGGGCATTGAGTTTGATTATTGCTGTGTTCATGCAGCACTGGCATTGCGTGAAGACGGTTATGAAACCATTATGGTCAATTGCAACCCAGAAACAGTGTCTACCGATTACGATACCTCCGACCGGCTGTACTTCGAATCAGTCACTTTAGAAGACGTATTAGAGATAGTGCGTATCGAAAAACCTAAAGGGGTGATTGTGCAATACGGTGGCCAAACACCTCTTAAACTAGCCCGTGAATTAGAAGCCGCTGGCGTGCCTATCATTGGTACTTCACCTGATGCCATTGATAAAGCAGAAGACCGTGAACGTTTTCAAAAGATGGTGAATAAACTTAACCTTAAGCAGCCAGCTAATGCGACGGTTAGAAATTTGGAACAAGCTTTAGTCGCTGCAGACAAAATTGGATTTCCATTGGTGGTGCGCCCTTCCTATGTTTTAGGTGGCCGCGCTATGGAAATTGTTTACGACATTAACGACCTTAAACGCTACTTAAACAATGCAGTAAAAGTATCTAACGACTCCCCAGTATTGTTAGACCGCTTTTTAGACGATGCTATTGAAGTGGACGTAGATGCCATTTGTGACGGCACCGATGTAGTTATCGGTGGCATTATGGAGCATATCGAACAGGCAGGCGTTCATTCTGGTGATTCGGCTTGTTCATTACCTCCTTATTCTTTAAGTCCTGAAGTGCAAGATGTAATGCGTCAGCAAGTAAAAGCCATGGCACTGGAGTTGGGTGTTATAGGTTTAATGAATACCCAGTTTGCTGTGAAAGATGGTCAAGTGTATTTGATTGAAGTCAATCCACGTGCTGCGCGAACGGTACCTTTTGTCTCAAAAGCAACCGGTATGCCGCTAGCCAAAATTGGTGCAAGAGCCATGGTTGGCCAGTCACTAGCGTCACAAGGTATTACCAAAGAAATTATTCCCCCGTTTTATTCGGTTAAAGAAGTGGTACTGCCTTTTGCTAAATTCCAAGGTGTCGATCCATTACTTGGCCCTGAAATGCGTTCAACTGGTGAAGTCATGGGCGTGGGTGAAAGTTTTGAAGAAGCCTATGCCAAAGCTAATTTAGGCGCGAGTCAGCCCATTCCTGTTGGTGGTAAAGCTTTGTTATCTGTTCGTCTCAACGATAAAAATCGGGTAATCGAACTCGGCCAAGCCATGGTGTCTAAAGGTTTTACTTTAGAAGCAACCAAAGGTACGGCAACGGTATTAAATAATGCCGGTGTTGAATGCTCAATAGTGAATAAACTTAGCGAGGGTCGTCCCAATATTGTGGATGCGATTAAAAATGGTGAGTATTGCTACATTGTGAACACCACTGAAGGGCGTCAAGCAATTGATGACTCTGTGTATATTCGTAAAGAAGCATTGTTGAATAAAGTGCCTTACACCACCACTATGAACGCGGCGTTTGCTACCGTTAATGCTAATAAAGCTGACGACAGAGCTCGAGTGACATCAGTACAAGAATTACACGCACGTATTTACTAATATCAACTGTTAAGGGACAAATTGCACTGCAGTTTGTCCCTTAGTTGAAAATTTGTATTTAGTACCCATTAATTTTAATCAAATAATAAAATAAGAGAGTTGTTGATATGACCCTATATCCAATGACAGCAAAAGGAGCAGATTTGCTCCGTGAAGAGTTGAAATATTTAAAATCAGTAAAAAGACCACAAATTGTTAAGTCTATTGCTGAAGCTAGAGAGCATGGCGACTTAAAAGAAAACGCTGAGTATCATGCTGCCCGTGAACAACAAAGTTTTTGTGAAGGACGTTTACAAGATATCGAAGGTAAATTGTCTAATATTCAGATTATTGATGTCACAAAAATGACCAATAATGGCAAGGTTATATTTGGTACCACTGTCACCATTATCAATTTGAAAACAGATGAAGAAATCACTTATCAAATAGTGGGGCAGGATGAGGCTGATATTAAGAATAACTTGATTTCAGTTGGTTCTCCTATCGCTCGCGGTTTGATTGGTAAATCATTAGACGACATTGTCAATATTCAAACACCTAAAGGTACGGTTGAGTTTGAGATAATTGCAGTGGAATATATTTAGATAAGCATTTTCGTTTCAATATTGGATCAATTTATACATTATAAGGCGTTTGATTCTTTGGATAATGTGCAGAATTTATTCTAGTTGTTATGTTGTTATGTTGTTATGTTGTTTAGTACCCAAACATCCTCAACGCCTGCCAAATTATTTCAAGAGCATGCAGTGTTTTGTTTACTAATTATGCATGTTTATTGAATATATTATGAAACGCTAAAGATAGTAGGAATGATGAAAATATTTCCTACTATCTTTGATATTATATGAATCTTCAAAAACATCATCCATATGAAAGATCCTCTGTCTGCAAGATTTGCTGAATTTGGTAAGTTTTTGTAATAGTAAACTCTGCTTTGTCTATCATCAGTTGACTATTCAAACCTGAATGCACCAAGTTATAAACAATTACCGAAAAGATAACGTTTTGGCATGAAATTCCTATTAGTTTGTATTGGAATATTCAATAATTGATAAGTGATTAACATGATAAGAACAAAAATATGAGAAAATTTAATATATTTTTAGGTGTTTTCCTTTTGGGTATCGCCACTACAGTGAGTGCTCAAGGGCAATTTGATTTATTGCAGATACCTGCTCGAACAAGTGGGATCGCTAATACAAGCATCATTACCAATATGACAAAGCAGCAAGATGATATTCTTGCAGTGGGTGAGCGTGGGCACATATTAAAGTGGTCTGATATGGATAACTGGCAACAGCAGAGCGTACCAGTGAGTTTGACTTTAACGGCTAGCACCAGTTTAAAAGATGGTACTAGATTTGCCGTTGGACATGACTCGGTTATTTTGAAAAGTGATCCACAAAGCGATACCTGGACAAAAGTTTTCGATGGTAATGAATTAACCAAATTAAAAATCGTCTATATAGGCAAAAAGATTGCAGCCTTTCAAGAGCGGCTTGAAGAACTAACCGATGAAGATGAAATTGCAGATCTTCAATTTTCTATCGAAGATCTTGAGTTTAATCTTGAGGATGCTCAGATTGAACTAGAAGATGGTCCCAATAAACCACTATTATCCATCACCGCCAGTGACAATAATCATTTATTCGCAGTAGGTGCATACGGCACAATGCTCACCAGTGACGATTTAGGTAGCAGTTGGCGGTTGATCGACGGTCAAATTAAAAATCCAAATCAATACCACTTAAATTCAATTATTACCGCTGATAACGGCTCTGTATATATTGTAGGTGAGAATGGGATTGGATTTTCGTCAGACAATAACGGTCAAACTTGGCAAACAATGTATATGCCTTATGATGGCAGTTTGTTTGGTATCGCTAGTAAAAAAGACTCTCTAGTGGCTTTTGGTCTACAGGGTAATTTTATGGTGTCAAACGATAATGGTGCATCATGGGAGGCCTCAAATATAGGTAGCAGTGCCAGTTTATTAGGCGGTGTGATTGCTGATGATATGACCGCTAGCTTAGTAGGGCATGCAGGTATCATTGTTAGATTTAATGTCAATGATATTTCAAATATGAGTCTAAACCGACACCCGTCGAGCGCTGTTTTTTCATCGGTGCTTATCCGTGATAATAGCTTAGTGTTAGCAGGCCAATTTGGCATGACTACTTGGTTGGTTAAATAAGGGTTTTTATGGAACAGTCACCATCAAAATATACTCAAACGATTGAATA
>JAWUXT010000171.1:0-9712 GCA_034111205.1 Paraglaciecola sp. | reverse complement strand
CAACAATAGGGAATTTATCTATGAAAAAACTCATCTGTATATTATTACTTTCCGGCGTATTTTTGACTACATCAGTCAATTTAGCGATGGCTGATACGGCAAAAAGTAAAATTAGTCAAAAACATATGTCTAAGGTCAATCTGAATACCGCGTCTTTAGAACAATTAGTTTCTTTACCGGGTGTAGGTAAGAAAAAGGCAGCAGCCATCATCGAATACCGAGCCAAACATGGTAAGTTTAACTCTGTAAACGACTTGGTAAATGTAAAAGGTGTAGGTAAAAAAATGCTTCAAAAGTTGAAAAGTCAGATAGAAACAAATTAGGATATTAAAAATTATTGGAACTGCACGGCAGGGTCAATGTTCAAAGTATAATTAGTAAATAGTTTAGGCCGCTCATTATAAATATGAGCGGCCTGTATACTAAAGTTTTAAGTCTTTTAAAAATGCCTTAAATTCGGCACCTAATTCAGGGTGACGCAATGCATATTCTACATTCGCAGTCATATATCCTAACTTGCTACCACAGTCATGGCTTTTACCTTTCATGTAATAAGCATCAACCTGTTCCGTTTTCATCAAAGAGGAAATAGCATCCGTTAGCTGCACTTCGTCACCAGCACCCGGTGGGGTGAATTCTAGCATATCCCAAATTTTTCCAGACAACACATAACGCCCTACTACAGCTAAATCAGATGGAGCATCTTCTAAGTCAGGTTTTTCGACCATATCATGGATTTTACCGGACTCGCCTTGTTTTAACTTCAAGCCTTCCAAATCAACAATGCCATATTTACTGACATCTTCTTGAGGAACCTGCTCAACCATGATCTGACTAACACGGCTGGTATTAAATTTAGCGACCATATCCGCCAAATTATCTTTTTTAAGGTTACTTGTGTATTCATCGATAATGACATCGGGAAGCACCACTGCAAAGGGTGCATCACCTATCATAGGACGTGCACAAAGCACCGCGTGGCCTAAGCCTTTTGCTACACCCTGACGTACATGCATGATAGTGACGTCTTTAGGACAAATAGCTTGTACCGCTTCAAGCAGTTGACGTTTAACCCTTTTTTCCAAGGTTGCTTCAAGCTCAAAACTAGTATCAAAATGGTTTTCAATACTATTTTTACTGGCATGGGTGACCAAAATTATTTCTTTGATCCCCGCTGCAACACACTCAGCTACGACATACTGGATTAGAGGCTTATCTACCACAGGCAACATTTCCTTAGGAATAGCCTTAGTAGCTGGTAGCATTCTTGTTCCCAATCCTGCTACTGGGATAACTGCTTTTTTAACTTGCCCCATATTTAGTGCTCCTTTACCGATAAACCGCGACCAATAGCATAATAATGCAATCCGTATTCCATCATAAGTTTTGGCTCGAACAAATTACGCCCATCAAACAACAAAGGCATAGACAATTTCTGTTTAATCAACTCAAAATCTGGGGCCCTAAAAGCTTGCCATTCAGTACATATCACTAGAAAGTCTGCACCTTCTAATGCCGCTTCTTTGGTTCCCATCAAAGCCAAGTCATCACGACTACCATAAATCCGCTGAGTCTCTTCCATGGCCTCTGGATCATAAGCCTTAACACTGGCGCCTGCAGCCCATAACTTTTCCATCAGAACACGGCTCGAAGCCTCACGCATATCATCGGTATTGGGTTTAAATGACAAACCCCACAATGCCACTGTTTTACCTTTTAAATCACCAGAGAAATGTCTATAAATATACTCAAACAACTTTTCTTTTTGCGAATAGTTTACCGCTTCAACAGCTTCCAATACTCGAGCCGTATAACCTGCCGCCGATGCACTTCGAGCAAGTGCCTGCACATCTTTGGGGAAACATGAACCGCCATAACCACAGCCAGGATAAATAAACTGATAACCGATACGCGGGTCTGAACCTATTCCCCTGCGCACATTTTCAATGTCTGCACCAAATACTTCTGCAAGATTAGACATCTCATTCATAAAACTGATTTTGGTGGCCAACATACAATTAGCCGCGTACTTAGTTAGCTCTGCACTACGAATATCCATCACAATGATTTTGTCGTGGTTACGATTAAAAGGTGAATACAACTCTCTAAGTTTCTTTTCTGCCGATTCGCTGTCAGTGCCTAAAATGATCCGGTCAGGACGCATACAATCATTCACTGCCGCTCCTTCTTTTAAAAATTCAGGATTAGACACCACATCAAAAGTCACAGACTTATTAGCATTCGATAAAGTATTAGCAATTTTTGCTTTCACTTTATCCGCGGTACCCACGGGCACCGTAGACTTATTAATCACAACTTTATGAGAGTCCATATGGATTGCTATGGTCTCTGCCACTGCTAATACATACTTAAGGTCAGCCGAACCATCCTCATCAGGAGGCGTTCCAACAGCAATAAAAATCACTTCGCCATGGTCTACACCACGAGCAGCATCAGTAGTGAAGTCTACTCTTCCAGCCTCGTAGTTAGACTTAACTAAAGGTGTTAAACCTGGCTCAAAAATAGGGATATGACCTTGTTTCAATTGGTCTACTTTATTTTGGTCTATATCTATACACACCACATCGTGGCCAACCTCGGCCATCACAGCAGCTTGCACTAAACCTACATATCCAATTCCAAATACTGTTACTTTCATCTAATTAAGATCCTTTAACCTAATTCTCGGCATATTATATTCGAGTTTATTCAATAAATAAGAGTAATAAGAGCAAAAACAGTATCGAAACGCAAGATCTGACTTAAATCGATGCTCAGTTATATAATGTGTATCAGTGAAACCAATCGACAACATCGTTTTATCGATGATATATAACCTATTAAGAAATTAATTCCCATGAACTAGGTCTTTTTGATAAAAGATAAGAAATAACCCACAAATTTAAGGACTAATTGACTAATACCTATTGAGATAGACAATGTATTCAATTAAACTCTTTACATATATTAAATTTATATCCAAGGAAAGTATTATGAAAAAAATTCTAATGGCTGCCACCGCAGCTTTATGTTTCTCAGGCAGTTCATTTGCTCAGGAAAATGCAGGCGGAGACTCAGCATCTAGCAGCGCATTCGGTGATATGAATAAAGAAAAGATTGTGGCAGGTGTTGTGGCTGTTGGTGTTTTAGGTGCTATGGTCTCTAACAACCGTGGCAACGCAAAGATTGAACCAGGACCTGGACCAGGCCCAGGACCTGGACCAGATCCTGAGTGTGGTGCTGGTGAAGAATTAGTTGATGGTGAGTGTGTACCTTCAGCTCCTACAACTACTGTAACAACTACGGTTACTGCAACTAATACGGTAACTACTCCTGTAACAGTTACGGCAAGTACTACTGCTTTATAATAAATACCTTTTATAAAAAGCCGCCACAAGGCGGCTTTTTTATTGCAAATTTTTAATAATTATTTATTCGGACATTTAACCTAACATGAACGTGAAAACCTTTCAGCTCAGCATACTTATATTGATGTTTTCCTGCGGCTGCAGTGGCACCTATCATGCTTACTACCAAACATTAAAAATTGCATTTGCAAAACAAGAAAATGCAAAAATCACAACACTAGAGGTACAACAATCAGAAATTGATGTTATTTCTGTCAAACGTGGTGAGCGACCAACTGCTATCATGGCCTTAGCTTACTTAGAAAACGATCAACATAAATGGGTCTCAAGCGATAATGTTATGTTGGTTATGGAAAAGGGCAGAATAATACGTACCTTAGGCCTAGAGGAAAACCTGCTGTATTCGTCAAGTTCTGATCTTGACCCACTTAAATCACTGCCCCATCCTCCAAAACATCAACCAGAACCGCTAACTTGGTCACGCATAATAGACCGAACAGGTGATGAATATGGCTACCCTATAGAATCAATATTTAGCCAAGCATCGCCGGATACTGTACAAGCGCTAAACCTCAAGATAGAAGCAATTTTATACTTAGAAACGTTGAATTACGAGGCCCCTGCAAACTATCTCCGATTCAACAATAGCTGGCAAAATCACTTCTGGTACGCAAAAAGCGGTGAACTGATAAAAAGTATACAAAAAGTGTCACCTCTTTCTGAATCGCTCGAAATCACCTACCTAAGTCGAATTGCACGCCTAAATCAATAGCCACCGGATAAAACAACAATGAATAAAATAGTTTTGATGTGCTTATTGCTATTGGGCACTTTAACATTGAATACATTAGCGGCTTCGGTAACTGTGACCGTGAAACAAGAACAGTATGTATTTACACACGAACCTCTGTTAGTTGAAGTATTAGCTCCTATTACGGCCCAGGAAAACTTGTACTGGCCAATGGCTGCATTATATCAGGAGGGCGATATTCAACTTGATAAAACACGCCAGTCTTTACTCAATAACCTTTCAGCCCTAATCAAACGCTACCAAACAGAAAAACCACAAATTGGCCAGTCGATAAAACAACTAAAAGCGACTATTGCAAGCTGGCGTATAGCCCGAAGATTGCCTGTTAAAATAGATTACGATTTGGCGCGCATTGTTGCCGCCGCAAATCCAAGGCTCCCCAAAGGGAATTACATTCTAGACCTTTCACCAAGGATGGATACGGTTCAACTATTTGGTGCAGTGAATAAAACCAGTTATATGCCTCATCTGGCCCATGCTGATGCAAGCGAATATATAACACGCCAAACACTCACTAATTTGGCTAATAAAGACATAGTGATGATTATTCAAGCTGATGGCCGCGAAATAACTACTCCAGTAGCTTACTGGAATAGAACTCATCAAGAAGTGATGCCTGGCAGCCAAGTTTTTGTTCCATTTAAGGAATCACTATTTCACCCAGAATTCGCCCTTATCAATCAACAAATAATAACCTTAGCCTTAAATAGGGTGAGGTCATGAGACATAAAGAAAATAACAAACCTATGAAATTGTATTTTTTACTTATAAGCACCTTGGCGTTTTGTGGACTATCACAAGCTCAAGAATCCAGTGAACCATGGAATTTGGCACCTATAGGTAGCTCACTAATGGTGCACGGTGGCACAGGGTTAATTCAAACCCCCACATCACGCATGCTGGCAGAAGGTGACTTGATAGTAAGTTATACAGACAATGACCAGTACCGATTCTGGTCGGCAACGTTACAGCTATTCCCATGGATGCAATCAACTGTGCGGTATACAGATGTGCGCACCCGCTTATATAGCCCGTTCCCCGGTTTTAGTGGAAATCAAACCCTTAAAGATAAAGGCATAGACGTTAAATTTCAATTGTTGGAAGAAAGTTTCTACCTACCTGAGCTGTCGGTAGGTTTTAGAGATTTTGGTGGTACAGGCTTTTTTGAAAGTGAATTCATTGGAATAAGCAAACAAGTAGGTAATTTCGACTTTCATCTTAATATGGGCTGGGGATACTTAGGCACAACGGGTAATACTTCCAATCCGTTTTGCGACGTCAAAGATAGCTATTGCGTCAGGCCAGGCGGATTTTCAGGCCTTGGTGGAAAAATTGATTATCGACGATTCTTCAAAGGTCCAGCTTCAGTATTTGGAGGTATAGAATACCAAACCCCATGGGCGCCGTTGCGTATAAAATTGGAATATGAAGGTAATAACTACATAGACGACCGCGCAGGCTCACTAGAACAAAAAAGTAGTTGGAACATCGGCGCTGCTTATAGCTGGAATAATTTTGATTTTAGTCTCAACTACCAGAGGGGAAACACTTTAGGATTTGGGATTAGTTATAATTTTAATTTACACAATGTAAGTCAAATTAAAGTTGATAGTCCACCACGGGCATTAGTATCCAAAACCAACGATTTTCCTATCGAGCAAGTAAACCGGACTAGACTTATTCAGGACTTATATTATCAAAGTGGTTTTGCTCTCAGCAACTCTGAATTCAAAGATGACCAGGTGACGGTATACGGCCAACAGACTAGTTACAGTAATAATGATGAAGCAATAGAGCGAATGGGCCGTATTATGGCCTATGAGCTGCCAGAATCGGTAAAAGAGTACCGAATTGTCAATACAGTCGGCTCTATTCCTATAGTGGAGACTGTTATTGACGCTGATTTGTTTAAGGCGCAAGCCAAATATCAAACTCTAGAGCCCGACTTAGCCAGTACCTACAAACGACAAAATCTGAGTCAGAAATCCATTGACAACTACAACCCCAAAAACACAGCCGGCTTTTTCAGCGGTATTGAAACCTTCTGGATCCAAACCTTTGGCAACCCTGAAGATTTTTACTTATACCAAGTCGGTGTTTTAATAAACGGGGGCTATAGTTTTAATGGTAAAAGCAGTGTGGCGGGTGCGATAAAAGTCAATTTGTTTGAAAACTTCGATAAATTTAACTTTACCACAGACAACGCAAGCAGCAGCTTACCTAGAGTGCGTACCAGTGCTCGAGAGTACGTTTCGGACCGTGAGGTAACCATGGAAAATTTGTTCTTGCACTGGAACGATCGTATTGCTCCTAATTTATATGCCCAAGCCTATGGCGGATATTTAGAAACGATGTTTGGCGGCGTTGGTGCTGAATTACTCTATCGCCCCATAGATAGTAATCTGGCCTTTGGTTTTGATTTGAATTACGTACAACAGCGTTCTTACGAAAATGACTTTGATTTTTTCGACTATAAGGTGCTAACCGGACACGCTAATATCTATTGGCAGCCACCATTTTTACCCGACACTCTATTGACCTTAAATATTGGTCAATATTTAGCCAAAGACAAAGGAGTAACTGTAGACTTTGCTAAACGCTTCGACAGTGGCATTGTCGTCGGCGCATATGCTGCTTTTACTAACGTCAGTTCAGAAGAATATGGCGAAGGGAGTTTTACCAAAGGATTCTACCTATCTATCCCTTTCGATTTATTCTCATTAAAACCAGCTAAAGGACGAGGCCGTTTACCTTGGGTTCCTATTGCACGAGATGGTGGTCAAGCATTGATACGCCCAATATCACTTTATAATGTAACCGAAGAACGCTCTCAATTTTTGCAATAACTGTAACTTCTACTTGATTAAACGTAATGAGGGTGGAACCTAGACTAAAACAGTAATAATGAGTTAAATCCGCGCATACGCATGGACACGTGAAGACTGGTTATACTTGGCCGTTGTGATTCACTTGTATTCGCGAAAAGTAGTGGGTTGGAGCATTAGTACATGCATGAAGCACAATTGGTTATTGATGCGTTAAGAATGGCGATTTGGCAGCGTAAACCTTAAGCGGGTTTGATTATGCTACTGAACGAGGCTTGCAATACTCGAGTCATCAATATAGAAATTTGCTATCGGCCCACGGCATCAACATCAAGGGAAGTATGAGTAGAAAAGGTGATTACTGGGGTAATGCTGGGACAGTGCTGTGCCAGAAAGCTTCTTCGCAAGCCTGATAAAAGAGCGAGTGCATTAGCAAAACTAACAGACACGTTATGAAGCCCAACAGAACATATAGAACTACATCTCGTAGTTCTATACCAGCTACAGGTTGCTTTCATCTCTTGAGTATCAAAGCCCAATCAGTATGAGCAGAAAAAGGCTAAAACACCAAAAGTGGCTTAACTGGGAGGTCTGAAAAATGTTGATCACGTCAGATAGATATTTCGCACAATTTATACTGACTAGTAACAAATCAATGACACAAAATTTTAAGTGTATTAAAAGCAGTATTGCTATTTTGAATATAGCTAATAGACCTAAATAAGAGCTTGACTGATATTTGTAATTGTCTTACTTCCTAAACCAGCGAGAAAACTTCCAGATATGGATAAATGAGTAATCGTATACTATAAAAATCACAACAAAAACCAACATCATTAATCCTTCATGAATATCATAATACTCCCCTGCCAAGCCAAAACCTGCCATCGCTATCGAAAGAACACCTATAAATAACAATGCACTATTTGATGAGAAACCAAAACGCATGAAAATATGATGTAAATGGTCACGGTCCGCAGACAAAGGTGATTTACCTTTTTTTACTCTACGATGCATCACCGCAAACATATCCATCAGAGGTATAGCAATAATCCATAATGCCGTGACAGGCCTGAAACTGGCTTCACCGTTTTGCGTACCTAACACTAACAACCAGATTACACTTAACCCAATCATCATACTGCCAGCATCACCCATGAATATTTTCCCGAATATCCGGCGCAGACCACCTACGTTAAATAGTAAAAACGCGGATAAGGCGGCAACAAAAATGGCTGAAATAGTAAACAAATCCACGTTGTTAGCCCAATAAAAAAGCACACATAAACTTGAAAATGTGACTACACCTAACACGCCAACTAAACCATCGATACCATCTGTCATGTTAAAAGCGTTGATCGCAGTAGCAACTGCCAGTAATGTCACAGGTAACGCAAATACACCTAGATGCACATTGCCAAATCCTAAAAGATCGCCCATGTCGTATAATGCGTGCCCAGCTCCCAGCACAAGAATAGACGCGATAAGAAGTTGTGCGACTAAGCGTACTTTAGCACTCACATCATAGAAGTCATCCAACCCACCAATCAACACCATGAACGAACAAGAAATCAAATATAGATTAATCAATTGAGATTTTGGTAAAAATAGTTGTGATGCAATTAAAAGCGTAAAGTAAATTGCAATTCCACCAATAAGAGGAACGTGACCAAGATGACGCTTACGAGTGTTGGGTTTATCTACTAAACCTATAATTGCTGCAATGGGCCTAAGACCAACAATGGCCAAACATGCAATCGCAAATGCCCCAGCAAATACAGAATTAGATATTACTTCCATTAAATATCCCAGTTATGTTCTACACATATGTTGAGTGAAAATGAACATACATTTCAAAGCAACGTATGTTGTTATCTTTGTATTATAGCAACTTCTTAAAGCAAAACTGCAACAAATTCCACCTCTTTGGTATTTTGATGTGTTTCTTATTAAATGTCCCTTAATAACGAGTATTTTATTGATGAAATGTTTGATATCGCCCAGATCTACAAATTCTTCAGGCTGATAACTCTTGTTAAAAAAGGGGCAACAAAAACTAACCTGATGTGATGGTCTCCTCCCACCTTACGGCATCAATGTGCCATGATTGAGTTTGACAAAACAATCAGAATGGGAGAAGACCAAGATGAATATTACAATAATCGTCCTTGATATAGCAAAGCAAGTATTTCATGCAGCATGCTGTAATGAGCAAGGAAAGTGAGTTAAGAAGAAAATACTTAAGAGAGCGGCTGTACTGTCATTTTTCAGCAACATGCCTAGTTGTATTGTTGTAATAGAAGCCTGCGCCACTGCACATTACTGGGCGCGGGAAATTGAACGTTGCGGTCATACGATTAAGCTCATTCCGCCACAGCACGTTAAAGCATTTTTGGTAGGCAATAAGAATGAATACAACGATGCATTGGCTATCGCTGTTGCCGCTCGCCAACATCACATTAGAGTGGTGAATGCGAATACGATTGAACAGCAAGATAATCAAGCGCTACATAAGGCCAGAGAGTTAGCGATTAGACAGCTTACCGCAGTGTGCAACCAAAGAGAATGCGATTTGCCAGAGATTACAAAGTATTCCTGGGGTTGGCCCTATGATAGCCAGCGCCTACTTCAATGAAGTCGGCAATGGTAGTGCCTATCGCAAATTGCAGCTTTAGGCTTTTTGAGTTTCATGGGGGGGCACTTGGCGG
>JAWUXT010000170.1:0-12320 GCA_034111205.1 Paraglaciecola sp. | reverse complement strand
ATTGTTTATGAAAACCATGTTTGATTTGGACATGCCATTGATGTACATCGCTACGGCATTTGCCACTTTAGGCGCCATGTATGCGATTTTTGGTGGTTTACGTGCGGTTGCTGTGTCAGACACCTATTCAGGTGTGTTGCTATTAACGATGGCCATTGCCATCGTGTTTTTGGCTCTGAATGCTATTGATTATGACTTTTCTAGCATTCCAGCTGACAGACTTACCTTGATTGGTGACAACGAATCACCTATTCCTTGGCACACTTTATTAACAGGTATGATATTTATTCAAATGTTTTACTGGGGAACTAATCAAGTTATCACGCAGCGCGCTATGGCTGCGCCTTCTTTGAAAGAAGCGCAAAAAGGTGTATTTGCAGCGGTTGGAATACGTCTGCTAATTGTACCCGCCATTGTGGTTATTCCAGGTATCGTTTCCTTTCAGTTATATGGCGACATTGGCGATGCCGCATATGGAAAAATAGTGGGTGATTTATTACCTACATGGTTATCAGGCATATTTGCTGCTGCGATGGCAGCAGCAGTATTATCAACATTTAACAGTAACTTGAACTCGGCTACGGCGCTTTATGTTTGTGACCTTCACGAACCCTATGTTGGTCATCCCAAAAATGTGGCCAAGTTAAGTGCTTGGATCACGGCTTCGTTAACCGTCATAGCTTTGTTATTGGTGCCTGTTTATGCTCAGGCAGACAGCATCATTAATCTGCTGCAGCAGTTATGGGGTTTATTTAGTATGCCGATTTTATCCATTTTTATAGTCGGTTTAGTGTTTAGAAACGTACATGCTAATGCAGGTATTATTGCCGTAATATTTGGGGTGTTTTTGTACGGTGTATTGTCATTCGAATTTTCACCTTTTCATGCTCCCTTTGGTTTGCACTATATCCATTTGATGTTTATCACCCTGATATCGTGTGTAAGCATGGCGCTGTTAATTAATAAAGTGTTCTATAAACAAAATGCTGAACTCGCGTGGGGCAGCGACGATGGTTTAATTCAAGAATCGTAAAATAACGGAAACAGTGTGAATAATCTTAGAAACAGTAATATTCAGAAATTGCCACAGAAAACCTTCGATGTATTAATCATCGGAGGCGGCATTAACGGCGCAGTATCGGCAGCCGCACTAGCGGCAAAAGGCGCTAAAGTTGCTTTGATTGATAAAGGTGACTTTGCCGGTTTTACCAGTTCAAACTCCTCAAATTTGGCGTGGGGCGGAATTAAGTACCTCGAAAGTCATGAGTATGGCTTGGTGAATAAACTGTGTAAAAGCCGTAATCATTTAATGCGTAGTTATCCTTCAACCGTTAAAGAAATTCGTTTTTTTACCAGCATTCAAAAAGGTTTTCGGTTTCCGCCTTTGTTTGTTTTTATGGGGACAATTGTTTATTGGATCATGGGGCGTTTTTTCACACAAAGCCCACAGTATTTAACCGCTGGAAAAATAAAGTCTCTTGAAAAAGTGGTTAAAACTGACAACTTGAATGGTGGTTTCGAATACTCTGATGCGTTTTTACACGATAACGATGCACGTTTTGTGTTTAATTTTATTCGTTCAAGCATGAGTTATGGTTGTATAGCGGCTAATTACGTACAAGCCAATGGTTCTGAAAAAGTTGATGGCGAATGGAATACAAAAGCCATAGATGTGATCAGTGGTGAAGAATTCGAAATTCGCTCAAAAGTCATCATCAACTCAGCGGGTCCTTTTGTTGATCCTATGAATCAGGTTAATCAACAGACAACTGAGCATCATCATTTGTTTTCAAAAGGCATTCATCTAATTGTCGATAAAATCACTGATAGCAATAAAGTCCTGACCTTCTTTGCTGATGATGGACGTCTGTTTTTTGTAATACCTATGGGGCCCAAGACTTGTATTGGCACAACTGATACGCAGGTTGAGGATCCGCATGCGAAAGTAACAGATGAAGACCGGCAATTTGTTTTAGACAATGTGAACAAACTTTTAGACTTACCCAAAGCTTTGACGCAAGCCGATATTATCGCAGAACGCTGTGGTGTCAGGCCCCTTGCCATAAAAGGTAAAGGCGGGATAGCAGACTGGGTACAATTGTCCCGCAAACATGCGATAGACATTAATAAAGTTGACAAATATCTATCAATCTTTGGTGGCAAACTTACCGATTGCATCAACGTTGGCGATGAGGTCGCGGGTTTGGTCAAGGAATTAGGTATTAGTTTGTCTCATGAAAATTTTAAATGGTATGGCGAACCTGATCATACGGTGCGTGATGAGTTTTTCCATCGTGCACAGCTTATGGATTTTGATGCTCTAACACCTCCTAAATCATCAGAGCCTTTAACTAAGAGATTTTGGCGACGTTACGGACGTAACGCCATTAACATGTTAGAAAAAATCCGTGAAAATCCAGAAAAAGCCAAATTATTAATCGAAAATTCTGAATACTTACGGGTAGAAATCGAACATGCCGCAGAGCGCGAAATGGTCACTAAACTAGAAGACTTTTTACGCCGTCGTTCAAAAATATCACTCGTGGTCAGACAAGCAGACATTCTTGCCGCTCCGGGATTAAAAGAAGCCTGTAAGATTTTATTTGGTGATGAGGCTGATGCCAAGTTGCAAGAATATATTGATACTGTGAGTTGATAATATTAGGTGGGTTTATACTCAGCAACTTGCAGTGAAATTTTTCGTTAATAGGTTATATTTTTTAAATACATGTCTATTTGAAATGTAACCTAGTTGGCGATGCAGCGAATAATGGTGTGCAATGTTGCTCAATGCACTCAACTAATATTCCCATATATCTATCATCAGAGTTAAACGAGACTATTACAGCAATGTCTTCAAAGAAAACTAATCTAAAGCTTTTGAAATAGATGCGCTTCAGATAAATTTACTCCCAAGGTTCGATAAAATGATGCAATATGTGCGTTTTATGTACAATCTCTGCATAAGTTATTTACAAATAAGTCACACTTCTGCTTTTTATGGCTTGTAAAAGTGATAATGATCCCCAAATATCCACGCACGTACGGAAATTTAGTCGGCTTATAAAACAGCTTCATCCAAAATAAATTAGAGAACTTTTTAATGACAATGAATTATATCCCCCTAGATAAGAACAAACATAAAGACTTACATGTAAAGTTAAACGGCGATTTTGCTCACACTAAAGACACTCATTTAGCGGCAGCGTCAATACGTGAATACGCTCAAGTTGCTAGTTGTATGCCAATCATCTTTATTAAAGATCCTAAAAGTGATTCTACTCACAGTGTTGCCATGTTGGGTATTGAGCAAGGTGTAAACTTGTTCATGCAAAACGAAAAGTGGTCTGGTCACGTTGTACCTCTTAATATCCAACGCTATCCTTTTGATGTGCGCCCTGATGGTGAAAAGTTGGGTGTGTTTATCGATGAAAATTCTGACTTGATAGGTAAGGAAGGTGAGCCCCTTTTCACTGAAGGTGTAGCAAGTCCTTTCTTAGATAACCGTCAAAAATTGTTATCAGAATTAGCTAACAGTGAAATGGCTACACGTGACTTTGTTAAGAAACTTGAAGACCTAGGGTTACTCGAGTCAATTATCATTCGTGCACAATACGCCAACGGTCAACAACGCAACATCAACGGTATGCAAACTATTAGCGAAAAACGCCTTCAAGCGTTAGATGCCGATACCGTAGCTGAGTTACATAAGATTGGTTACTTAGGTGCAATATATGCAGTCATGTTGTCTCTTGGGCAATTAAACCGTTTAGTGCAGTTGACTCAGACTACAGAAAACCCTGTTAGATCTTTACAACTTCAACCTGAAGAGCCAGCAACAGAAGAAGCCGCAGTTGCCCCGACACCTGAAACAGCAACTGAAGCAAAACCTAAAGCTAAGAAAGCAGCTAAAAAATAACTTCATTTAGTATTATAAAAAAAGCCCGTTACAACTCAGTTGTAACGGGCTTTTTTATGTATGCAATAGAGTGGTTGCTCGGTTTAATTCTTTCCAATATGCCCCAAGGAAAGGTCAGACTAAAGTGATGAACCATTAAAGGATGTTCTGTAAAGAGTTGCCTTTGTAAAGAGTTGCCTTTAATGGTTCAATATTTTCTGATTAACAATTAACCCGAGTTCGGGTTAGTTTTAAAATGTTTATTTAGCCATTTAACAAGTGCGAGTACTTAAATTGGTACAATTATTACAGCTTTTTCTTCACTTATATCTCCCGCGATAATGCCCATTCCCTTGGTTACATCAGAAGTGTTATTGCGGATGCAACAATTTAATACAACACTTCATATTCAGTCACAGAATAAAAATCTTTAGATGCCTCTAGCGTAGCACTTGGAAAGTGAGGCTGGTTAGGTGTATCGGGATAGAACTGTGTTTCAAAACACACACCTTGATGGGCTTGATACAGTGCGCCATCTTTACCCTTTTTGTTGTCAAAGTGGTTGGCAGTAAAAATTTGTATGCCTGGCATATTGGTATATATCTGCAAATTTATAGCATCAGTTTTTGTTGATGCCTTGCCTGCATAAGTAGCTTCTTTTGATTGGGGAGTATATGCGTCTAAACATAAGTTGTGATCTAAACCATTGCCAAATTCAATCTGTTGATTATTTGACCTTAAGGACTGACTAATTGTAGTTAGTTGCCTAAAATCAAAAGGCGTATGATTTACTTCAGCAATCTCGCCAGTAGGTATGGCATGTTGGTCTGTTGGGGTAAAATGACTGGCGAAGAATTGAATTTGATGAGTCGCAACTGAGCCACTGTTATGCCCTGATAAATTAAAATAACTGTGGTTGGTGGGATTGAATACGGTGGTTTGTTCGGCAGTGGCAAAATATTCAATTTTTAAACGGTTCTGCTCGGTTAATGTATATATTAGTTTGACCGATATTTTGCCGGGAAAGCCTTGATCCCCATTAGCACTGGTGAGCTGCAACATAATCGACGGGTTTTCGTCTTTAGATAAAACCGTGCTCTGCCATACCTTGCTATTGAATCCTTGGCTACCGCCATGTAAACAGTTATCGCCTAAATTGATATCGGTTTGATAGTCGCTACCGGCTAAACTAAATTTTCCTTGGTTGATTCTGTTTGCATACCTTCCTACTGATGCCCCTAAATAACTGTCGTCAGCTAAATAATCATTCACTGTGTCGAAGCCTAAAACAATGTCGGTGTGCTGATTTATATTGTTGGGTATCAACCAACGGCGAATAATTCCGCCAAGATTCAGAATTTCAACGCTGACGTTATGGCTATTGGTTAAGCAAAACTGCTCAACTATTGTGCCGTCAGGCATTTTGCCGAAGATCGACTGGTTAATCATGCTTTAAATCCTAAGGTACTTTGAATAGCACTTGCCCAGCCTTTAAGTAGTTTTTCTCGTTTTGTTGTGTCCATCTGAGGTTCAAAGCGGCTATCGATTTGGTTCATAATGGCTAACTCGTCAGTCGACTGATAAATTCCCACTTGTAAACCGGCTAAATAAGCTGCGCCTAATGCCGTAGTTTCCATTACTTTGGGCCGCTCTACCGTCACGTTGAGTACTCCAGCCAAAAATTGGCAAACCCAGCTATTCGCAACCATGCCGCCGTCGACTCTTAATTTTTGAGGGTTTACACCATCTTCGCTCATCGCTTTCAGTAAATCAGAGGTTTGCAAACACACGGACTCAAGTGCGGCTCGGGCTAGATGAGCGCTGCTGGTGGCGCGCGTTAAACCAAATATTGCACCTCTGGCATCAGGTGCCCAGTAAGGAGTGCCTAATCCAGCAAAAGCCGGTACTAAAAATACGCCATGATCATCTGGGATACTTTTAGCCATAGCTTCGGTTTCGGAGGCGCTTTCAATGATTTTTAAGCCATCTCTGAGCCATTGTACGGCTGCACCGGCAATGAATATTGAGCCTTCTAAAGCATAGTGAGTTTTTCCTTTGATGGTGTAGGCCACCGTTGTAAGCAACTTGTTGTTAGATGACAATGCTTTTTCGCCAGTATTGAGTAATACAAAACATCCGGTGCCGTAGGTACTTTTTATGTCGCCCTGATTAAAGCAACATTGACCTATACTGGCTGCCTGTTGATCACCGGCTACACCCGCGATAGGGATTGTATAACTAAACAGTCCCTCTGCGGTATGACCAAAGTCAGCAGCGCATTCTTTTACCTCTGGTAACATCGATTTAGGCACATTAAATATATCCAGTAGAGTCTGGTCCCAGCACAAATCATGAATGTTGAATAAGTTGGTACGACTGGCATTTGTGACGTCAGTAGCATGCACTTTACCACCGGTTAAACGCCAAATAAGAAAACTGTCTACCGTACCAAAAGCTAATTCGTTTGCTTGTGCCTTGTGCCTTGCACCTTCTACATTATCTAAAATCCAAGCGACTTTTGAAGCTGAAAAATATGGGTCAAGCAACAAGCCTGTACGTTCTTGAACTGTCTTTAAATGTCCTGCTTCTTGCAGGGCTCTACATTGCTGTGCCGTGCGTCTGTCTTGCCAAACTATGGCGTTGTATATAGCTTTACCGGTTTTTTTATCCCATACCAGAGTCGTTTCTCTTTGATTAGTGACACCAACTGCGGCAATTTTTGCACCTTTTTCAGTGGCTTGGGCAATGGCCTGCTTACATACATTGACGGTTGTTGACCAAATATCTTCTGGGTCATGTTCTACCCAACCGTCATTTGGATAGTGCTGGGCAAATTCTTGCTGTGCTGTAGCAACAATACTTGAGTCAGGAGCAAAAACTATAGCTCTGCTAGAGGTCGTACCTTGGTCAATAGACAAAATGCAGTTTTCTAGAGGCATATGGTGTTCCTTTGGGTATATAGGGAAAAATTCATTTATTTCAGATGTTTAATTGTTTTATAACATCTTTATAGCAGTGACTAGCGAGTATAATATTTTTATGCTGAGAACATAACTATTTATGTGAATTGACATTGCAATAGCTATACAGAACTTAGTTATTAAGCGGTGTTTTATTTATAGGCTATTGCGCGTGGTGAGTCAGATAAGTAGAGTGGTAAGGCAACAATCAAATATTTATATTTGCTCCTTTGGCAAGTTCTGTACTTAATAACAAAAAATAATAAATAGAATACTTATGAAAAATCTAATGCTTGTTTTCGTCAGCAGTTTAGTTTTTTTGGATGCGGACAACAACCTGTTCAGACAAACCAGTTATGTCTAAGCAGTCCGAATCCTCTTATTTTGATCAAACGGGCCGTGACGATGTTGTTATTAAGTTTTTAAAAGAAACAGGTGCGGATTAACTCTACAGTAAGATTCTCATCAATCCATTTATTAAGATTTAGACAGCCGTGATAATGCAACGAAACTCGTTTTTGTGTTCCGTTATTATGGTTGTACTCTGAATTTTAAAGCGATTACTTCTTAGCAAAAGCCTCTGATATTTCCCTCAACGATGGCATTGTTGCTATGTTTCTGGAATATCGATTAAGCAGACTATTTATATTGATTGACTAAACCTTAATTTCATCAACATTTGATTAATTTTTTACAATAACTGATTTTATTTGATTCGATACAAGTTCTAATATTAAACCTAGTCTGGTCAGCGGACACTTTTTTACTAAAAACGATAAGCCAATTATTTTTGCTGTTACCAAATTGCGCCAGTCTGTAGGTTTTCTCTACTAATTCAGACACTTCTATAAAACCAATGATCACAAGCCCTAGAATCCGATCAAATCGAAGCGTTTAGTCCTTGACATGATAGACGGGTGGTACCTAAACTGTATATTGTGGGTAAAAGTGGCATAAAGTGGATCTTGCGGGTTAGATAATCCAAAGAAAACACAAAAAATTAAGATCAGATTTTGTTACGTGTTGTGTTTACTAGTTAATTTTCGATAGATAATAATAAAAAAGGTTAGGGGAATAATGTTCCGCGGCGCTAATGCAATCAATCTAGACGTTAAAGGTCGAGTGACTATACCTACAAGGTATAGGCAGTCCTTGCTGGATGATTGTCAGGGACAGCTGGTTTGTACTATCGACACACAACAACCTTGTTTGCTGCTTTACCCGCTTCCCGAATGGGAAGAAATTGAACTTAAACTAAGCCGTCTCTCAAGTATGATCCCACACGAGCGCAGAATGCAGCGTTTATTACTGGGTTATGCCAGTGAAGGGGATATGGACAAGAACGGGCGATTTTTATTAGGCGCACCTTTGCGTCAACATGCCAAGCTCGATAAACAAATTATGTTAGTTGGCCAGTTCAATAAATTTGAAATCTGGGATGCAGACGTATGGCAACAACAAATCAATTTAGATGTAGCGACTGAACAAGAAGCTAACTTTGAATTGACTGAGCGACTTCAGGATTTCTCACTTTAATGGATAAAGATTTTTCACATCTATCTGTACTACTACAAGAGTCTATCGACGGCTTAGCTATTAAGCCTGATGGCATCTACATGGATGCGACGTTTGGACGCGGCGGTCACTCTGCGCAAATATTAAAAGCCTTATCACCTAAGGGGCAGCTAATTGCTATTGATCGTGATCTTAGTGCCATTGAAGCGGCTAAAGCCCTAGTAGACGATCCCCGTTTTTCTATTCACCATCGGCCTTTTTCTGAATTACAAGTCGTAGCCGAAGAACTCGGCTTAATAGGCAAGATTGATGGGATTTTAATGGATCTCGGTGTGTCTTCTCCACAACTAGATGATGCTGAGCGCGGTTTTAGTTTTATGCGAAATGGGCCGTTAGATATGCGCATGGATATCACCAGAGGCATCAGTGCTGCAGATTGGTTAGCGGTAGCTGAAGAGCAAGATATCACCCAAGTTATTAAAGAGTTTGGTGAAGAAAAATTTGGTAAACGTATCGCACACGGCATTGTTAATGCTCGTCAAATTGCGCCGATTACCGATACTGCTCAATTAGCTGAAATTATTGATTTAGCTGTGCCGGTTAAAGACAAATACAAACATCCTGCGACACGAAGCTTTCAAGCTATACGTATCTATGTAAACAGTGAATTAGATGAAATCAAAACGGGCTTAAAAGCCGCTTTAAGTACTTTAGCGCCTCAGGGACGTTTAACTGTTATCAGTTTTCATTCTTTAGAAGACCGCTTAGTAAAACGTTTTATACGCGAGCAAAGCCGCGGTTTAAATGTACCTCACGGTATGCCTATTTTGCAGGCAGAAATAGACGCAGCGAAAGCAATGAAACCTATCGGCAAGGCGATTAAACCATCAGCTGATGAATTAAAGAGAAATATCCGCGCGCGAAGTTCAGTCTTGAGGGTTGCCGAAAAGTTATGAGTGCCTCGAATACAAACTTTAATCTTTTCAGTTTTGTAGTTGCTGATGTAACCCGCCATCCAGTGCGGGTTTTGTTGTTTCTAGCACTCTTAGTTAGCGCTGGGTTAGTTATATTTAGTCCCCAACACCACAGACAAATGTCGATAGCCATTGAACGCTTGATGCAAGAGAAAGATCAGTTAGATGTGGAGTGGCGTAATTTAGTGCTTGAACAAAGCGCTTTAACCGAACATAACCGCATTGAGGCACTTGTTACAAGTCAGCTCGACATGCACCGTCCATTACCCAGCGAAGAAGTGGTGGTGAGGATAAAATGAGCCGGCTTAGCAGTAATGCAAACAATAAATATAACACCAAACAAGCAAAAGTGAACAGTGCTCCGAGTTTACTGCATTGGCGTTTTGTGGTGGTGGTTACTGCGATTTTAATGGTTTTTGTGGGTCTAGGGATTCGCGCCGCGTACATACAGGTTGTATCTCCAGATTTATTAATTCAACAGGGTGATAACCGCACTTTGCGAACCCGAGTTAATCCTTTGCATCGTGGCTTAATTGTTGACCGAAATGGTCAGCAGTTAGCGGTTAGTGTACCCGTTCGAGCAATCTGGGCTGATCCTAAAGCCATTGCTCAATCCATCCAAGAAGAACACAAAAAAGCTCAGGAAGACCCTACTTTTGATTTGCAGGGTAAGCAAAACGAGAATACAAAACGTTGGCAGGCATTGGCTGAAGTATTAGGTCAGAATTTAGATGCGCTAAAAGAAAAAGTCAGTAATCCAGAAAAGCGCTTTGTTTATCTGCAACGTCAAGTGTCTCCGGCGATGGCCGAGTATGTCGAAGAACTTAAGTTAGCTGGGATTTATCTGCGTGATGAGTCAAGACGTTATTATCCAAGCGGTGAAGTATCTGCTCACGTTGTAGGTTTCACCAATGTTGACGACACCGGCATAGAAGGGGTTGAGAAGTTATATAACAAATTGCTCGCAGGTGCCCAAGGCTCTCGCAAAATTCGTCGTGATGGAAAAGGCAGAATGGTTGAGCTGATTGAATTTGAAGAGGGCGAAAAGCCCCAAAATATTCAGTTAACTATCGACCAGCGGATTCAAGCACTAGCTTATAAAGAATTAAAACAGGCGGTTCAATATTATAAAGCAACATCTGGTTCAGCTGTGGTTGTAGCGGTAAATACAGGTGAAATTCTCGCCCTAGTCAATAGTCCTTCTTATAACCCTAATAATCGAGCGGGTGTGTCAACTCATAGAATTCGTAACCGCGCTGTTACAGACGCTTATGAACCAGGCTCCTCAATTAAACCATTGGCGGTGTTGAGTGCATTAGAATTTGGTTCGGCACAGGTAGACACTTTAATTGATACCTCTCCAGGTTGGATGCATTTAGGTGGCAATATTGTCAGGGATTCCCGTAATTATGGTGAAATTGATTTAACCGACATTATTCGCAAGTCGAGCAACATGGGCACTTCAAAGCTTGCTTTGTCGGTACCTAAAGAATTTTTACTCGATATGTACTACAACGTTGGCTTAATGAGTGACAGTGGTGCCAATTTGCTTGGCGAAAGTAGTGGCATATTCAACCACCGTGCTCGGTGGTCTGATTTTGAACTATCCACCTTGTCTTTTGGTTACGGTATTTCGGTAACCGCTTTGCAACTCGCTCGCATGTATAGCATCTTAGGCGACGGCGGCATTCGTCGCCCATTAAGTATTATTAAACCAGATACGCCAGTACAAAGTGAACGTGTGATCAGCGCTCAAGCAACCAAACAAATTTTGCAAATGATGGAAACAGTAACCGAACAAAATGGCTCAGCAGAAAAAGCACAAGTGCCGGGTTATCGGGTAGCAGGTAAAACAGGAACCAGTCGCAAGGCAATCGCTAATGGTTATGGTGACGAGTACGTTAATATTTTTGCGGGTATTGCTCCGGTATCTGATCCGCAGTTGGCCGTGGTCATCTTAATCAATGAACCCAAAGGTGAGCTTTATTATGCAGGACATACTGCAGCCCCCGTTTTTAGCAAAATTATGGCTGCCAGTTTACAAATGCTGAATGTGCCACCTGATGACAAAACAGTTTCTTCGTTAGCAGGAACTTCTGTTATTACCTCCATGGGGGCTGAAAATGCAGGCTGATATGGTAAGCATTAACAAACAATTCCCTGAGGCGTTTGATCAAAGCATCAAACCGTTATTGGCGCATTTTGGCATCGATGCACCAGATATAATGATAAGTGACCTGATTCTGGATAGCAGAGACGTGGCAATTCATAAAGCATTTATCGCTGTTGCTGGTCACGCTTTGGACGGACGAGATTTTATTCCTCAGGCGGTGAGTCTGGGTGCAAAAGTGATTGTGGCACAATGCGATGATAAAACTCGGCATGGTTTTGTAGAAATGCGTGAACAAAGCGTCATCGTATATTTTTATCAATTACCTGAAAAACTATCAGAGTTAGCTGGATATTTTTATCAATTCCCAGCAAATTCAATGTCAGTAGTGGCAGTGACTGGCACCAATGGAAAAACCTCTACGGTACAGTTAATTAGTCAGTTAGCGCATTTGATGGGTGAACGAGCAGCTTCAATTGGCACATTAGGTGCAGGTATATACTCATCATCCACTAATACTCAGATACTAGAAAATACCGTTAACACCACGCCGGACGCTATCAGCATACAACGCTTGTTGGCTGAATTTGTCGCTGAAGGAGCATTTCAAGTTGCATTAGAAGCTTCATCGCATGCACTTGTTCAAAATCGTATAAAAGCCGTTAAAACTGATATTGCAGTGTTTACTAATTTAAGCCGTGACCACCTCGATTATCATGGCTCAATGGCTGAATACGCTGCGGCAAAAAGGCTGTTGCTGTCACAACCAGAATTGGCCTATGTGGTCCTTAACGCTAATGATCCTGAGCATAAGAATTGGTTGGCAAACATACCTGAAACATCGTCTGTTGTGCTCTATGGGC
>JAWUXT010000169.1:0-20385 GCA_034111205.1 Paraglaciecola sp. | reverse complement strand
CAGCGCAATATTCATCATTGTCGTCTTCTTCCCAATTCTTCATAAACAGGCCTTCCACTTGGTAGCCTTGCTGTTTGAGAAGATAAGCTGAGACAGATGAATCGACCCCTCCAGACATACCTACCACCACTTTAATTTGGCTGTTGTCTCGAGTGTCATCGCTGCTTTGGGAAGTTGTTGTCATAGATTTCGTATATAAGCTAGAGGCTAAAAAATGGACACGAAGTTTATCAGTTCTTTAGGGGGAAATCATTAGCTTAATCATTGTGTTTAATTGCATCATAAATGTTCAACCACACGGGGCGCATGCCGTTATGCATTTCATAGTCTTCCAATTGAGTCTTGCCTAATTCATCATGAACGCTGCAAGTAAAGCAATATGAATTCATGTGTATGGTATTAAAGTTATTTTTATACCAGGGACGAAACTCTTCATAACGGCCAAAAGGCACAATATCAGTTATTCCTTTAGCACCTGTTTCTTCTGTGAGCTCTCGAATAAGCCCTTTAATAATATCTTCTCCCTCATCCACACCACCACCGGGCAAGGTGTTATCGTGGTAGCGTTCGGTATAAAGCATCAAAATATTCTCACCATTTAAAACAATAGCGCGGGCTGCTTGACGGCTAAATATAAAAGAACTGTTGGGATCTGCATCAGGATGAATGTCAGTTTTTAGTAGGCGCATATTATTATTGGTTGAGTTTAAAGCGCGGCAGTCTAACGAATCAAAGAGCTGTTGTATTGGAAAATATCGATGATGTATAACGACAACAAACTTGTAGTTAAAGGCGAAAAAACGACCAAAAAAAAGCCTGATAAAATCAGGCTTAAAAAGAGAACACACATAAAAACTATATAATCAGAGGGGAAGTAACAACATAAGTTCAATTTGTTGTTAATTATTTTTCAAAATTTTTTCTCAACCCAGATCGACCGTTAGAGTTAAGCAACAAGATAAACGCCCTGAACCCGCGGTTCCGCGGTTCTATACGTACGTATATTGTTAGTTATTGGTAAACACCTTATTATTTTTATAACGTACACTTCAAGCTTTTCTTAACATGGATGGCTTGTCATTACTTTTGCCTTTCTGCAAAGTTTGCTTGTCGCATCATTGATAAGAACTGAGGTAACGTCTATTCTACGGCGCATTCAAAAAAAGGGGGGATTATGCATTTTACAATAAACTCATTAGTATTCTTTTTATGTGTTAGCACCTCTCTATGCGCATTTGCAAAGAAAAGTGTAGAAACTAATTTACTCGCAGTAGCCAATGACAATCGCCTGCTTCAATATTATGAAAACGGTGAGAGTAAAGGTCCTTCGATTGAGATCCTTCAAGCTATTTTAAAAGAAGCGCAACTCGATGCCAAAGTAGAGTTTATGCCTTGGGTACGTGCTTTTGCGACCGCGAGCAATAATCCTAATACCTTGATTTTAAGTATGATAAAAACGGCTGAACGGGATGATGATTTTCATTGGCTTATAAAGGTAAGTAATTTATCGAGAGTATTTATCTCTTTAACAAGCAAGCCAGAAAATCATGTAGATAATATGCAGCTAGCGAAGCAGAAATTGATTGCTATAGTGATAGGTTCTGCAGGTTACAAGGAGTTAACCTCACATGGTTTTTCAGAACAAGAGAACCTTTATGTCGTCTCCGATGCGGAACTAATGGTTAATTTATTAGAAAATGGTCGAGTTGACTTAATATATGGCGATCCTGTTAATGTGCAAAATATCTTAAATGAGCGAGGAAGTTCAGATGTCGCTATTACCTATAAAGAAATAGCACCAGAAAACGAACGCAGTGGTTATATAGCAATTAGCAAAGCAACAGACATAACAATAGTTAAACGCTTACAGCAAGCCGCTCGCAAGTTTGAAAAAACCGCTAACTACGCCCGACTTCTCATCAAATGAGAGGTTTGAGGACGTGTTTTTAATCATTACAAACAGTTGGATAGACATATAAGTTGGACGTTTGGAACGCTCCAATAACACCCCACATACCAATGTGAACTGATAACCCACTCACGAATTACATCGAATTATCATGACTCTAATCCTAATTCAGGAGGTACTGTTAATACGTATAACATGCAAAAAAAAAGCCTGATAAAAATCAGGCTTAAAAAGAGAACACACATAAAAACTATATAATCAGAGAGGAAGTAACAACATAAGTTCAATTTGTTGTTAATTATTTTTCAATAAGTGTTAAGCAGCCTCAGGAAAAAGTTTAAGTTAAACAGTAAAATCAAGCGCTCTGAAAATCATCACGTTAGCCTCCGGACCTGTGTTCAGCGATGCTACTGGTTTGTTACATTAGCTAGAGCATACGCTGACGCTTACCTGCATCCATGCAGTTTTTCGATTGGCATCCTTGCCAAACGATTTACTTTTTACCTACAGCCGCAAAAAGCAAACAAAAAGTAAACAAAAAGTAAACAAAAAGGGCCGCTCACCAAACTATGTTCTTCATCCAATTATTTTGATATTTAGCAGGCCGTCACAATTTTCTCCCGGCACTCTGTGACTCAATTTACATCCCTGCAAATTGGCCTACTAAATATCAAAAATAATTGGCGAACATAAATGCGAGGGTAGATCAAAAGCATTGGCTTCGCCGACTACGAATTTGGTGGCTTCGCCACTACTTTCCAGTATTTAAAGTTGTAGAATATGCCACTTAAAAATCAAAGTGATCTTGTATCTGACCCCATCGATGCTTGCCCCTTAGCTGAGTGTTAAGAGGTAACCTTGTCACAGCAGTATTGCCCTGATCGTATTGAAAAATGCATCGGCTGCAATAACAAACGACTTGGTGACTCCGCAGCTGCGTTTACGACTTCAAAATTCCATTGGTTGAGTTTCTAGTAATGCATTGATTTAATTGTTATTTAATCAGAAATTTCTGACCTTACTTGGCAATATTTACAATGAGTGTGGCACTAGCATTCTAACGTTCACAAATTTCTGGTGCTAAGTCCTTTATAATAGAGCGAATATAAAAAGGTTCTTTATCATTGCTAGGTGTCACTTTTACTCTTACAGCATCAATCAAGCTGAAGTCACCAGGAGCATTTAGACGCCAAACTTTATCTAATCCTAAAAAATTTTCCTGTATGCAATAGGGTTTGGTATCTCCATGAATAAGGAGTATTGGCACACTTGTAAGTGCTGCTAGATTTAACAAAGTCTTTTTATATCGTATAAAAGGATCACAATTTTTGGTCTCACAAGGAATTGTCTGGGTTATATCTCCATGAAAAACAATTACCATTGCAGACAGCTTGTTTTGTTTTTGTTCAGAAAAAGCCTGTTTTAGCCAATTTATGTTTGCGTTGTCTCTCAAATCAACTTCTTTAATAGCAAGTTCTCTATCATCTACGAAAATTTTCTGCCGCCCATTGCCTGTACCTACAATGTGTAAAGTACTATATAGAACAGATTCATGTTCCCAGCGTTGATTTTCAGGATAAAATTGTTGTGATTTCCACTTCAGGTTTGATGCGCCTTTTGGTGGCTGGCTGAACAGTATTTCTCTGAGTTTTTTTAGCCTTTCTAATTCAGAATATTTGTGTTTTTTAGGTTCTACTGCATCACAATCAGTCCATTCATTGTCCCCTGGAGTATAAAATACAGGTCCTTGTGCCAAAGTGTTTAGGAAATGCAAGTGATCGGAATACACCTTGTTGTTGCAAGGCATGCTACTAGTTTTAAAATCACCGAAATGTATAACGAAAGGAGGATTAATCTTATGTAAAGAGGGGATTATGCCTTCGTACAAAATTGTTCTTTGTTTCTGATTATAGGGTAAATCCCCTATTGCAATAAAAGAAGACGTTGCCGATTCGGCAGCAACAAGAGTGGAAAAGAAGGCTAGCGTAGTCAAAACACTTAGTCGAATAAAGATTATAAAATCAACTTTCATAGATACTCTTATAAATATAATGGTAATCCCCATTTATAACCGTAGTTAAAAGAATTACATAGATGGTCATTGTAATAAATCAATAATTAAATCAAGGTATTACTCGGAATTATACAGGCTTCGTCAAGTTTCATTTTCTTTAGTGGCTCCGCTTTTTAATGTTTCAAAAAACAATTACAGAGACAGCTATTTTAACAAACTAATAGTTGTCTAATTTCTTAGTCGGCGAAGCCGATGTTTTTTACTTACCCTCGACTCAATGCTCCCCGGCTATTTTGTGAATTCAGCAGGGCAAATAGCAGGGATACTAATTGAGTTTGTTGAAGGCGGCTTCCGCTTGCCTGGAGCAAGTGCAAACGACCTGCTTAATTCACAAAATAACTGGATGAAGAGCATTGCCCTCGAGCGGCACTTTTTGCTTAATTTATGCTGCTGTAGGCAAAAAGTAAGGCATTCAGAAGGGATTCTGTGTGAAAAAAGGCAGGCGGACGCCGCGCGGGATGCCAGTAAGCGCAGCGTATGCTTTCTCTCGTTTTAGAATCTCACATGCAAACGTGAGATTCTAAAATAATCAAACTTCCACATACTCCCCATTCCTAATCCCATCAATACTCCAATCACCCACGCTATAACGAATTAACCTTAAAGTAGGAAAACCAACATGCGCTGTCATGCGTCTAACCTGTCGATTTCGCCCCTCAGAAATCGTAATAGATAACCAACTAGTCGGCTTATTTTGCCTAAAGCGCACTGGCGGATTTCGATCCCATAAGTCCGGCTCGTCGATTATCTTCACCTCGGCGGGCATTGTCATGCCGTCTTTTAAGTTAATCCCTTGGCATAGTTGCTGTATATCTTGCTGCTGAGGAATCCCCTCTACCTGTACCCAATAAGTTTTAGCTGTTTTGTGTTTAGGTGAGGCGAGTTTGTTTTGTAACTTGCCGTCATTGGTTAACACCAACAACCCTTCGCTATCTTTATCTAAACGACCAGCAGCATATACCTCTGGTATAGGAATGAAATCTTTAAGGGTTTGTCGTCCTGCTTGATCTGTAAACTGCGTTAGAACATCAAACGGTTTGTTAAACAATACAATACGTATTTTTGTAACAGCAGTAGTTGTAGGTTTAAGTGCGGATTTTTTGGAACGTAAGTAAGACTGATTTGACATTTTTAACTACTGTTAATTTCTGAGTGAGACCAAAAATTGATTAATTGGTAAACATTATTGAGTGAAAGTGTGATTTACAGCAGAAATTTTGCAAGCAAAACTTGTACTTAATTGATCAGACCATATATCTTATACTGTCTGTTTGACTAAGATCTGTTTAGAATAGATCAAAACAGACATTTTTTAATTTCGGTACAAAACACCAATTCATAATTCATAAATTTATGATTTTGCTAGTTTTTAAACGCGCAAATTATGGGTTGTAAGTGCTTTGCCATTAACATGAGGCTTATAATGACGATTTCCAAGTCAAAGATTATATACACTAAAACGGACGAAGCGCCGGCACTTGCTACTTATTCACTGCTTCCTATTATTCGCAAATTTACTTCAAGTGCGGGGATTGAAGTTGAATTAACTGATATTTCATTAGCAGCACGTATCTTGTCTGTATTTGGCGATCTTCTTCCAGCAGACCAACAAGTGCCAGATGCTTTAGCTGAATTAGGTGCTTTGACTCAAGAAGCATCAACTAACATCATAAAACTGCCCAACGTAAGTGCTTCTATTCCTCAGTTGAGAGTCGCCATTAAAGAATTACAAGGCAACGGCTTTGCTTTACCTGAGTTTCCTGAAGATCCTCAATCTGATGCTGAGCAAGACATTTTAGCCCGTTACGAAAAAGTACTCGGTAGTGCTGTAAATCCAGTATTACGTGAAGGTAATTCCGATCGACGTGCACCTGTTGCAGTTAAAAATTATGCTAAGCGTAACCCACATTCAATGGGAGCTTGGAGTCAAGCTTCTCAAACTCACGTAGCACATATGCGTGAAGGGGATTTTTATTCTGGCGAAAAGTCGGTGACTGTGACTAAAGCAGGTTATGTAAATATCGAATTTACTGATAAGTCTGGGAATGTCACAGTACTTAAACCAAAAGTAGAGTTGCTAGCAGGTGAAGTGATTGATGGCATGTGCATGAGCAAAAAAGCTTTATGTGAATTCTTTGAAGAACAAATTGAAGATGCTAGACAAACTGGGGTTTTATTTTCGTTGCACGTAAAAGCGACCATGATGAAAGTGTCTCATCCAATCGTTTTTGGTCACTGTGTAAAAGTATTTTATAAAGATTTGTTTGATAAATACCAAACTTTGTTTGATGAACTAGGCGTTAACCCAAATAACGGTTTAGGCAGCGTGTACGATAAAATATCGACTTTGCCACAGTCGCAAAGAGCCGAAATCGAGCATGACATCAATGCTTGTTATGCTGATCGTCCTCCTATTGCCATGGTTAACTCAGATAAAGGTATTTCTAATCTTCACGTACCGAGTGACGTAATCGTTGATGCATCTATGCCAGCGATGATCAGAAGTTCGGGTAAAATGTGGGGCCCAGATGGCAAATTACACGATACTAAAGCGGTAATACCTGAAAGCACTTATGCTACAATTTATCAAGAAACAATTAACTTCTGTAAAACTCATGGTGCATTTGATCCAACCACAATGGGCACTGTACCGAACGTTGGTTTAATGGCGCAAAAAGCCGAAGAGTATGGCTCGCACGATAAAACATTTGAGATGACCGGTGACGGTAAAGTTCAGGTAATCGACCAAGATGGTGCTGTTTTAATCGAGCATGCTGTTGAAGAAGGTGATATCTGGAGAATGTGTCAGGCCAAAGATGCGCCCATTCGTGATTGGGTTAAATTGGCTGTTAATCGAGCTCGTCAGTCTGGGATGCCAACCGTATTTTGGTTGGATGACGAAAGCGCTCCCGCTGCACAAATGATTTTAAAAGTGACTGAATATCTTAAAGCGCACGATACTACGGGTTTAGATATATCTATTATGTCTCCCGTTCGCGCCATGCGTTTCACAATGGAACGTGCCATACGTGGCCTAGATACAATTTCGGTAACGGGCAACGTGTTACGTGATTACCTAACTGATTTGTTTCCTATTCTAGAGTTGGGTACCAGCGCTAAAATGCTGTCTATTGTTCCTCTTATGGCGGGTGGTGGTTTGTTCGAAACAGGAGCCGGAGGTTCTGCACCTAAGCATGTTCAGCAATTTGTTGAAGAAGGCCATTTGCGTTGGGATTCACTTGGAGAATTTCTAGCCTTAGCGGTATCGCTTGAAGACTTAGCTATCAAAACTGACAACAGCAAAGCAAATGTTTTGGCCATAGCCTTGGATCATGCGACAGAAAAACTGCTGACCGAAGGTAAATCACCACTTCGTAAAGCGGGTCAATTGGATAACCGAGGTAGTCATTTTTACTTAGCTATGTATTGGGCAGAGGCGTTGGTTAATCAGACTGATGATTTGGAGCTGATTACGAAATTTAAACCTTTATTCGAAACTTTGTCTGCTAACGAAAGCAAAATCATGGCAGAAATTGATGCGACCCAAGGCAAGGCCGTAGACATTGGTGGTTACTACTATCCAAATGATGCTTTATTGACTAAAGCAATGTGCCCAAGTGCTATATTGAACGATATTCTAACAGCTAGTTAATAGATGTTTTCAGTATAAGGCTGGTTATTTCAGTGCAAACAAAAAAGCAGACATTAATGTCTGCTTTTTTTTATTTAGATAAAAAATTATCTTTCAGGCTCACCATTGAAATCAATATTCTCTGCATGTAACCCCTTAGGGCCTTGCTGGACTTCAAATTTAACTTCTTGGCCTGCTTTGAGAGAGCGGTAGCCCTCCATCTGTATTGTAGAATAATGTGCGAAGATATCATCGCCGCCATCATCGGGCACAATAAAGCCAAAACCCTTAGCATTATTGAACCATTTCACTTTTCCGATTGCCATACTTCTGCTTCCTTTTAATCCCTTGAACTAATACAACTTTGCCCCCACACTAATGACTAGGGAAAGACGTGATAACTACTCAATACAACCGTCTAATTAAAATGTAGTTTTTTTAACCTCTTTTTGTCAAGATGAATTTGATAATTGGCAAAGTTTTAAGTAAAAAGTTGACTTACATCAAATGGGGATTCCCTTAGTTACGGGTAAATAGTTGAAATATGAGTAAAGATAACATCATCGATATTGAGCGTCTTAAAGACATTGACGCGGTAAAGAAAAAAGCCGCACCGCCACCCATGTACAAAGTGTTATTGAATAACGATGATTACACACCGATGGACTTTGTAATTGACGTGCTCATGCGATTTTTCAATGTGGATGGCGAAAAAGCACAACAAATAATGCTTACAGTTCACTACCACGGTAGGGCTGTTTGTGGCACATATACTGCAGAAATTGCAGAAACTAAGGTGATGCAAGTTAGTCGATATGCTAAAGAGCACCAACATCCACTCATGTGTACCATGGAGCAAGCGTGATGTTTGGATTGAGAAACGTATCATCTTCGAATAGGCTAGTAGTCAGAGGGCATTCTTATGTTAAATAAAGATTTAGAGCAGACGCTAAATGAAGCGTTCATTTTTGCCAGAGAGCATCGTCATGAGTTTATGACGGTTGAGCATCTCTTACTTGCCTTGCTAGATAATAATGCAGCTAAAGATGCGTTAAAGGCTTGTGGTGCCAATATTGAGTCCATTAAGCAAGAACTTACTGATTTTGTTAAAGATACCACTCCTCTGTTGTTAGACGAGCAGGGTAATGAGCGAGAAACTCAGCCCACACTTGGCTTTCAACGTGTGTTGCAACGTGCGGTTTTTCACGTTCAGTCATCAGGTAAAGAGGAAGTCACTGGCGCTAATGTATTGGTAGCAATTTTCAGTGAACAAGAGTCTCAAGCCGTTTATATACTAAAAAAATCTGACGTGACACGTTTGGACGTAGTGAATTATATTTCACATGGTGTTTCTAAAATTGATGATGAATCTCCGGCGCACAGAGAAAGTGAAGAGGAAACCAGCGAGCAAGAAGAAGCCGAGTCCATGCTGGATAAATACTGCACCAATCTTAATCAAAGTGCCAAAGACGGCAAAATCGATCCGCTGATCGGTCGTGATAGTGAATTAGAGCGTAGTATTCAAATATTATGTCGTCGTCGCAAAAATAACCCTTTATTGGTAGGTGAAGCCGGTGTCGGCAAAACCGCTATCGCCGAAGGTTTGGCTTATCGCATAGTGAATAATGAAGTGCCAGAGGTGATTTCTGAGGCAACTGTTTTTTCATTGGATATGGGGGCCTTATTAGCGGGTACTAAATATCGCGGTGATTTTGAAAAACGTCTTAAAGGCATATTGAAAGAGTTAGCAGCTCAACCTGACGCGATTTTGTTTATTGATGAAATTCATACCATTATTGGTGCAGGTGCAGCTTCGGGTGGTGTGATGGATGCTTCGAACTTGCTTAAACCCAAGCTCAGTAGTGGCGAATTACGCTGCATGGGGTCAACGACCTATCAAGAATATCAAGGTATTTTCGAAAAAGATCGCGCCTTAGCTCGTCGTTTCCAAAAAGTCGATGTGATAGAGCCTACTGTTAGCGATACCACTAAAATTTTGATGGGATTAAAATCTCGTTATGAAGCTCATCACAGTGTGCGTTTTACGCATAAAGCTATTCGAGCTGCTGCTGAGTTATCGGCTAAGTATATCAATGAACGTCATTTGCCCGATAAAGCTATTGATGTGATTGATGAAGCGGGTGCAAGTCAACGTTTGTTGCCTGCCTCTAAGCGTAAAAAGACCATTGGTGTCAGTGATATTGAGCTGATCATTTCTAAGATTGCGCGGATTCCAGAAAAGTCTGTATCGGCTTCTGATAAGCAAGTACTGAAACATTTAGACCGAGACTTGAAATTGGTGGTATTTGGTCAGGATCAGGCCATAGACACCTTAACGGATGCTATTCGCTTGTCACGCTCTGGTTTAGGCAACGAAACTAAACCTATTGGTAACTTCCTGTTTGCTGGGCCTACTGGTGTGGGTAAAACGGAAGTCACCGCTCAGCTAGCTAAGGTGATGGGTGTTGAGTTATTGCGATTCGATATGTCTGAGTATATGGAGCGTCACGCGGTAAGTCGTTTGATTGGCGCACCTCCAGGATATGTAGGCTTCGACCAAGGCGGGCTATTAACTGACGCGGTCATTAAAAACCCTTATTCAGTGATCTTGCTGGATGAAGTAGAGAAAGCACACAGTGATATCTACAACATATTATTACAAGTTATGGACCACGGTACATTAACCGATAATAACGGCCGCAAGGTAGACTTCAGAAACGTGGTGTTAGTCATGACGACTAATGCGGGTGTACAAGAAACCATTCGTAACTCTATTGGCTTTAAACAGCAGGACCATAGCCATGATGCCATGTCTGAAATAAAGAAAATTTTCACACCTGAATTCAGAAACAGGCTAGATGCAACTGTCTGGTTTAACCACCTTGGCAGAGACGTAATTTTACAAGTTGTAGATAAATTTATTGTTGAACTGCAAGTGCAGCTTGATAACAAAGGCGTGTCATTAGAAGTCACCAACCAAGCTCGGGATTGGCTAGCTGATAAAGGTTATGATAAAAACATGGGCGCACGTCCTATGGCTCGTGTTATCCAGCAGCATGTTAAGAAAGAATTAGCTCACGAGTTATTATTTGGACGTTTGAGTCAGGGGGGCAGTGTCAAAATTGGCTTGAAAGATGACGAATTAACTTTCAAATTTTTCACTGACAGCAAAGAAAAAACAGAAGTACTTAACTCTTAGCCTTTTTAACGTTAATAGTATTTTAACGTTAAATAGCCAGACATAAAAAAACCGATATTTTACAATATCGGTTTTTTTGTATCTCTAAAAATCTAAAGTTGAGCTAAGTAATTTACCTCATCAACCCAAAGATAAAATGATAATTATTATCTTGCGCGATAAATAATGCGACCTTTGGATAGGTCATAGGGCGTAAGTTCTACTGTGACTTTGTCGCCAGTTAAAATACGAATATAGTTTTTACGCATTTTACCTGAAATATGGGCAGTAACAACATGACCATTTTCCAATTCAACACGAAACATAGTATTTGGAAGGGTATCCAACACAGTGCCTTCCATTTCAATACAATCTTCTTTCGCCATCTAACTCTGTTACCTCTAATCAATAAAATAAGTGTCTAAAAATGCCGCGCAGATTTTGCCGAATAAGCTGGCGAGTGTAAAGCTTTACCCAGCTTTTTTTGCAATTAGTTGCCATTTATCGTCAAAAAAACGCTCATGTGGTAAAAAATTCTGTTTATAGCTCATTTTTTGACAGGTATCTATTTGATATCCCAAATATAAAAAAGTCTTATTAAGTGACCTAGCAAGTTCAATTTGTTGCAAAATAGCAAAGTTTCCTAACGACCGATGTTGTTCTTCGGGCTTGAAAAACGTGTATAAAGCCGACAAAGAAGATGCAAGGTTATCAGTTACAGCGACTCCAATAAGTTCTTGATGTGCGTGTTCGTCAGTTGCGTAAATTTCAATAAACAAAGCTTTGTTCCAAGGGCTTAGGATAAATCCTTGATATTGCTCTTTGGTCGCAGGGAACATGCTTCCATCTGCATGACGTTGATTGATGTATGACTCGTACAATGGATAGTATTCTGGCTTGTCACTATTACTAATACGTACCACCAAATCCTGATTGCGCTTCATGGTGCGTTTTTGACTTTTAGATGGTGTAAACATATTAACTGGAAGGCGAATAGACTCACAGGCGTTACACGAGCCACAATGTGGTCGGTACACTTGTGTTCCACTGCGCCTGAAGCCGGCACCAATTAAAAGGTCATATTCAGTGATAGTCGGCTCCGTATCACTCATAAAAATCAATAGGCGCTCATCTTGCTCTGGTAGATAGCTACAAGTAAAGGGTGTAGATATGCCGAATTTCATGCCCATAAAATTATAACCATTGCGTGATGTTAAGTGTTTGAGGCTGCCAAACGTCGTATTCAAATGTTTGCTGGCTTTGCTCTGCCAACATCGATAAAAATTGACTCCTTGGTACTTCAATACACCCTAAACTGGCTAAGTGAGGATTTTGCATCTGACAGTCAATAAATTCTGCTGCTTGGGATTTCAGTAATTCAACTAAAGATAACATCGCTAATTTGGAGGCATTAGTGGCTTTATGAAACATCGACTCACCGCAAAATACTTTACCCACTATTATGCCGTATAAGCCACCCACTAAAACATCTTCGCTCCATACTTCAACAGAGTGTGCATGACCAAGCTGATGTAGGTGTTTGTAGGCATTAAGCATGTCATCAGTTATCCAAGTGCCAGAATCGTTTCTAGGGATAGTGGCGCAAATGTCTATGACTTGGTTAAACGCGGTATTAATGGTGATGTGATAATCGCAGTTTCGAGCAAACTTTTTTAGACTTTTACTGCACTTGAAATTATCTAAGGGCAATATGCCTCGTGGATTTGGGGACCACCACATAATAGGTTCACCTTGACTAAACCAAGGAAATATTCCCGATGAATAGGCTAAAAGCAAACGTTCGGCGCTCAAATCTCCAGCAAATGCTAACAAGCCATTAGGATCGGTATGAGCCATGTCTGCTGGGGGGAATATAAGTTGTTGGTCTAGCTTAGTCAGCGTTAGCATAGAAATATCATTGTTGTCTGTTATGCCAAGAGTGAATAAACAAAGGCCTCAAGTTGAGGCCTTTGTATTCTACTTAATCGTTATTCTTGAGCGTCTAAGAATTTTTCAGCATCCAAAGCTGCCATACAACCCGTACCAGCAGAGGTAATAGCTTGACGATATATATGATCGCTTACATCACCTGCAGCGAAAACACCTTCAACACTGGTCTGGGTAGCATTACCCTGGGTGCCGCTTTGCACTGTGATATAGCCGTCTTTCATATCTAACTCACCTTCAAAGATACCTGTATTCGGTTGGTGGCCGATTGCAATAAAGACCCCCATCAAACCCAGATCTTCTGTGGCATCAGAGTTTGTGTCTTTAATACGAATGCCAGTTACACCCATCTGATCACCTAACACTTCGTCTAATTGACGGTCTAAGTGCAATGTGACATTGCCATTTTTGGCTTTTTCCATTAATCGGTCAGCCAGTATTTTTTCACTGCGGAATGAATCACGTCTATGAATAACATGTACTTCAGAGGCAATATTCGATAAATACAGAGCTTCTTCAACTGCTGTATTACCTCCGCCCACTACAGCTACTTTCTGGTTACGGTAGAAGAATCCATCACAGGTTGCACAGGCTGATACGCCTTTACCCATAAAGGCTGTCTCTGACTCCATACCGAGATATTTAGCAGAGGCACCAGTACAGATAATCAAGGCATCACAGGTATAAGTTGCCTGATCACCAGTTAATGTAAAAGGTCGCTTAGATAAATCAGTCTTGTTGATATGATCAAAAATAATCTCAGTATCAAACTTTTCAGCATGCTTTTGCATACGGTCCATTAAATCAGGACCTGTTAAGCCTTCTGGGTCGCCTGGCCAGTTTTCTACTTCAGTTGTCGTGGTTAATTGTCCACCTTGCTGAATTCCCGTTAATAAAACAGGATTCAGGTTTGCGCGTGCAGCGTATACTGCTGCTGAGTAACCAGCAGGGCCAGAGCCCAAAATTAGTAGCTTAACGTGTCTTACTTCAGACATTTAACTCTCCAGATATTTTTTAACAGCCATTTTAGATGACTTAAATTTTCAATTATTTATGCTGGCTTAACATGTGGGCATGTCGTGCGCTTTCAACATCCTGAGCGTAACTAAATTATAGTTAATACATTATTTTCACTGTGTTGCCTGAATTGCTGTCAACGCAATAGTGAACACAATATCATCTACCAGTGCGCCGCGGCTTAAATCGTTAACAGGTTTGCCCATACCTTGTAACATTGGCCCAATGCTGACCAAATTAGCGCTACGTTGCACCGCCTTATACGTTGTGTTGCCTGTATTCAGATCTGGAAAAATAAACACGGTGGCATGACCTGCTACTTTGCTTTTAGGTGCTTTGTTCTTAGCAACACTTTCCATCACCGCCGCATCATATTGCAAAGGACCATCTATTAACAAATCAGGACGTTTCTGTTGCGCTATTTTAGTGGCCAATTTGACTTTTTCAACATCTGTGCCGGTACCCGAATCACCCGTACTGTAACTGATCATGGCCACTTTGGGGTCAATACCAAAAGCAGCAGCTGAGTCGGCTGATTGAATCGCAATATCAGCTAATTGTTCAGCATTTGGGTCGGGGTTTATAGCACAATCGCCATACACTAATACTTGCTCTGGCAATAACATAAAAAATATTGAGGAAACTAAAGAGGCACCTGGAGCTGTTTTGATTAATTGTAGCGCAGGGCGAATAGTATTGGCTGTGGTATGCACCGCACCTGAGACCAATCCATCTACATGATTTTGCTGCAACATCATGGTACCTAACACCACGTTATCGAGTAAAAGCTCTTTAGCTACTACCGCTGTCAAACCTTTGTGTTTGCGTAACTCAAGCATCGGTTTTACATGCTGACTGCGGATATCTTCAGGTTGTATAATGTTGACTGAATCGGGTAACAGCACGCCTTGTTGTTGGGCAACTCTTAATATCTCGATTTTATTGCCAAGCAAAATGCACTTCGCGATATTTCTTTGGGCACAAATGGCGGCGGCGTTGATGGTTCTTGGCTCTTCGCCTTCAGGCAGTACCACCGTTTTGTTAGCTTGCTGCGCCAGTTGGGTTAATTTATAGCGAAATGCTGAAGGAGAAAGCCTTAAGGCTCTATTTGAGTCCTTTGAGATTGACGCTACCCAATCAGAATCGATACATGCCGCAGTGTGATCCATCACGCGATTGATGCGTTGTTCATCGTCGGCCGGAACTTCTTGATTGAACATATGTAAATTGAGCGATGTTTGCCAGGTATTTTCTTGGGTCAGTAAAACAGGTAAACCGGTTTCTAACGCTTGGGAACAAAGCTCCCAAATACGTGGGTCGGGTTGATATCCTCCCGTCAATAACAGGGCGCCTATTTTGGTACCATTTTGTGCGGCCAAACAGGAAGAAACTAATACGTCACTTCTATCACCGGACAATACTAACAAAGCGCCGGGTTTAAGAATGGATACCATATTATGGATTTCGCGAGCACAAAAATGTACACTTCGCAGCCGTCTGTGCTGGTAATCCCCCTCGTTTAATAGCTGCGCATTTAGGTGTTTACATACATCGATGACTCGTGGGGCGATAAGCTCAAAGCTCCAAGGAACAGAGCCTAGTAAAGCAAAATATTTTGAGAAGATAGGCAATGTGGATAGTGTCTTTATGACATCAGCTGTTTGGCTGTCGTCATGATTTTCCATCAATTCGCTGCTTAGCCGGCCTTTATCATCAATGGGGGCGTTAACTTTATTGAATATACAACCGATAACTTTTTTACCTTTATGGCCACCATAACTGTCAGCCACAATTTCTAGTTTGTCATTCAGTTGATTTAACATCAAACTCCCGGGTGCACTGACCAATACAATCTGCGCATCTAAAGCGTTACAAATCTGCCTGTTCAAACGCACAGCATAGGGATGACTTTGGGTGGACACTAAACCTTCGATGATGGCAATATCTTCTTTATCAGCATGTTGTTCAAACAGTGCAATAATTTCCTCTAACAAAATATCGATTTTGTCTTGGCTGATCATTTTTTCAACATACGCTGTGGACAAAGGCTTAGCTGGTTTTAATAATCCAATGTTAGTCGCTATAGTTGTAGACTTTTCTGCTTCGCTGTCTCCTTGCCTCGGCTGGCCAACAGGTTTGAAAAAGTTAATTTTTAGGCCCTGCTGCTGCATGACCCTAACCAAACCAAGGCTAACGCTGGTTAAACCCACATTGGTGCCTACTGGTATCAACATTATTCGACGTGGCATTGTGATCCCCTAATGAACATATAACATGGCATCTTTGGCAATCACCCATTCTTCATTAGTGGCAATGGCAAAGATTGGTTTTGAACCGGTATGACTAATGAGTCCAGACTGGCCGAAACGCATTTCTTGATTTTTATCCGCATTAAGCTCTAACCCAAGATGCTGTAACTGATTAATTGTATTTTCCCTAATGTAGGCAGAGTTTTCACCAATACCGCCGGTAAAAACCAAAGCATCTAATGGGCCTACAACCGCTAAATACGCGCCTATATATTTAACCAAACGATAGATAAATATATCGAGAGCCAGTTTAGCCTGTTGATTGCCTTCATTAGCTTGTTGTTCAAGCGTCCTGCAATCATTACTAAGTTTTGAAAGACCCAATAAGCCTGATGCTTTATTCAACAACTCGCTGACCTTAGATGCCGAATAGCCTAGTTGTTCTATCAAGTACGTAGGTAAACTAGGATCAATATCACCGCAGCGTGTACCCATCACTAAACCCTCTAAAGGAGTGAAACCTAAACTTGTGTCAATGGCTTTACCCTGCCTAATAGCGGCTATGCTGCATCCATTACCAAGGTGTGCCGTGATTAAGTTACAGTTTTCTAACGCTTTTTTAAGGGCTTTGGCCGCCTCGTGTGCTACATAATAATGGCTGGTTCCATGAAAACCGTAGCGCCTAATATTATGTTGTTGATAAAGCTCATAGGGCAGGGCATACAGATAAGCATGTTTAGGCATCGTCTGAAAAAAGGCTGTGTCGAAGACAGCAACATGAGGTAAATGCGGAAATGAGGTTTGAGCACTGCTGATACCTGCCAAGTTGGCTGGGTTATGTAACGGCGCCATCAGCGATGTTTGCTGAATGGCCTGTTTAACCTGCTCATTTATCAAGGTTGAGTGAGTGAACTTTTCACCGCCATGCACCACTCTATGCCCTACAGAAACAATCTGTTTGCCTAGATGAGAGAACTGTTTGAGTGTATTCGCAATTACTGCTAAAGCTTGTTGATGGTCGGCATTGTCTGCTAATTTTGCATTATGTTGTTGGTTGCGGTAAGTAAAGTTAAGCCTGCTAGAAGCTGTGCCAATATTTTCTGCCAAGCCATGTAGAGGAGCTAGCCCTGTTTTGGGGTCGATAATCGCAAACTTAATAGATGAACTACCGCAATTAAGAACGAGAACATACTGATCCATAAGTAAAAAATTCTTCTACCAAATATAACCGAGTACTCATAATAACTTCATGAGTAATTTTTGGGTATCGATAGTTGATTTTATATAACGTTAGGATGTTAGCTTATATGTGGTTTAGTCGCTAGAATAGACCTAAGCTTTATTACGGAGTAACCAAGTTGGCTCAAACTATTACAGCAATGGTGAAAGACGGTCAGCAATATATGCAGACATGGCCTATGCAACACCAGTTATACGGCATGTTTCCTGAATGCAGAGTTATTTCAGCAACTAAATTTTCTATAAAAGTAATGCCGGCTCTGGCCGTCTTAACGGTTGTTGCATTAATTAATTTACAAGGTTATGACAAGCTACCTCAAGCTTTGGCAACTGGCGTGTTTTTCCTATCACTTCCTTTGCAAGGATTGATATGGTTGGGGTATCGTTCAAATCAAATTCTGCCTCCCGCATTGAAAAGCTGGTACTTAGACATTCATCACAAAATGCAAATGCAAGGTTGTGCATTACAATCTCCCAAAGCTAAACCTGATTATAAAGAACTCGCTAGGCTGTTAAAAACAGCATTTGATGAATTAGATAAGGCGTTTACTAAACGTTGGTTCTAACATTATTCTTATCTAAACAAGGAATTTTGTTGTATGAAAAGGCTCTTTATAGGCATACAAGGTAAAGCGGTTTGCTTAGATAAAGCAACAGGCGATATTCTGTGGTCAAGCAAGTTAAAGTCATCTAGTAGCGTGACTAATGTCTATTATGAAGATAATCAGGTTTTTGCATATTCTGGTGGGCATCTGTTTTGCTTAAATGCCGAAACAGGCGAGATTGTTTGGGAAAATGGGTTAAGTGGATTCGGCTTCGGGGCTTGTATCATCGCCAGTGAAAATCAAAGTTCAGCGGCCGCTATTTCTAATCAAATCGCCTCACAACAGGCTGCTGCGTCAAGTACGATAGTGGCCACATCTAGCTCTGGCTCCTCAGGTGGTGGCACCTAAAATGTTGGGTTAAAGGAATAGAGCGATCTTTAATGGGCCTTTACACTTTCTGCAAATGTAAGTTTGTTGGCCTTTAACCACTTTATTATGCCTTCTTATACCTAACTCTATTGGTCCACACCCACATCGATAAGTATAGCTTTTACCTGCTACTTTGTTGACATCCATCTGATGATAGGTTTGCCCTTTTACGCCAAAAAGCTCAAGCATTAGACTTTGCCACTCTTTACCGTGAGGGCGAACTTTTCCAAAAAGTTTATAGGCGAGTAAATGGCAGACTTCATGGGGAACAACCTCCTTTAAGAATGCATCAATATTGTCAGACAGTAAAACGGGGTTAAAACGTAACTCGTTTGTTTGTAGTCGAGCACAACCCGCAATTTTTCCCCTTTGGTTAAAGGTTATTTTTGGCAACCTGAAGTTTTGCTCAAAGTAAGAACAAGCATGGCGAATACATTGTTCAACTTTTTGAATAACTAATTGTTGAGAATTGAATGACAAAAATGGTCTGCACATAAGATACGTTTTTAACAATAGAACTATTTTAAACAATAATCAGCTAATGCCAATCTTTTTGAGAATAACAATGCAAGATCAACAACAACGCCGCTCTTTAGATTTTCGTTTTTTAGCTGAGCCTACCGATGTCAACTTTGGTGGAAAAGTACATGGCGGAGTTGTGATGAAGTGGATGGATCAAGCCGGTTATGCTTGTGCCGCTCAGTGGAGCGCGCATTACTGTGTCACAGTATCTATTGGCGGAATTCGATTTATTCGCCCCATCTTGGTAGGGCAGATGGTGACTCTTAATGCGCAAATAGTACATACGGGCAAAACCAGCATGCACATTTATATTCGGATTGTGGCTGGTGATCCTAAACAGAATAAAATGGTCGAAACGGGTCATTGCATTATGGTATTTGTGGCCAGCGACCAAGCAGACTATCCACTTGAAGTACCTAGCTGGCAGCCTCAAACAAAACAGGATTTTGCCTTAGAAAAGTATGCAATTCAGGCTAAAGAGTCGGCAAAAAGTCTTGATAAGGAATTGTTGTCTGCTTTAAAGGAAGAGTAGTAAGGGAATAGATTTTGATGTCTGGGTTTTTATATATCGAAACTCGTTTAAGTACTTCCCATTTGTCATATGCTAATGCGAAGGAAACCCTCAAATTTTTAACCTCTTAGTCATTCAGACAACCTGTTACGTGCAGTAAACTCCATCCACTAATTTTCAAAGAAGTAAATGTGAGCTGCACAGAGTATAAACCTCTAGTTTTTCATTCGCCTCAAAGCAAATGTCCCAAGCATGTTAAACATGATTGGGACATTATTATTCAGCTTTTAGACTGATATAATGGAGATGTTAAAGTTCTTACAACTCGCAAGCCAAGCAATAAGCGTAAACACCTTTAGGATCATTCAGTGTTGCAACTGCTTCAATGTCCGCTGTTAATTCTTTAACGAGACTTAAAATAGTACTGGATTTTTCTACTTCAAAAGCACCTTCAAAAGAAACGCTGACGTTTTGGAATAATTCTTTCCAGAACAATTCACTTTTAGACTAGGTTTTTTTGATATATTGGGTATCATAGGTTTCCAAGTTAGCTAACTCAGCAGCAGCTTTCACCCCGTCATCTAAATAACCTAATTCATCCACTAAACCTAACTCTAGGGCGGTTTCTCCAATCCAAACACGTCCTTGGGCTATCTGGTCTACTTGGTCTTTGCTCATATCGCGCTTATCGGCAACCAGTGAGATAAATTGATCGTAGCCATGCTCGATGCCTCTTTGCATAATGGCCGCGACCTTGGGATTAAGTGTTTTAGTGATCCCCATACCAGCAAATTCAGTGGTGCCGACACCATCGGTATGTACACCTAAATAATCTAGGGTGTTTTCAAAGGGCAAAAACATGCCAAATATACCTATCGAACCGGTAATAGTGCTTGGCGCTGCAATTATTCTGTCTGCACCAGAAGAAATCCAATACCCGCCAGAAGCTGCATAGGTGCTCATTACAGCAACCACAGGGTTGCCTACCGCTTGTAAATTTTCAACCTCTTGACGAATAATTTCTGAAGCAAAAGCACTGCCACCTGGAGAGTCGACATATAACACAACCGATTTGATGGTTTCGTCATATCTAGCTTTACGCAGAAGCTCAGCCGTGCTGTCGCCACCTATTTG